>JAAYUS010000257.1 GCA_012517605.1 Bacteroidales bacterium
GATTTATGATTAATACGTTCAAGAGTCGGAACTGTCTTGTCGAGAATAGCTATATCGATTGGCTTTTTATCCTGGAAAGACCAGCTAAGATAGAAAACAAATGGAACGGCAAGAATAAGCAAAATTACAACGATTGTTATCAGCAGGGACTTTTTCATAACTGAATAAATATCTGATAGTATTCAAATACTATATTTTTATGCCTTTATAGACAGTTAAATAACTGATAAATGTATCATTTATTTTCTTCAGGCAAAATAATTTTACCACAAATTCTTAAAAACGGAGGCATGATTCCGGTCAGTAGCCTCTTGCAGAATTGTTACCTCTCGAATCTCCCACTCCCCATTTCCTGCTCCCAGGAAGGATCATGACTGCATTGACCCTTCCTATGGATGAGCGCGATTGAAGATGATGCCCGATTTCCTCCAGTCCGGTGATCACCGACTGGTCAAGGGAATTATTCTCATAAGTGATCATATCCGGAAGCCATTGGTGATGGAACCTTCCTGTATCAACAGCCTGCCTGATATTCATGCCATAATCAATGACATTAATCAGAACCTGGAGTACCGTTGTAGGGATGGTCGATCCTCCGGGCGAACCTCCTGCCAGAAACAATGCGCCATCCTTTTCAACTATGAACGGAGTCATTGAACTAAGCATTCTCTTTCCTCCCTTTATAGAATTCGCTTCTGATCCGATTAAACCATACATATTCGGGAATCCGGGCTTAACGGAAAAGTCATCCATCTGGTTGTTAAGCAGGAAGCCTGCACTGTCAACGACTATGGCTGATCCGAATGTATTGTTCAGTGTAGTCGTGGCAGCAACTGCATTACCATAGGAATCAACAACGGTATAATGGGTTGTCTCCTCGCTTTCGGCGGGGATCAATAATCCGTGGGATAACGAAGACGACGGTGTCGCTGACCCGGGCCTGAAGCTGCTCATTCTTGAATGAAGATAACCGGTATCAAGCATCTCCTTTAATGGTATACCGGTAAAATCAGGATCTCCGAGATATTCAGCCCTGTCGGCAAATGCCCGTTTTTCGGCCTCGGCGATGAGGTGAACTGAACTGACGGTATGAAAGCCAAGCTTTTTCAGATCATATGGTTCAATCATTCCAAGAATCTGCAGAAGTATGATCCCGCCACCCGACGGAGGTGAGGCTGAAATTACCCTGTATCCCCTGTACCAGGCCGAAACAGGATCCCTGAAAACAGAATTGTATTCTGAAAGATCATTCAGGGTCATGATCCCGTTACCCCTTTCCATCTCGCTGACAATAAGCTTTGCAGTTCTCCCTGAATAAAAACCGTCCCTTCCATAGTCGCGGATTAGCTCAAGTGTCTTTGCCAGATCAGGCTGTCTGAGAGTATCACCGCCCTTCCATGGCACATCCCTGACAAAAGCCACTTTTGTGTCGTTCATCTTCAGAAAACGCTCCCTGTTGTTATTTAAATCAGCAGCCTGTCCTGAAGTGACAGGAAATCCATTTGATGCCAGATCAATTGCAGGCTGGATTACTTCCCTGAAAGAAAGGTTGCCATATTTTGAATGGATGTTCAGCATGCCGTCAACCGTCCCGGGGACACCCGAAGCCATGTGTGAATCAGTACTCAGGCCATTCCTCACGTTACCATCTGCATCAAGATACATGGTCTCAAATGAATTTTGAGGCGCCTTTTCCCGGTAATCGATCAGGTCGGTTCTTCCGTCAGCCTCCCTGACAAGCATAAAACCACCACCTCCTATGTTGCCTGCTTCCGGATAACAGACGGCAAGTGCGAACTCGACGGCTACCGCAGCATCAACGGCATTGCCTCCTTTCTTAAGGATCTTTATGCCGATCCGTGAGCTCTCAGGATGGGCCGAAACGACCATCCCGCTGTCGGAGATTATGCTATGACCTTCTACCGGCAAAGGAACTACCGGGATTGTCGTTGTATTGCATGCAGTAAGCAGACAGACTGCAGCCAGAATTAAAGCCGGATTTCTGATCATGATTGCCAGAATATTAATATTGTCTGCAATAATAACAATAAAATCTGTCAGGCAATCCCTTTATATAAAAGGTAAGAGCGATAATTGTTTTTGCTATTTTTGCATAAATATTACAGAATGCTTGCAAATCAACCGCTGGCTGACAGGCTCAGGCCCAGAAATCTCAATGAATTCGTTGGCCAGGAACATCTTGTCGGGAAAAATGCTGTTCTCAGGAAAATGATTGAATCGGGCAACATTCCTTCTTTCATTCTATGGGGACCACCCGGAGTCGGAAAGACAACCCTTGCATCAATTATTGCAAATACTCTCAAAAGGCCATTCTTTCATTTAAGCGCTGTTCATTCAGGTGTTAAGGATGTAAGGGATACAATCGAAAAGGCAAAAAAACAGCAATTCTTCGACCAGCCAAACCCGGTTCTGTTCATTGATGAGATTCACCGTTTCAACAAGTCGCAGCAGGATTCACTACTGGGTTCGGTTGAACAGGGAATCATCACCCTTATTGGTGCAACAACTGAAAATCCTTCATTCGAAGTTATATCTCCGCTGCTATCCCGTTGCCAGGTATATGTAATGAACCCTCTCGATGAAAAAGAACTTGTAAGTCTGCTTGACAAAGCGCTCAGAAAAGATATCTACCTTTCAAAATATGATGTCGAAATAAAAGAAAATGAGGCTCTTCTCAGGATATCGGGAGGTGATGCCAGGAAGCTTTACAACGCCCTTGAGCTTGTTGTTTCATCGATGATCAATGAAACAGGATCGGAAAAGATAGTGATCGACAATGAGAAGGTACTGGAATACGTCCAGAAGAACCTTGCCCTTTATGACAAGAACGGTGAACAGCATTATGATATAATATCTGCTTTCATCAAATCGATCAGGGGAAGCGATCCGAATGCAGCGGTTTACTGGCTTGCAAGGATGGTTGAAGGCGGTGAGGACCCGAAGTTCATTGCCCGGAGAATGCTCATCCTTGCTGCTGAAGACATTGGTCTGGCAAATCCCAACGCATTGTTACTTGCAAGGGCATGCTTTGAGGCAGTTAATGTTATAGGCTGGCCCGAGTCGAGAATAATTTTATCGGAAGCAGCAGTTTACCTTGCGACGTCGCCCAAGAGCAATGCCTCATATATGGCTATTGAAAATGCACAGGCAACGGCAAGGGATACGGGTGACCTGCCGGTCCCTCTTCATATCCGCAATGCTCCGACGAAATTGATGAAGGATCTTGGATATCATAAAGATTATAAATATGCCCACAGCTTTGAGGGAAATTTTATTAAAGACAATTTTCTTCCTGAAGAAATAAAAGGAATGAAATTTTATGAGCCCGGGAAAAATCCGAAGGAGGAAGAAATCAGAAAAAGACTTGACAACCTGTGGAAAGGCATATATGATTATGATATTTAATTCTATATTTACGCCTAATGAATAATAATAAAACAGATATCCCCGGACTGAAGCATTCAGATTCAGGAAACTTCCTTCTTATTGCCGGCCCGTGTGTGGTTGAGGGAGAGGATATGGTATTTGAGATCGCAGGACGTCTGACAGAGCTTTCTGACATTTACCGGATACCTCTGGTCTTCAAAGCTTCATACAGAAAGGCTAACCGGTCAAGAGGAGATTCATTTACGGGCATAGGAGACATCAGGGCTCTGGAGATCCTGAAAAAGGTAAAATCGCATTTTTCCGTTCCTGTAATAACTGACATACATAATCCCGGTGAAGCTGAAATGGCAGCTGAATACGTTGACATATTGCAGATCCCTGCTTTTCTTTGCCGCCAGACAGACCTTCTTGCCGCTGCCGCGGCGACAGGGAAATGGGTAAACATAAAGAAGGGCCAGTTCCTTTCCGGCGCTTCAATGAAATTTGCCGTTGAAAAAGTCAGGGAGTCGGGCAACAATAAGATAATGCTTACCGACCGTGGCAATATGTTCGGATATCAGGACCTTGTCGTTGATTTCAGAAATATTCCGGTAATGAAGGAAAATGGCGTACCGGTAATAATGGATATTACACATTCCCTTCAGCAGCCCAATCAGGAAAAGGGAGTTTCGGGAGGGAATCCGGCAATGATAGAAACAATAGGAAAAGCAGCAATAAGTGCAGGCGCCGACGGAATCTTCCTTGAGACACATCCTGATCCGTCTTCAGCAAAGTCGGACGGCGCCAATATGCTTCAGCTTTCAAAACTGGAACGACTTTTGATAATGCTTACAGCATTGCGAAATACAGTAAATACCTTTATTAATCTTTAAATCACAGAAATTTTATGAAAAAACTTTTGCTTTCCGTAACTCTTATTATGGCGGTGATAATTGTCAATGCACAATCGCTTGAGGATATAATTGGCAAATATACCGTAGCTAATAAACTTGACAAGATTGGAAATTTCAAAACAATCAAAATATCGGCAAAAACCTCTGTTATGGGGATGGACATGCCGATGGAAATGTGGATGAAGAATCCCAATAAATTTAAAAGTGTCACCAGCTTTAATGGTCAGGATATTATCCAGGTTTTTGACGGAGAAAAAGGATATATGGTAAATCCCATGGCCGGATCATCAGACCCGGTAGAAATGAACAGCGATCAGCTAAGGGAAATAGCCAGAAACAACATGTTCAACAACTACATGGCCCAATTTCTTAAAGACGGGAAACTCTCGCTCGCAGGTGAAGAAGCCGTTAACGGCAAACCCGCATTCAAGATTAAGGCTGACCTGGGCAATGGCAATTCTGCAGTTATGTATATTGACAAATCCTCCTATCTGCTTTCAAAGACTGTTGCTGATGTAAACCAGGGAGGAATGGCAATAACCGTCGAATCATATCCTTCTGAGTATTCTGATGCATACGGGATAATGCTTCCGATGAAAACCACCACAAGTGCCAGCGGAATGGATATTGTTACAACCTTCACAAAGGTTGAAGTGGATGTTCCCATCGAGGATAGCGTTTTTAAGATAAAGTAAGAACATGACATTGCATGTCCTTAATAAAAAAGGTAATGCTGCGGCATTACCTTTTTTTGCAGCCGGCCTGTAAGCCGGATTCTGTGACGCTTCATGCTTCTGCAAGAGAAATCTGAAACGTTTTCCATCATTTATCTTGTCCCGTCATCACTGACAGGATCCAGCGACCTACCCCCCGGCATCGGACGAGCAGCCCTCATTGCCGGTATACATGGTCTTACAACCCATGAGGCGTACGGCTCCTGAAGTCGCCTTCAGGACCGGTGAGCTCTTACCTCGCCTTTTCACCCTTGTCACACCAGTGGCGCGACGGTTATTTTCTGTTACACTGCTATACCCTCGCGGATATCTTCCAGTTAGGAAGCATGGTGCTCTGCGTTGTCCGGACTTTCCTTTCCGATTTCCCGGAACGATGGAACAGCCTGCTGCAGTGCAAAGATACAAAATAGATGGTACCAATAAAAATATTACATTTGGGGCCTGTATTTTATTGCGGCTCCCGATGACAGATATCAATATAGGCGATTTCGGCTATGAACTCCCTGAAGATAGAATTGCACAGTATCCTGCGCCAGAAAGAGATGGCTCCAAACTGCTTCTCTACGACGGGTACAATATAACTTCGGATACGTTCAGAAACATCGGGAATCATATAAGCAAGGGATCACTCCTTGTTTTCAACGACACCCGTGTTATAAGGGCAAGGCTCGTTTTTCACAAGAAGTCAGGAGCCCGTATCGAAATATTCTGTCTGGAACCAATAGAACCTCCAGGTTATGAAACATCATTCTCGTCTTCAGGTCCTGTCAAATGGAAATGCATTATCGGCAATCTGAAAAAATGGAAAAGCAGGGCCATTACAATGAAATTCCTTTCAGGGGGAAAAGAATACAGCCTTGAAGCTGAGAAAGCCGGAGAGGCAGGAGAAGCCCGGATAATAAAGTTTTCTTGGGATTGCGCTGACTTAAGCTTCAGTGAAGTGATCGAGGCAGCCGGACATATCCCTCTGCCTCCTTATATCGCCAGGGAAGATGTAATAGAGGACAATGACAGATACCAGACAGTTTATTCTGCTGTCAAAGGATCAGTGGCTGCACCGACCGCCGGACTGCATTTCACTGATGGTGTTCTGAACAGCCTTCCCGGAAAAGGAATAGACAAAGTCTGTGTTACCCTTCACGTCGGGGCTGGTACTTTCCAGCCCGTAAGGAGCGGGAATATCGCCAGTCATAATATGCATACTGAACATTTTTTTGTAACACATGACACAATTTCGAAGCTCATTGAAAACGAGGGTAGAATTATTGCAGTAGGAACCACATCCGTCAGGACAATTGAAAGTATATACTGGCTTGGAATAAAGGCGATCGAGGATCCTGACATTAATATCGAAAATCTTAAAGTCGGACAATGGGAGCCATACAACAGAAACAGGGAAATAAGTTCAGCCATGGCACTGGATGCACTTTCAGAGGTCATGAAAAAGAAAGGATGTAAAACATTAAGCGCATCCACCCAATTAATTATAATTCCCGGATACAGGTTCAGGGTAACAAACGGGATAATCACCAATTTTCACCAGCCGGGGAGCACCCTTTTGCTGCTGATCGCTGCATGGGCCGGAAATGCGTGGAAGGATATCTATAACTATGCACTTAATAACGGATTCAGATTTTTAAGTTATGGAGACAGCTCTTTTCTGTTCCACCGGCAGGAATAAATATTAATTTTGTAAAATATTTACAGGAAAGATAAAAATTCGATTTGTTTTTTTTGATTGTAGCTTAATTAGTTGTTAATTTGTTAACTAAAAGATTCGGCATGAATGAGAATAAAATGATGCAGCAGATAACTGCTATTTTCAGTGTTTTTATGGTCTTTTTTTATTTAGGGGTGGGGATTTACATGATATTCTATTTCAAGAACACAATCATGGACAGGTCAGCTCTGGTTATCTTCGGTTCGGTCCTAATATTCTATGGAATTTACAGGGCTTACAGGGCCTATGTCAGCATAGTTGAACTCTTCTTCAGAAAAGACAGAGAGGATGCTGACTGACAAGGTCTTTTTAATTATCATTTTGAGGGTTGGCATGTACTTTGCAGTATGTTAATCAGGAAATAATTAATTACATGCTGAATATATTAGTAAAAAAATGATAACGGGATTTAATCAAAAATTTATTATTATTGCGTTCGGGTCTTTTTCATCACAGACCAATAAGATATTGAGAATGATACAACACTTTTTTTCAAAATCAGAAATTCATCTTCTGGTTGCAGGAATGATTTTAATGATCAGTTCGTGTAACACAGGAGGCACAAAAGACCCGCGCGAAACGCCAACAAGCGGGAACATTAAAATTGCTGTGGATGAATCATTTCAACCACTAATTGATACAGAAGTGTTTACATTTACTTCATTATATACAAGGGCAAAGGTCACTCCCGAATACAAGCCGGAATATGATATTGTGAATGATTTCATGAATGATTCCGTGAAGGTAATGGTTACAAGCAGGAAGCTTACTGATGATCAGGTTCAATACCTTCGTGACACACTGGTAGTGGCAAGGACCATCACCTTTGCATACGATGCCCTGGCTCTTATCACAAACAGGGAAAACAAGGATACACTTATTAATTATGAAACCGTGAGGGATATCTTCACGGGTAAAATCTCAAACTGGAATGAGGTAAACCCTAAATCGAAGCTGGGTGAGATAAGGATCATTTTCGACAATAACAAATCCGGGAACATAAGGTATTTCAGGGAACATTTTGAGCTTAAGGACACACTTGGAAAGAATTTCTTTGCCGTCAACAACAATGCAGAAGTAATTGATTTCGTTTCAAGGAATCCCGACGCGCTTGGAATAATCAGTGCAAACTGGATAAGTGACAAGGATGATTCGCTCAGCATCAGCTTTATTAAAAAGGTAAATGTGCTGGCAATATCCCAGCCTTTTATAAATGACGGCACTTACTACCGTCCATACCAGGCATCAATATATGACAGAACTTATCCGTTTGTCAGGGAGGTCTACCTAATCTCCAGGGAGACATTCTCAGGCCTTGGATCAGGTTTCATTCAATGGGCCACCGGAGAGCAGGGTCAGCGCATTGTTCTCAAATCGGGACTTGTGCCTGCAACAATGCCAATAAGGCTGGTACAGATTAAGAAAGAATAAGGTACTATATAAAAAATAAATAAGGTATCCCTTATGCAAAGGGGAATAATAATAGGAAAGCAACAAAACAAGTAACAATAATTGACTACAAAACAAAAAGCTATGAAAATTTCGATGTTAAAAAAGGGCGTTTTGCTGACAGGAGCCTGCTCGGTTCTGGTGGCATTTAGTCTTCAGGCTCAGGATCTGAACAGTGCGATCCAGTTGACAAAAAGTGAATCGTACGACAAAGCTGCAGACGTGTATAAGGCCCTGATACAGAAAGAACCGGGTAACAGCAAGAATTATTATTATTATGGAGAAAATTTTCTTCTGGAATATTATTCAGATACAATTACTAATTCACTGGCAGCTGCCACCAAATCTGCCAAGGAGATGTACGATAAAGGTGTAAGTGCAAATCCAAATGATCCACTCAACTATGTCGGGCTTGCAAAAGTTGCATATTATCTTGGGGATGATGCAAAAGCTAATGAAATGAGAGCCAAGGCAAAGAGTTTTCTTCTGCCTTACAAGAACCTCAAGAAGATAAGTCCTCCGGCAAAAGATTATGCCTTAACACTGGCAAAAATTGCCGAGTCATATGCAAAGGACGGTGTTGTAGATACTTCAATTGCACTTCCTCTTATCAGGCAGGCTCTTAAGATCGACACTAAAAATCCAGAGATATATCTGATAGCCGGCGACCTCTATATGATGGTCAATGACGGATCAAATGCGATAAAGAACTATAATCTTGCCCAGTTTGCCGATCCCCAGTCATCCACCGCGGCAATGAAAATCGGGTATGTATATGTCAAGGGGCGTGCATTGCAGCAAGCAATACCAAACTTTGAGGAAGCAATCAGGCTAAATCCGAATTATGCTCCTGCATACCGTGAACTTGGCCAGCTTTACTGGCGCGCCGGACGTCTTGAACAATCAAAGGAAAATTTCAAGAAATATCTTGACCTCACTGCAGGAAATATCCCTGCCAAGACCAGATATGTGAACTCACTTTTCTATGCAGGCGATTATGATGAGGTTATCAAAAACGTTGAAGACATTCTTGCTGTTGACAAATCAAGGGGCTATATGAACCGCCTGGCCGGTTATTCATATTTTGAAAAGGATAATCCCGACTATGAAAAGGCTCTCACCTACATGGAGACACTTTTCAAAACAGTCGATCCAAGCCTCATCCTTCAGAAAGACCACCATTATATGGCAAGGATACTCCTGAAGAAAAACCAGAACTATACAAAGCTTTTAGATGAACTGAACAGTCTGAAACCACAGCTTGAAAGGGAAAAATCGAGGCTTGCTACTGCAACAGCCCCCAATAAGCCAAAATTCCAGGCCAGCGTCGACGAGCTTACAGGTAAGATTTCAAATCTTGAAAAATCCATTGCCCAGGCAAACAAGGAAATCGACAAAGCATTTGCAGAATTTAATAAGGCATTCAATTTCAAGAGGACTGATCCAAACGCACCTCTGACATCACAGGAAAGATCACTTCTCAATGAAATGGCAGTTAACTACTATTCTTTCAGAAGATATGACAGTGCGGCCAAAACATGGGCCAGGCTCATTGATCCTGCCAAGGAAAACAATCTGGCCGATTATATGCAGGTTGGAAGAGCTTTCTACAATGGTGAAAAATACAAATCAGCCGACTCAGTGTTTAATATTGTAATCAAGAAATCGCCTGATTACCTCCCTGCACATGTCTATCTTGCACGTACATATTCAAGAATGGATCCTGATACAAAGCTTGGACTTGCAAAACCAAAGTTTGAAAAGATGCTGAGTATTGCTGCAAAAGACAGTCTGAAGAACGAAAGCGAAATGATTGAAGCATTGACCTATCTCGGATACTATAATATGGAAAATGGTAATTACACCCTTGCCAAGGATTTCTATAACAGGATGATATCCCTGGATCCACAGAACAAGGAAAATAAGATAAGAGGCTATAACGGACTCGGAAGTCTTGAAACAAGGGCTGCCGGACAGGAAAAAACCCTTGAGGGCAAGCTTGGCTTCCTCAGCAGATCAGCAGAATCTTACCAGAAGATCCTTGAACTCGATCCTGCAAATACTTCTGCAAAAAGCAACCTTAAATGGGTTCAGGATTACCAGGCATCAGTCAAGAAGGGTATTAACCCGAATGAGATCAAGGGTGTCGTCACCAACATGGCAGGGCAGCCTATCCCATATGCATCTGTAAGAGTTAAGGATACAGCAGCAGAAAACCTGACCAATGCTAAAGGAGAATACAAATTTGAAATACCTCAGGAATCGGAATTCCTTGTCATAAGCGCTAAAGGCTATAAGACACAGGAAGTTGCCATAACAAAGTCGAGGGTTTACAATGTAAAACTTGAACAATAGCATAAATAAAAAAGTGAATAAAATGACCACGAAGGGCACTAAGGAAACACTCAAAGGGAACAAAGCATCGATTCAGTCAGGAAAACTTTGAATCCTTTGTTAAGCCTTTGTGTCCTTTGCGGTTACCACAGAATTATAGAATGACATTATTTTCTAAAAAATAAATCAGTTTTTTGACAGGGTGTGGTTCTTTATGAAGGTCTTTTATAGATTGGATTGACTTAATTTATTCTTTGTTAAAGGATCATAAACTATTTTAAACTATTTTAAATTAAAGCAATATTTTTTTTAGGTATTGTATAAAAACAATTGAAAATATATATTTGCAGATCATTAAAAATTTTAACCTAACCAAAATCGATAAAAATGAGTAAACAAGGAAGTTCGTTCAAAGACACACTGCAGAACATTTTTGC
>JAAYUS010000010.1 GCA_012517605.1 Bacteroidales bacterium
GGAAGAAGGTCGAAGCCATAAAGCTGCCAGATAAGCTTGGGCCATGAAGAATTCAGCATCCATTGTATTATGCCTGTTGCATCATACCGGTTAGCCTGGAAAGCCTCAAACATCGGCCTGATTGATTCGTAGTTCAGAAGCTGGGCCTTTGTGCAGTATTCATCAAGGGTGGCAGGTTTGCCGAATCTTTCATTCATGGCCGTATTGTAACGGTTTAGGGTTTGGAATTCATTCCTTCCGCAGTGGTATTCCCATGTATCGTTTATTGGCCACAATGATTCAGCGGGGATCATCTCGCGTATCGATTCAACCGGAGGAACCTGTGCACCCGGGCCGGTTTCGGTATTAAAACCGTATGCTCCGCCATAAATAGTATCAGTATACCAGTAGATTGGAGGAACATATTCATAGGGACCTTCCATTTTCATCCCCGACCACCCCGAAATAGTGCTCTTTTTCATGGCTGCCGAAGTAACCATCGGCCTGGTTGGATCATCAGCAGCAAGTATGTCAATATATTTTCTCTCGAGTTCCGGCAAAGGCAGCATGTCGCTTCCGGTCATCCACATGAAGATGCTTGGATGGTTCCTAAGCCATTTTATCATATCTTTCCATGATCTGGCGACCAGTTCAACCTCCTCAGGTGTCTGGACACAACCATAAAGCTCATCACACTCTTTTTTCCCGCAATACTCGGGCCACTCCCACTGGCAGCTCCATCCTGTCATAATGAGCACCCCTTCCCTGTCGCAAATATCATAAAGGTCGTGGTTGTTGCCCCAGAAGCCTTCCGGACGAATGGCATTCAGATTCATATGTTTCACATACTCTATCTGGCGTTCGAGCTTTATCGAATCAGGCATCAGAAAAAGCTGGTCGACCCATCCTCCTCCTTTTATGAGGATTCTCCGGCCATTAAGTTTAAAACCCTTGTGTTCCCTGCCGTATTTAGTATATGTATAAGTCGAAATATCACGTATGCCGAACCTCGTCTCCACTTTGTCGCTCAAATAATTGCCGTCGACAAAGCTGACCTTCATATCATACAATTCAGGTTTTCCAAGGTCGTGTGACCACCAGATCCTGGGATTCTCAATATTCAGTTCAGGATATTCTGAAGATGTGAATTTAATTAGCTTTTTCTCGGCAGGAGCAAGCTGAACTTTCTTCTTAATAATGATCCCGTCATCAATAATCACATTCAGATATCCCGATTTCTTATTGTTGCTATTGTTAATTACTTCACAACTGATTGTAAGTGAGGCGTTTTTCAGTGACGCGGTATCGAGTTTTGTAACTACGAACGGATATCTGAGGGAGACATCCCCGGACGAGCGCAGCCTGACCTCCCTCCAGATACCCATTCCACGGTCGGGGGCTTCAGGGTTCCAGTCGACAAATCCGACTGTAAGGTCTCCCGCCTGGGGAGGGAAGACTTCCACAGCAAGGATGTTTTCGCCATCCTTCCTGATAAGATCGCTTACATTGATTGAAAACTGCCTGAAAGTCCCCTTCAATGTATCGGCTGACGCTATCTGCCTGCCGTTAAGCCATATATTTGCGCTATAAATTATACCGTCAAAATCGAGATAATAAGTCGTGCTCTCCTTGTTTATAGTTGTGAAGCTCTTCCTGTACCACCATGAGCACCGGAACTCTGCCGGATCTGCCTTTTCAAGGTTCTTCCCAAAGAAAACTTCCTTGTAAACTCCATTTTTAACTAGACATCCGAATACTGTTGAGGGGACTTCGGCGGAATACCATCCGCTGATATTATCGGAAGTCATTGAAAGTTCTTCACCTTTCAGGGTTGTCTTCTGTGAAGACTGTATCATCCATCCGTTATCGAGAAGAAGGACGGACGATGAGTCATGCTTCCCTGAGCAGGACATAAGTGTCATGAATACGACAAAAAACGATGCCAGCCTGAAAAAACGGGGGGCAGGAATTGGTTTCATGTTCATGGATTTGAAGGTTATTGCTTCAGTCTTAATAATCTTATAAATTTATTAAAAAATGAGGTATTTTCATCAATTCCGTCGAATTCTTCTGCACCCGGACCATATGCAAATACAGGTACCATCAGTCCGGTATGGCCTGATGTCGAGAAACGGCCTGTTATTTTTCCGGTTTTAAGGTCGCCGTCGACGAGTGTAAGGCCGCCTGTTTCATGGTCGGCTGTAACAACAACTAGTGTTTTTCCGTCTTTTTCGGCAAATTCCAGGGCTTTACCAACAGCGCGGTCAAAATCGAGCATTTCCTCAACCGTATAGGCAATGTCGTTGCTATGGCCTCCTCCGTCGATCTCGGAGCCCTCTACAACAAGGAAAAAGCCTTTTTTATGATCATCGAGGATGTCGAGGGCAACTTCTGTGGTCAGTGGCAGCTGGTCACCTCTTTTGCTGACCCTGTTCTCGGTAAGAAATCCGGCCAGTTTCCCGCTTCTTATTTTTAAAAGTTCGGTTATTGTATCACAGACATGGTAGCCCTTTGAGGAAAGTTCAGAAATAAGGTTACGGCCATCTTTGCGGTTTCTAAAATATTCGATTCCGCCACCTATGAAAACATCGGGTCCTGTTTCCGTAAAATCAACGGCAATGTCGGCCATCATGTTTCGGTTGGGAACATGGGCAACAAAGGCAGCAGGTGTGGCATCAAGAATATTTGTAGTGACCACGATCCCGGTTGCCAATCCGTTTGACTGTGCGATTTCAAGAATTGAAGGCACTGGTATGTTCGCACTGTCGACTCCGATTGCTGAGTTTTTGGTTTTATGACCTGTGGCGATTGCGGTACCCCCTGCTCCCGAATCTGTTACATAACGGTTTGCGGAGTATGTTCTGGAAAATCCGATGTGTTTGAAATTGTTCAGATAGAGATTGCCTTTGTTGGCAGTCATTCCGGCATAAATCTGGGGTATGCTCATTCCGTCGCCAATCAGAAGGATGATGTTTTTTGGTTTTTTACGGAAGGATTTACGATTTACAGCACTGACGTCATAGAATGACGTGTTCTGGTAAGTTGATTCTTTGGATTCAGGTCTGACATTTTGTGCAGAGACAGGAGTGACTAAAAGAAAGGCGAAAACAGGAATTATTAAAATGCTTTTTTTCATATGTTGTTTTTTTAATGCGATAAGCTAAGTGTTTAAGGTTCAGGGCTCTATGCTAAAAGATTGTTAAGAATATTGCATGGTGATCATTTGTGCTGGTAAATATCGATCTTGCTGAGGCGTAAAAATAATGAAAGAAATTTCCCATGCAATGCTCAAACCAGATCAGCAACAGTGTAATATGTTATAAAACATATCAGTGATACATACAGGGACCGTAGACTTAAATTCCGTTCCTGACAGTAATTCGATGGTCTACGACCATCATAGAAAGACGGACAGGGTCTTTGTTACAATAATTCGATGGTCTACGACCATCAAACACAGATATATAACATACGTTTTACAGTAATCAGATGGTCTACGACCATCAAACACAGATATGTAACATACGTTTTACAGTAATCAGATGGTCTACGACCATCATGGTCAGACGGAAAGGGACTTTGTTACAATAATTCGATGGTCTACGATCAGCAAAGGCAGGTATGAAGCATTCGTGTTACAGATATCCGGTGGTCTGCGACCATCACAGCAGATTGACAGGGTCTGTTTTATAATAATAAGATTATTTACGACCATCATGGGGAAATGGAAAGTATAGCTTGCAATTCAAAACCATCGAATCATTAACAACCATAAGCCTTTTCAAATTCCGACCTTCGAAGAAGGTCAGATTGCTTTGGAACAATTTCAACCCATGCATAAGGTCCTCGCAGATGGTCGAATAAAATCATCTTAAATCAGATTAACATTTCCCGATCAATCCATTTCTGCTGAAAAATCCCAAAAGTATCGATTAGAAATAAAAAGCGCTTAAATAATTTTATTCAAGCGCTTTATGATTTGTATTTTTTGGTGCCCAGAACAAGACTCGAACTTGCACACCGTAACCGGCACCAGCCCCTCAAGCTGGCGTGTCTACCAATTTCACCATCTGGGCAGAGCTGCAAAGATAAGTAAAAAGTGAAAAGTAAAAAGTAAAAAGTGGAATGTGAAAATAAAAAGTACTTCTATCCGGTTTTTGCCTTTTTCCTTTTTCCTTTTTCCTTTTTCCTTTTAACTTATTTTCTGTGCCCAGAACAGGACTCGAACCTGCACATCATTGCTGACACTAGTCCCTGAAACTAGCGCGTCTACCAATTTCGCCATCTGGGCTTCTCTTAAGACTCAGGACTCAGGGCTCAGGGCTTAGGGTTTTCCCCTGCGTCCTGAGCCCTTTGCCCTGTGCCTTTTATTAGCGGGCACAAAAATAAGAAAAAAATTAATAATAAATAATCACGTTTTAATTAAAAGTATATTTTTGCTCCCTGAAATCTGAAAACAAACATGGCAATTAATAAACACATAAAACATTCATGGCATCCTGACCACAGGTCTGTCTGATCTTTTATGAATTATCAAAACGGAAGATAAATAACAGACCTGCAAGACAATGCAGGTTTTTTTGTATAATAAAATCAAAAGTCTGACAAAATGAAAATAATGAAATTCGGCGGCACCTCGGTCGGCAATCCCGACAGAATGAGATCAATAATACCGCTGATTAACGGTGACGAAAAAGTCATCGTCGTTCTCTCCGCCCTTTCAGGAACCACAAACAGTCTTGTTGAGATCTCCGATCTTCTTTATGCAGGAAATACAGGTGAGGCATCACGGAAAAATGAAGCACTCAGGGCAAAATATTATAAGGTCGTCGAAGATCTTTATTCATCTGCCGAGTATAAAAAGAAAGGACATGAGCTTATCAACTCGCATTTTGATTACATAAACGGATTCATAAATCATACCTTCGGCAAACAGCATGAAAAAGCAATCCTTGCCCAGGGAGAACTTATCTCAACAGCCCTTTTCCACAACCTTCTGTCGGAAAACCAGATTCCTTCGGTATTGCTGCCTGCTCTCAATTTCATGCGGATTGACAAGGAAGGGGAACCCGATTCATTCTATATTGAGGAAAATTTCAAAAGGGAGCTTGCTTTACATCCCGACGAAAAAATAATCATAACACAGGGGTTTATCTGCCGCAACGCCTATGGGGAAATAGATAACCTGAAACGCGGAGGAAGCGATTATACGGCCTCACTGCTGGGCGCCGCAGTCAATGCTTCCGAGATTGAGATATGGACCGACATCAACGGATTTCATAATAATGACCCGAGATTCGTCGAAAAAACCACTGTCATCCGTGAACTTTCCTTTGACGAAGCAGCTGAGCTTGCATATTTCGGCGCAAAAATACTTCATCCTTCCAGCGTAAATCCGGCCAGGGAAAAGAACATCCCTGTAAGGCTCAAGAATACTATGGACCCTGCTGATGAAGGGACTCTGATAACCTCTAACTTCATACTCAGGGATTACAAAGCTGTTGCAGCGAAGGATGGCATTTCGGTATTGAGGATCAAATCTGCCAGGATGCTCATGGCATATGGATTCCTCAGGAAGGTATTTGAGATCTTTGAGGCTTACAAGACTCCCATTGATATGATAACCACTTCCGAGGTGGCGGTATCGATTACTATTGACAATCCGGCATATATTGAACAGATAGCACATGACCTTAGAGAACTCGGAACTGTTGAGATCGAGCAGAACCAGACAATCATATGCATCGTAGGTGATTTCAGGACAGAAAGGACAGGATCAGCCCCTGAGATATTCGAAGCGCTGAATACAATTCCACTGAAAATGATATCCTACGGCGGTAGTCCCTACAGCATTTCACTGCTCATTGATACAAAAGACAAGATCGAAGCATTGAACCTTCTTAACAAATTTCTATTCAACCTTTAAAATGATAACAAAAGAAACCGTCGAAAAATTCAGGGAGCTTCAAACTCCGTTCTATTATTATGATCTCGACAACCTGCATTCAGTATGCAAAACAGTAAAGGAAGGTTCCGAAAGGACCGGATTCAAGGTTCATTATGCAATCAAGGCAAATGCAAATCCAAGGCTGCTTAGTATCATAGCATCCTACGGGTTCGGAGCCGACTGCGTCAGTTTCAATGAG
Organism: Bacteroidales bacterium; assembly: GCA_012517605.1. Lineage (GTDB taxonomy): Bacteria > Bacteroidota > Bacteroidia > Bacteroidales > VadinHA17 > LD21. Next base: position 6,126 of record JAAYUS010000010.1, read on the forward strand.
ATAAGATGCGCAATTTCAGCAGGTTTTAAGGCTTCGGATGTAGTCTTTGCCGGGGTTGGAAAAACTGATAAGGATATTGCAAATGCACTTGATACCGGGATCCTTTGTTTCAACAGCGAATCGATCCAGGAAATTGAGGTTATCGACATGATAGCCCGACAAATGAATAAAACAGCGAGCATTGCGCTGAGGATCAACCCATACGTTGAGGCTCACACACACAAATATATAACAACAGCCATGCCCGAGAGCAAATTCGGAATAAACACCTGGGAACTCAGCGAAGTTCTTGACAGGATGAATACACTTAAAAATGTAAGGCTTACCGGGATCCATTTTCACATCGGATCCCAGATTACAAAAATGACAGTTTTCCAAAGCCTCTGCTCAAGGATCAATGAGTTGCAGGAGTGGTTTGCCTCAAGGAATGTCAATCTGGAAATAATAAATGTGGGCGGAGGTCTTGGTATCGATTACACAGATCCTGAGAAAAATGCAAATTTTGATGAATATTTTTCACTTATAAAGGAATTCATCAAGCTTCGTCCCGGGCAGCAGCTCCATTCCGAACCCGGAAGATCGCTTGTGGGCCAGTGCGGTTCACTCATTTCCAAAGTGCTTTACATAAAAAAAGGCAGCAATACCACTTTTGCGATTATTGATGCAGGGATGAACGATCTTATCAGGCCGGCATTATACCAGGCTTATCACAAGATAGAAAACCTTACTTCAGACGGCCCTAAAATGAAATACGATGTGGTAGGTCCTGTATGCGAATCAGCCGATTCCTTCGGAAAACTTGTTGAACTTCCCGAAACCATGAGAGGCGATATTATAGCTATCAGGTCGGCCGGAGCCTATGGTGAAGCAATGGCCTCAAGGTATAATATGAGGGATCTTCCAAGGGCGGTATTCTCCGATGAGATTTAGCATTCCGGAAGCAGATTTATTGCTGGCCGCCGTTCCTTGCCTTGCTGTGTTTTACTCCATAGAAGAAATAAATACTGAATCCGATTGCCATCCAGATAATAAGTCTAAGCCAGGTATCGAGAGGAAGAGCAACCATTTGTAACAGGCATATCCCGGCGCCGAGTATCGGAACGAGAGGAACCCAGGGAGTTTTAAATGGCCTGTTGATATCGGGTTTTGATTTTCTCAGGACGAGGACGCTAACGCAGACAATTATAAATGCAAGCAGCGTCCCGATAGATACCAGTTCACCAAGTATGCTTATCGGCAGTATGCCGGCAATGACCATTGCAACTGAGCCTGTAATAATGGTACTTACATAGGGTGTTTTGAAACGTGGATGGACTTTGGAGAAGACAGGCGGTAAAAGACCGTCCTTCGACATTGTAAAGAAAATTCTCGGCTGTCCCATCAGCATTACCAGTATCACCGAGCTAAGTCCTGCTATGGCTGCAATTTTCACAATAGGCCTGAGCCAGAACATTCCCTTGCCCATAGCATCAACGCCAACAGCAACAGGATCCGGAACATTAAGAGTTGTATAGCTGACAATGCCTGTAAGCACGATTGCCACCAGAATATAAAGTATTGTGGAGATACCAAGCGATCCGAGTATCCCTATAGGCATGTCGCGCTGTGGATTCCGGGCTTCCTGGGCTGCGGTTGAAACAGCATCGAAGCCGATATATGCAAAGAATATCACCCCCGCGCCCCTGAAAATTCCGCTAATCCCATATTTCCCGAATTCCGAACTATATGCTCTCAGCCATTCCCAGAATGATCCATATTGGGATATCGGGGTTGCTTCGACCTTATTTGGCGGAATAAAAGGATGCCAGTTGGAAGCCTTGACGAACATGAAGCCTATGGCGATGAAAAGAATAATCACTGATACTTTGGTTATTACCATCAGATTGTTGAAGTTGGCCGATTCCCTGATACCAATTACCAGGAGGGTTGTAAGAAGAGCAACTATGAACATGGCAGGCAGGTTCAGGATGCACGTAACATGCTGGAGGGAATCGACATTGATCCCGGAAGCTGCCAGTGTTCCGGCAAATGCTTCAGTAAGCGGCTTCCATCCCATCTCAGGTACGTTTATCAGAACTGAGCCCGAAGCCCCGGTAAACTGCGCCGGAATATTGATGTTCAGGTCTTTAAGGAAACTCACAACGTATCCTGACCAGCCGACAGATACCGTTGAAGCTGCAAACAGGTACTCAAGGATGAGGTCCCAGCCTATTATCCATGCAAAGAACTCTCCGAGAGTTGCATATGAATATGTATAGGCGCTTCCGGCAATGGGTATCATCGATGCAAATTCAGCATAGCATAGTCCGGCAAATCCGCAGGCAAGTCCCGACACTATAAAAGAAAGCACGATAGCCGGACCGGCATATTGTGCTGCAGCCTGTCCTGTAAGGACAAATATGCCGGCTCCGATGATAGCCCCTATTCCGAGTGTTGTAAGGTTGAGTGCAGTTAAAGATCTTTTCAAACCACCTGTTTCCTTCGATTCCTGCATCAGCTGACCAAGCGGTTTGGTTATGAGTAGTTTATTTTTAAGCATTGGGTCCTTTTTTACCTGAGTAAGAAATTTTGATGAATACAAACCTAACTTTTTTTTCGTAAAATAAAATATCTTAATATCACAGATTGATAATCTTTAATGCAACATGCGGTTTTATTATATATTTTTAACAAATTACAACTAACTTTAGAAAATCAAAACTTAAATGATATGTGCCGTAAATATTTAATAATAATACTCTTAGCTCTTTCCTCCTGTGTCCCTTTAAGTAAATACAGGGATCTTCCGGAGGTAAAAGCATGGGAAAACGACATTGCCGGTTTTGAAAGACTTGATGTTGAAAAGTCATATCCTTCCGACGCAATCCTGTTCGCCGGAAGCTCCAGCATAAGGCTTTGGAAAACCATTGGAAAGGACATGCTGCCTTATAATGTGATCCAGAGAGGTTATGGAGGAGCGAAACTAAGCGACTTCGCAGTGTATGCCGACAGGATTATTTATCCCCATGATTGCCAGGCAATAGTATTATTCATTGCAAATGATATTACAGGAAGCGATAACGACAAGAGTCCACTTGAGGTTTCTCAGCTTTTCAGGAAAACACTTTACATAATAAGGAGAAAATTCCCCGTCACACCCGTATTCTGGATAAGCGTCACTCCTACCCCGTCGAGATGGCACGTATGGCCCGAAATAAAGGAGGCCGGAAATATGATAAAGGAGATATGCGGGAAACATAAAAACACATATTACATTGATACCGAGAAATATTTCCTGAGTGCCAGCGGACTGCCTAAAAAGGAACTTTTTGTTTCCGACCAGCTCCATCTCAACGAGGAAGGATATAAAATCTGGACCGGGATAATAAAGAATGAACTAAATTCCGTCCTCGGAAAGTAATTCTTAAGTATTAAAACAAAATTATAATTATGAGGAAGTTATATATTTTTATTTCAATGTTTCTTATATCCTGTTTTTGCTTCGGTCAGGTAGAAATAATAGGGCACAGGGGTGCTTCATACCTTGCTCCGGAGAACACTCTGGCTTCTTCGAAACTTGCATGGTCGCTTGGCGCCGATGCAGTAGAAACCGATATCTACCTGACGAAGGACAACAGGATCATTTGCAGTCATGATGCAAATACAAAACGTACAACGGGAGTGAACCTGGTTATAAAGGAAACAACTTCAAAAGAACTGAGGAAACTGGATGCAGGATCGTTTAAGGATAAAAAATACAAAGGAGAAAAGCTGCCCTTCCTGAGCGAGCTTATAAGGGCAGTTCCGGAAGGCAGGGAACTTGTTGTGGAGATAAAATGCGGAAGCGAAGTTCTTCCTTTTCTAAAAAAAGAAATCAGCAAAGCCGGAAAGAACAGGTCATTTGTATTCATTGCCTTCGATTTCAAAACAATTTCCGACACCAAAAAGGCTTTTCCGAATAATAAATGCTACTGGCTGTGCAGCAATCCTGAACTTTTTGAAAAGACACTCCCTGAGGTTCCGGCCGCGGGACTCGACGGCGTAAGCCTCAGTTACGGAATTATAAATGAAAAGGTCGCTGCAGATGTAAGAACCCTCAACCTCGGGCTTTTTACCTGGACTGTCGATGATCCTGCCGAGGCCAAAAGGCTTATAGGACTGGGAGTCAAAGGAATAACGACAAACCGTCCGGGCTGGCTTAGGGAACAGCTTTCGCTCTGATAATGTATTTATTGTGAAACAATTAACAATCCAAAGGATGAAAAAATCGCTTACCCGCCGAAGTTTCTTTTTCCGTTCACTGGGTGCCGGAGCCGGAGTATTTCTGTTTCCTCCGGTATCAGCCGGCATCATTCAGAAATCAACAAAAGGAATTACACCTCTTATTATTACCAGTCATTCAAATGAGACAGGCCGCAATGCCATGGAAGCAGGCTGGGAAATCCTCAGATCGGGAGGTTCGGCTGTCGACGCAGTCGAGAAGGCAGCAAATGTGATTGAAGTCGATCCCGAGGATACAAGCGTAGGATACGGAGGACTGCCAAATGAAAGGGGTGTTGTCCAACTCGACAGCTCATTCATGGATGGAAAGACTTATTCAGCCGGAGCTGTAGCTTGCCTGGAGAATATCAAGACACCTTCTTCGGTTGCCAGGCTTGTGATGCAGCATACCGACCATGTGCTGCTGGTCGGGGCCGGAGCCCTTGAATTTGCAAAGGCATGGGGGTTCAATGAAGAGGATCTTCTTACAGAAAAAGCCCGCAAGATATGGCTCCGATGGAAGGAGGAACTGAGCCCGTCTGATGACTGGGGGGCTCCGGAACATCTTCAGAATATCCAGAAGAAAGAATCCTACTGGAAAGACTTTCCCGATATAGAGCATCACTATGGTACAACAAATGTCCTGGCAATTGACAGCAACGGTGACATTGCAGGATGCACAACTACAAGCGGACTGAGTTTCAAGCTGAACGGTCGTGTCGGGGATTCACCGATTATCGGCGCAGGTCTTTATGTCGACAATGAAGTCGGAGCCGCAGGAGCGACCGGTCGCGGTGAGGATGTTATAAAATCATGCGCCTCCTATTATATGGTTATGAGGATGAAGGAAGGAAGAACACCGCAGCAGGCATGCGAAGATGCCCTGAAAATGATAACTGACAAATACTTGAAAGTAAATCCGGGGTTCTTCCCTTCAGAAAAATTCGTCGCCATAAATAAGTCGGGTGAGATTGGTTGTGCGACAATGAAAGGAACTTCAAATCCGAAGATGTCAGTAAGAACCGAAAAAGGATTTACTCTCCTGGAAGGAACAATTGCTTTCCCCGGGAAATAATGACTCTGAAATTACGTTTATTTTGTATCAGAATCCGGATTTGTCAATAATTTCGCACTGAAAACAAATTTAATCAGATCATTAGCTAAAATGATCAGCAGAGATACCCGGAATATGGCTATTGTTTTCAGTGTTAATGCGAGTGGTATGAAAAGAGTCTTTTATATATCATGCCTTGTACTTCTGGCATCATGTGCAACGACAAAGAAACCTGAAATCCAGGAGGATTCAATGATACTTACACGTAAATATGTGGGGAATTTCATTGAATACCGCCAGCACATCCCTGAAAAATTCGGTCAGCCTTACCTCATCTGGATCAAAACAACAATGGACAGCACATACGGCAAAATTTCGGCCTATGGTGAACGTTGTGATTTCAAGACCGGCGACAGGCTTTACATCAGAAGGATCCAGCTTTCGCCGGGTCCTCTTTCAACATACTGGGAATACCAGATAGAATCGGACGATAATCCGGTGGTTTATAAACTCAGCGAGTTCCAGCACGATCGGAAAAATCTGATAAATACCTGGTTTTAAAGAATTTCGGATTTCAGATTTTGGAATTCGGAATTAAGGATAAGATGTCTGAAATCGTCTTAATAAATCCGAAATCACAATTCCGAAATTATTTCACAGCTCTGTTATAGAGCTCTTCCCATCCCGTTGTATCAGATGAAGCTCCGGGTTGTTTAGTATCAGCAGACTGTCGCACTATCTTTTTGATAATTACTTCATTGCTCCTTCTGCCTGCTTTCGCGTGGTTGACATAGTCGACATATGCAATGAATCTGTTGATTTTATTGGGAATTATTTCAGGAGTGCGTATAAATCCAATATCTTCCTGCTCAAGGGCATAATTATCATGGGTTGCTTCCCATACATCAACATAATGAACCTTTTTTTCAAGGTCTGCAAATACAACTTTCCCGTCTGCATCGGTAAATCCTTCGGCTATACTGTTAGTTTCATTTTCCCAGTCATTAAGGCTGGGATAAAGGATCACGCTGGCGCCTTCAACCGGATATTTCTCATAATACTCAAGGACTTCTATTTCGAGAAGCGTCGGGATTTTCACATCTATTGTCAGTGAAGCTTCAGATGTTTCCCCGGTTGATGACCAGACTTTCAGGACCACAGTAAATTTACCTGATGAGGTGAACTTATGTATCGGGTTAATTTCATTTGAGATGTATCCGTCGCCGAAATCCCATTCAAATTCGGCTGCATTATCAGATTCATTTGTGAACCATACCTCCTCTCCCACCACGGGATCGCCCGGACTGGCTGAAAAATATGCCCGCGGCCGCGATTCACATGAAATCAATATAAGGGGGAGGATCAGTGCTGTATAAAATATCTTATTCATGGCGATGTTTGTTATTGTTCCTTAATTGAAGATCCAAATTTAGTGCCAACACTATAAAGTCGTCTTTTATTTTGAAATGCTGCATTTAAGAAAGGGATATCCGACAATACCCTCAAAATAAGTCTGAACCTTTGAATAAAAATTTCATTATCTTTGCACCTCAATAAAAATGAACAGGATAATGATCAAGATAACATTCCCTGATGGTTCTGTTAAGGAATACAACAGCGGCATCAGCAGTATTGAAATAGCTGAAAAGATTAGTCCCAGGCTTGCAAAGGAAGTGTATGCAGCAACTGTAAACGGTCAGGTTGTCGATCTTTCGAGGCCATTGAATTCCGATGCAACACTTGTTCTTCACAAATGGGATGATTCAGAGGGTAAGCATGCTTTCTGGCACTCTTCGGCACATCTGATGGCGGGAGCTCTTGAAGAGCTTTATCCCGGCATTAAATTTGGAATCGGTCCCGCCATAGAAAACGGATTCTACTATGATGTGGATCCGGGTGACGGCAAGGCAATATCGGAAGCTGATCTTCCTGCCATAGAGGCAAAAATGAAAGAACTGGCTTCTAAAAATCTGGTTTTTACAAGAAAGGAAGTCAGCAAAAAGGAAGCTCTCGACCTTTTTTCAAAGAAAGGAGATCAGTATAAGGTTGAGCTTATTGGTGAGCTTGAGGACGGCACCATTTCACTCTATACCCAGGGCAGCTTCACTGACCTGTGCCGCGGTCCGCATCTTCCTTCTACTGAACCGATTAAGGCAATAAAGCTTCTTAGCGTTGCAGGTGCATACTGGAGGGGAAATGAGAAAAACAGGATGCTTACAAGAATATACGGTATTACATATCCGAAGCAGAAAATGCTCGACGATTACCTTGTCTTCCTTGAGGAAGCGAAGAAAAGGGATCACCGCAGGATAGGAAAGGAACTTGAGCTTTTCACCTTCTCGCCAAAGGTTGGAATGGGTCTTCCTCTGTGGATGCCGAAAGGAGCGGAACTAAGGCAGAACCTTATCAGCTTCATGACAAAGGTACTCAAGAAAAGAGGATATAAAATTGTTGCGACCCCGCATATAGGCAATGTCGACCTGTACAAGACATCAGGGCATTACGAGAAGTACGGGAAGGATTCGTTCCAGCCCATGCTGACACCGCAGGAAGGAGAGCAGTTCATGCTTAAGCCAATGAACTGTCCGCATCATTGCGAAATATTCAATGCGACTCCTCATTCATACAAGGACCTGCCATACCGGATGGCAGAGTTCGGAACTGTTTACAGGTATGAGCAGAGCGGCGAACTTCACGGGCTTACAAGGGTAAGAAGCTTTACCCAGGATGATGCA
>JAAYUS010000055.1 GCA_012517605.1 Bacteroidales bacterium
TAACATTCAGAACCTTCATGGTCGGTTCTACCTTCAACGCTACTGAAGATGACTACTGGCCACTGCCACAGAGCCAGATGGACCTTCAGAAAGGTGTTCTGACCCAGGATGCATCTTATTGATTATTTTCCAATAATCTTTTACAATACGAAGAGACGTGCAGATTGCACGTCTCTTCTTTTTTATGCATACAGGCATACCCCCCTTCAAAGCCCTGATAAGGCTTCCATGATCTGACACGACAACTCTGAAAGAGTTGAATATGAATAACCCCCGGTGACCAACCGGAGGCCCAAAAACTTCCCGCTATCACAGTCCCTGCAAGGGCTTCCATGATCTGACACGACAACTCTGAAAGAGTTGAATATGAATAACCCCACGGTGAACAACCGGAGGCCAAAAAACTTCCCGCTATCACAGTCCCTGCAAGGGCTTCCATGATCTGACACGACAACTCTGAAAGAGTTGAATGTGAATAACCCCCGGTGACCAACCGGGGGCCCGAGAACTCCTCCCGGTATAACAGCCCTGAAAGGGCTGAATATTGAGGACCTCAAGAATCATCAGATCCCTATAAAACAGGCCCCAAAAAATCATTTAACTGTTATCACATCTTAAATTGTGTTAAATAACCTTAACAGGGAATAAGAAGGCCAATTTAATGGTCTAATTTTAAACCCGTGAAAATTGAATACCCCCCTCGTTTAATGAGATTCAGAGTAACTTTTTTTATACTTATTGCTTCTATTTTGCCGGGCATTGCTCAGAAGGATCTCCGTATTCTTCCGGTACCGGGGTTTGAAAACCGTATAATTAATTACATAGATACAATAAGAGTGATCGACACCCATGAACATCTTATTGGTCCTGAAATGCTGAAGGACAGCTACTTCCTCGACTTTTCACTCCTGTTCATGCAAAACGGCTATGATGATCTTGTCTCTGCCGGAATGCCGGATACTCTTTTTAATACTCTCTTCAACCAGCAGATCGATCCGGTAAGCAAATGGAAAATCATTGAACCATACTGGAATAACTCGTTCAATACTTCCTTCAACAGAATGATCATTCACAGTGCAACAAGCCTTTACGGAATAAGTGAACTGAATGAATCAACAGTTGGAACGCTCTCGGAGAAAATCAGGAAGGCTCATGACTCTGACTGGTTTGACAGGATTATAAGGGATTCATGCAGAATAGATTATTTTATAAAGGACGGTAACTATATCCCGGGCAAGGATGGATTTGTAAGATACGAAAAAAGATTCGATGACTGGCTTACGATAAGATCTAAATACAGGATCGACTCACTTGCCATTTTACAACTCGACCCGATATATTCCCTTGACGACTTTGTCAGATCACTTGAAACAGCGTTTGAAAAGGAACTTAAGAACGGCATGATAGCTGTTAAAATATTCAGTTCATATTACCGTACCCTTCAGTTTGAAAAGACGAGCGCTGATGCTGCAAAAAAGGTGTTTAAAACCCTTGTCAATGGTGAGGAAGATTTTAAGATCTCCATGAAAGAGGCAAAGCCTTTGCAGGACTATATGCTTTTCAAACTGCTGGATCTTGCCCGGAAATACGATAAACCGGTGGCTATCCACACTGGCATCCAGGCCGGAAAAGGTAAAATCATAGGGAATTCCAATCCGGAACTGCTTACAAATCTGTTCATTGATTACCCGGATGTAAATTTCGTTCTGTATCATGGCAGCTATCCTTATGGTGGAGAGCTTGCTTCACTTGCCAAAAACTACAGGAATGTTTATATCGACATGAACTGGGTTTATGCAGTATCTCCCACTTACAGTGAGAGATATTTCAACGAATGGCTTGAGATGGTTCCTGTCAGTCGGATAACAGCATTCGGAGGAGACTGCATGGCTGTGGAAAATGTGTACAGCGAGCTGCTGGCTGCAAAAAGGATTATTTCGAAAGTTCTTATCATTAAGGTTAAGGAAGGGTACATTACAGAGAGTGAAGCAATGAGGATCGCCAAAATGATCTTTCACGACAATGCAGCAAAGCTTTATAAGCTGAATTAAAGCTATCTGATCCGGACCGGCCTGCGGAAGTCCTCCTTCATTTCATATGGCAGCATCCACACTTTATTGCATTTTTTATTTGTGAAATAAAGGTAGGATTTTGATAATTCATTGGCATTCCCGTCGGTCCACAGGGCAAAAAAATCCTTTTGTGCATTTAAAGGATGACGGACGAAAGAATTATTATTAATACTGTTATTTGTAACATCTGTTACTTTTTGCCATTCAGCGCCTCCGTTTCTGCTTATCCACAAGGCAACTTCTCCTCCTGTTCCGTAAAGCTGGGGACCTTGTTCAGTCGGACCGATCACTTTCCATTCGCTGCCTTCAATATGAATGGAGCCTCTGTCAAAATTATGTGTTGATTCACATACTTTGTTAAAATTCCATGTTCCAACCTTCCTGCTTATCACAAACCAGTTTTTTAATCCGGCGTCAGGGCCGGGATCGGGATTACCGCTGACAATGACCAGAATAACAGGATTCCCGTCAGAATCAAAATCCAAATCGCTCAGGTAAACTTCTTTCCCCTCCTTCTCATAGTTCCTTATAATAGCGTCATTTTCCACATCAGTCAGAGGAATTTGCACGGGTTTACCATCAATAGTCTGCCAGGTCTTTCCAAGGTCATCACTCTGCAAAAAATAGAGGTTCGTCTGTCTGTCTATGTCACCTTTTGGAAAATAATTAAATGCTGTAACTATTTTCCCTTCATGAACATCAGATATCTGCAAACTACCCCCCATTGAAGCAAGCTGTTGTCCGGCGGTCCATGACTTGCCATCCGTGCCCGAGGAACACCATAATTCGAGTCCCTTTGATAATTTTGAATAAAACATGAAAAATCCTTCACCGCTGATCCACCATGGTTGCGGAGATATCATCTCGATCTCCTTTACCATTTCAAAGGCATCTATTGAATATGGTTTGGTGCTCCTGAAAATCATCCCTGGCCTGGTCCTGAGGTAACCGCTTACAAAAACCCAAAGAATTCCCTCATCATCTATAGCAAGAGAAGCATTGTCGTAGGGTTCCTTCACTCCCATTTTATCATACACTATAACAGGTTTGGGGACCATATGCGATCGATGGTCAAAATAGGAAATCATTATTAAAAGGTGTTGTTCTTCAGCATTCGTAGTTCCGCCATAAACAAAGAATGTCTTTCTTGCTTTTGGAGAATATATTGCAATGGGACGGTGTCTTGAACCGAACGTGGAAACGCCTCCTGAAAATCTATAGCCATATTTCGTATTCGGGCCTGATGAGTACCAGATACCCTTATAACCATCTATTTTTGGATTCTGGGAATAAAGGATAAAATAATTGGCGGAGAATAGAAATAATACAATGACTAAAAGAATTTTCTTCAACATTGTGTCAGTTTCTGGGTATATCCGTAAATATAACTTTTTTTAACATATTTACATATACTCAA
>JAAYUS010000056.1 GCA_012517605.1 Bacteroidales bacterium
ACTTCGATTTATCGGCTGAGGTTACAGCCTTTACGTAATCTTGATATCCTATATCATTTTCTTTCAGGAAATTCAACAACTCTTCAGGCGGATCTTTCTTCTTAAGCTCAGCTTCTTCCTTCTGAAGCGCCTGTTCCCTTGTCATAAGTCCCTGCCGGATAAGTCCCACTGGAATGAAAAGTATATTTTGTGATATAGGGTATCCTAAGGGTGTCTTTGTAAAAGGGTATATCATGCAGGTGGCAGTCGAGGTGTTCAACAGAACCGGCTGCATCGCTCCAATTCATCTCACATTTTAAGATATCAATAATTTCAGTGAAAGGGAGATAGATGTAATCATACATTCCGATATGCTGTGGAATAAATCGCATGAGAGCTGTTCTTTTTATGCCAAGAATATCACAGATCCCCCCCCCGCAATTTTCTGGAATTCCAATTTATTTTTATCAGCCGAAAGGTATCTGAATTTATTCCCCGCATCAGTCCCCCTGATTACATTTGCAAAATATGATGCAGTATTAAGGCTTGAAACCTCCTTAATCTGGGACACAGACTGGACTCTTCTTCCTGATCCCTTTATTACAAGGGGGATATTAAAACTTTTAGCAGCAAATTCTATTGAGTAATTGATCCCTCTCATGCAGGCATTGCAAAAGTCGCCGGTTTTTTCAGTAAAAATCTTAAAGAGTTCAGATGAGTTTTTACTGTTTATGCTATAAAAGATATGATCAGCATTGCATGAAGCCAGTGCATTTCTGATATTATCCTTCGCCGGCCTGGTAAGAAATCCGTTATCAAGAGTTACTGCAAGTGTTTTAAGTCCGTAAATCTTTGTACATAAATATAAAGCATACGTACTGTCTTTCCCTCCGCTTAATGGAACAAGAACATCATACGGTCGTTTTAGTTTTTTTGCCTTCTCAAGAATTTCTTCAAACTCTTTGAATTTTCTTTCTTTAATAGAATCCCAATTCTTAAAATCCGCTTCATATTTTCTGCAGTGATTGCAAATCCCTTCTTCATCGAAAGTTATATTTGAAAGGCTCTCGGGTAATATACATCGGGTGCATCTTTTTATATCACTCATTTCTTTATATATTTCAATTACCAATATATTTAAGAGGTATTCAGCATTCTGAAATTGATTTGTGATTCTAGATTTTTGATTTGTTACTTGTATTAGTGATTTAAATCTCAAATCACGATTCACAAATCACAAATCTATAATCTGAATCCTTCTGCGGCTTTGCTCCACTACCTGAACCTCTCCTGATAGCCGGGATTCTCTTTCATGATCTTAAAGCTCTCCGGCCAGTTTTCCACGAACCAAACCAGGAAAGCAGTGACATCAATTTTTTCACTCAACATCCTGTCTCTGCGAGATGCCCATTCCTTTTTAATATAAGAAGTATTCAATAATTCAATCCCTTTTTTGATTGCTATTTGCTGATCTTCTTCCGATTCTGAATATTTAAAGCACAATCCATATTTATTCTGTTGCTCCTGCAGCTGCAGGGCAATATTATCATGAATAATAATTGACGGCGTTCCCAATATTGAACATTCGGCCGGCATTGTAAAGCTTTCGGCAAAAAGCAGTGTAGCAAATGCAAGTGCATCGTGGATTTTATGAGGTGGTATATTTAATTTGTATCCGGCTAACTCCTGAGGAAGTTCCGATTCTGAAGAAATAAATACCCTGGCATATTTTGAAAATTCTTTCACTGCCAGTATCTTGTTTTCCGTTGATATTCCTTTATGTCCTATATCGTGGCTGGCATTCCATGAAACAAAACGCATTATAACATATTTTTCACCTTCAGAAATCCCCAGTTCTTTTAATACTTTTTTATCGGGTGAAAAACGTAGTGGATGCAGATAGGCCAGTTCATGGTAACCAGAATAACGGATAACCTTAGGAGACTTCAGAGGGTGATCATAATTACAGGTCAGTATTACATTAGTAAAAGGCTTGTATAAACGAATCTGCTCAAAGTTGAACGTATCCTCAAGGGCGATATGGGGTTTACCTAAGAGAAACGAAGCATGAGCAGCATAAATTGATCCATGACTGAGAAATAAATCAGGTTTAAATCTTAATCCTGAAAGGAATTCTTTTATCCCGAATTCGAACATGCCCCATATCTTACCCGGGGTTGAATTATACTTTTTCCCAAATGATTTAAAACTAAATCTATAATGTTTTAACAGATAAATCTCAAATTCCTTATCACGGCATGTAAAAAATATTTCATGCCTTTTTTTCTGCATCTCCCAGGCAAAATGTTTGAAAAGATGCACATGTGCAGGATGACCTATGTCAATCAGAATTCTCATTATCTGAATAATCCTGAAGCTTTAATTCCAAGTTTACCCAGGGAATAAAGTAAAGGGTTTGAAATTCTGATATACCTTCCGAATTCAAAAAGGTCTCCACCAAATCTGGCTTTGAATTCCCTGACACCATACTCCTCATCTGGACTACCGGCTCCCATAAAATCAAAAACTGGAATATTGCTATGGAAAGCATATTCAATTGCAGCCCATGTTGCAATTACACTCGGATATTGTTCTTTATATTCTTCATCAAGACCGCATATATATAATTCGTATATCGCCTTCTCCTTCAGGATCGGGCACATAATTCCCCCGATAATAGAATTATTAAACCATACCAATAAATACTTCCCAAGACCGCTTTCAAAAAATTTTAGAAAAAATTCCTCGGGTAATAAAGGTCTGGCTATTTTATTCTTATAAAGACCTGATAACATCCTATAGAATATTTTCACTTCATTAATATCATTTGCTTCTTCCCATTTAACTCCGGTTTTGATTGCTTTCCTGATCTGCCTTAACCTGGAACTGCTCATATTGGTCTTAACCCGGTTGGGATCACTTGTCTCAATTCTAAAATTGAGCCAGGGTTTATATTGAAAACCACACCCGATAAAAATATCCTTAAAAGAGTTATAATCTGATAAATTTCTTGATTCTATATATATTGGATTGTCGGGAAGATTACAGGAAATATTTTTCAGAAGTATCTCTAAAGCATCCGGTCTGTAATGATCAATCAACGGACCTCCATAAATAATTGCCCTCTTTGAAAATAACCCTTTTAATCCTGATTCTTTTTGTAATGTGACTACAATTAGTGATATCAACTCATCTCCCTCTTCAACACCTATTGATTGTGCCGATATTCCAGTTACAGAATTAAACAGTTTATAAAATTCAGGCGTCTGAAAAGGAGAAGCATAAGGACTTCTCTTCAGGAGTTCTATCCATTTGTCAACCGGAATTTCATCATTTCTTAATACTCTCATATACATTATTCGCCCATGCTCTGTTCAGTTTATTAATCTTTAATCTGGAATCTTCAATCAATAAAGCTATGGAACCATAACTCAAGGTTTACCCATTTCCATATTTCCTTAGAAGCATCTCTTTTATGAAAAAGATGTTCCTTGTAAATCTTTAATGCCTTGTCCGGATCAATAAGTCTCCTTTCTCTGAATGAATTACTCAGAACAATATCAACTATCTTCCTATCCCATCCTTTTGTTCTGAACCAGTCAGCCTGCGGTGTGCCGAATCCGATTTTGTCTTTTCTTGCTCTTATTTTCTCTGGAAGGGTCCATCTCATTGATTCACGAAGAATGTGTTTTGTCCACCCTTTCCTGATAATCATCTCACCTGAAGTCGCCAGAGATTTTTCCACCAGCCGGTAATCAAGGAAAGGAACCCTTGCCTCGAGCGAAAACCACATCGAATTGCGATCCTCCCATTTGAGCAGATGCTCAAGCTTATACTCAAAATGATTTATGAGGGCATCATTCAGACTTCCTGAATTGTACAGATCCCCCGCAATTGAATTGGTACCACTGAACCTTCTAACGAAATCAGGATCTAAATAACCTTTCTCATCAACACGCAATCTTGTTTTTGACCGTTCAGATAAAAGAAAATATATGAATGTTTTCAATCCGTAAATACTCTTATGCCTTACAAGGTAATACATCATTTCTGAACTCAGCTTTCTGAGCCTCAATTGTTTTAACAGGTCTTTGAAAAAAAAACCGAAAAAATAATGATATCCCGCCAGTTCCTCATCAGCTCCCTGGCCGTCCAATGTTACTGTCACTTGTTCTGAGGCTAGTTTCATAATCCGGAATTGTGCATATACCCCTGTTTCAGGTATTGGTTCAGCCTGTGCCCTTACAAAATTTAAGAGATCAACATCCAGCATCTCAGCTGAAGGCGTTGTGTAAAACATATTCTTCAGAAAGGGACTGAACTCTTTTATGAATTCAGTCTCATCCCCGGCCTGGCCAGTCTCATAAACAGCAGAAAATGTATTAAGGTCAGATTTATTGTAATCTTTCAAAAGGATTGATACAATACTCGAAGAGTCAAGTCCTCCGCTTAAGCAAACTCCAACGGGTACATCGCTTCGAAGCCTCAGACCGATAGATGATGAAAGCAGCTGACGGTATTCTTCCGGATCTTTGAAGCCTACTGACTGTGAGACCCGCTCTTTTAGATTATACCATCTTTTTATTGAGGATTGAACTTTAAACCTTGAACCTTGAACTTTGAACTCTATTGAATGACCATGTTGAAGCTTCTTAATTTCTTCAAAGAAGGTGCGTTCTGTCTGGTCGGTGCGATTAAAAACAAGGTAATCAAATATCGACTGATAATCGGGTTTGGGTTTGGTTTTTAATAATGACAACAAAGGAGGAATTTCTGAAGCAAATGCCAGAAAATCATTTGTCATACAATAATAAAAGGGCTTTATACCGTAACGGTCGCGGGCAGCAAAAATTCTTTTCTGAATCCGGTCGTAAATTACAAATGCCCACATTCCGTTGAACCTGTGCAGGCAATCCTCTCCCCATTCAATATATGAAGCCAGCAAAACTTCTGTATCAGAATTTGTTTTGAATGAGTGTCCCAGAGATTTCAGATCATTTCTTAATTCAATATAATTGTAAATCTCACCATTATAAACAATTACATACCGTTCGTCATGCGAAGACATCGGCTGATGACCGGCAGGGCTCAGATCAATTATGCTCAGCCTGACAAATCCAAGTCCGACATTTTCCTCCAGAAAGATCCCTTCATCATCAGGTCCGCGATGCTTCATTATCTGCATCATCTTCCTGACAGGAGCTTCCTGAACGGTTTCATTTTTAAAGTTAATTATGCCACAGATACCGCACATTTTTTTACAATAACCGTAAAGACACGAAGTAGCAAAGGTTTTTTACAAAAGTTAATGCTTTCACTTTCAATTTAGTTCCGAAGGACTTGATGATAGATCTCGACTATTTGTTTTGCCACTGACTCAGAATCCAGACCCAGTTCGATTATCCGCTCTCTGCCATTTGTTCTGCCTTTATCTTCAGCGTATTTTAGAGCTGATTCAATCTTCTTCGCAAAATCCACAGCATCAAAATCGGCAAGATAGCATCCGGTTGTTTCCCCAAGCACCCATTCCACGTCTCCCACCCTGGTGCTTACAATCGGACAATTGCAGGCCATGGCTTCCTTAATCACATTAGGCGATCCTTCATGAAATGAAGTCATCAAAAGAACATCGGCAACATTGTAATAGAATACAAGTTCAGAATTTTCAATCCCCGACACAGTTAGTATCTGAACTTCATAATCTGTAATTAGGTTTATTGCCTCACTGGCCAACTTGTAATTCTTTTCAGGTCGGGAAGGATCAGAAACAAATAATGCAAGTTTATTTCTTTTTTCTAAATCGATTGATTTTGCAGCCTCATACTGGTTGATGTAATAGAATTTTTGAAGGTCGATACCATTTGGTACCAATGCTTTATGATTAACATGTAGTTCCTTTAACATTTCCTCAGACTTTACAATGCAAAAGTCATAGAAAAATCGCGATAAAAATTTGTTGATAGCGACAACAAACTTGCTAGCTAATTTAACGGAACCGTCCGCTCTGTTTTCTCCAAGGAGATCATCTCCCATAAATGAGACAACAAGTTTTTCTCTTTTTCTTGCAAGCAATGCTACTACCCCGCATAATCCGTAATGTGCATGGATAATCTCATAATTATCAGCAAATAAGGTCTTTCTTAAATCAGATATGCTATTTAAATAACCTTTTAACCCTTTCCCTGTAATTGCAAAAAAACCGATTGATAGACCGGCTTTTTGCAACGATTCCCCCTGATTTTTTACTATAGGACTTATCCCCTGAGAACTGTTACCGCTTGCAACGAATAGTATTTTCATTTTTTTTACCGACAAGACACGAAGGCGCAAAGTATTTGCTCTGCGACCTTAGCGTCTTTGCGTCTTAGCGGTTAAATTTATTTAGTACAAACTCCAATCTTAAATTATAACACTCATTTTTGGCAAAATCTCCCTTCTCAAAAACCCAATTATTCTCATTAAAAAAATATCGCCCAAACTTTTCGTCAACCAGCATCTGGTAAGGATCGCTCTGCCCGAATATGCATTGCATTTCATTCACCAGATATCCTCGTTCCGATTCAAAAATGTCGATGGCCTGACTGTAAAATCCATGTCTGTCTGTTATTTCCTTAACAAAGTCCAGTAAAGCCAGAGGAGGATTATCATAAACCTTGAGCAGAGCACCGCTTGCCTTCTCCCCTTTCTTAAGTTTCTTATGGGCAAAAAAGCTGTCGCCAATCCG
>JAAYUS010000258.1 GCA_012517605.1 Bacteroidales bacterium
ATATGAGACTTTTCTCTGGCCTGGCTGAAAAGCAATTTTCACATGCTGTACATTGAACGGCTCCCTGAGTTCCATTATAAGCCACTGATTGTCACCATTTGCCGACCACATTGTGCCAATATCTCCGTCGATGGCATCATATGGGTAATAAGGAGCCTGAAAACTGCTTGCCTTTATATCAGCAATTTCAGCTGACTCAAGATCGGGCATATAGGGCAGTATCTTTACCGGGACTGTCTGTATTTGTGTGGTTGTCCCGTCGCTGACCTTCAATGTAAACTCAACTGTCTGAGCAGCTGTGGTAACTGGTGTCAGAAATTTGATTTTTGATGTGGTGGTTGAAGAAACGGAAACGCCTGACGGTGTGGTCCAGGTAAAGGAAAGTTTGTCGTTATCAGCATCATAGCTTGCCGAAGCGTCTATCTCACCTACAAAACCTGACAAATTATCCTGAGATGCGTTTACAACGACCACGGGAGGAGTATTTGTTGAAGGCGGGGGAGGAATAACTGGAGGTTCCACAGGCGGCGGAGATGTGGCCGCAGAATATATTACCGCCCCAGCCTGCCATTTACCGTTCTGAAGCGTAGTCGCAGGCGAGGTTCCCGGAGTCCATGCCGCAGAAACGGATAAGCCCGACTGCCATTCTGCTCCAAGGTCAGTTCCATAATCAAGCCTTCCGCGAGGAACAAATGAAACCGTATTTATAAAATCAGGATTTAATATCACTGAATGGATATCGTAACCCATGGCCCGCCATTCATCCCATGAATATTCAGCATCTCCTATTGAAAAAACAGGCTTATGGTCACCTTCCTCACAATAATAGACATTATAGTCGCACTGGAAATCCTGAAAAGTTTCACGTGCATCCACCTTTATGCTCGGGATCTTATATTTCGTATAGAAAATATTATTGAACAGCCTTGCGCCAAGAGATGGTGCTCCGGTTGTCCTGTCCATGTTTTCAGTTATCAGCACCAGATACCATCCTGCCTGATCGCCGCTGTAAAAAGTATTATTATAGACTTTTACGCCATTGATCCCTTTCATCCTGACGGCGAAATGCCCGTTTTTTACTATATTATATGCGGCGCCTCCGGTTGTAAAAGTCATATTTACACCGCTATCAGTTCCCGATTTGAAAATTATGCCGTAAGGTACATTGTCAAGATAATTGTACTGTATAATGCCGTTTACATTGTAACCGTAAAAAAGGCCGTGGGTTATTATGGATTGAGAGATCGTGCCTTTCCAGACAAATTTATTTCCTGAAATGACAGCACCATCCAGCTTGTTGTTTGATAAAAGCGGTGTTTCATCGCCGGCCTGAAGAAGATAGCCGGAGGTATTTACGGAAGTAATTGAATTGTTCAGGAAATACAGTTTAACAGGAACGGTCCTGGGAATATTTACTCCCGACCAGTTCCCGGTTATAGTGTTATTTACCACAAGCCCTTCATTTTTATAAATCTCCTGTGCTGGTAATGATAATGAGTATAGCACAGTGAATATAAAAACCAACACCTTCTTCATCCGGTACCCGTAATTATAAAATCATAATATAAATCAAACGTTTAAAACCCCTGATTGTTTAATATCAGGATTTCCCCATTTGGCAAGCAGGTGCAAAAATATTGTTTTATCCTGAAGAAAACCAGAGAAAACCGGGGTTTCGGGATAAAAAAACGAAATAACCTGTTACAAAGTTTACAGCTCCCTGATCTTTATGTTTCGGAACCAGATATCATATCCGTGATCCTGAAGGCCAATATAACCCTCCTTTGAGATACCTTCTGTAAAGCCCGGGAAGGTCTTGAACTTGCTGTTTGCAACCATGGCGTCCCATTCCGGGGTCCATAGAGTATATTCAACAACTTTTACACCATTCTGTGTATGGGTTACTTTTCCGTCCCTGACGGTTATCACTATTGTATTCCATTCACCTGCCGGCTTTACTGTCTTGGGATCAGCGGGGAGCATATCATAAAGAGAGCCGGCAAGATGGTTTGCCAGTTTATTGTCGGTTGCATCCACGTTATCGAGAATCTGAACCTCAGGAGCTGCATAATAGATAGGCTTTCCAGGTACTTCCCTTATATTGTAGAAAATCCCGGAATTCCCCATTTTGCTTGTCTTCCAGTCGACTGACAATTCAAAATTCCTGAATTTCCTGGGAGCATAGATGATATCGCCGTTCGATCCCTGGCCCGGTTTTTTGTCAGGAGCAGTGAATACTTTCATAGCATTGTCTTCGATAACCCAGTTCTTTGGCATTTCTGTTCCGTTGCATTGTCTCCAGCCGGTAAAGTCTTTGCCATTGAAAAGTAATATCCATCCTGCTTTTTTCTCTTTTGCTGTCAGGGTATTGACCTTCTGTCCTGAAACCTGGACTGAGATAATTGTTAATAAAATAACAATTAAAGGAAATATTCTCTTTTTCATTTTCTAATAAGATTTAAATGTTAATACACCATTAGCAAATTATTTGATAATAAATACTTTATTTGAAAAGAAGAGGAGCAAAGTTATTGAGGTAAATCCTCCAGTTTGTCCAGGTATGCCCGCCCGAATTTACAAAAAAAGTATGTTTCATGCCGAGCCTTGTCAGAGTGGCATCAAGTGTTCTGGCCGATTCGATAAGAAAATCGCTGTCGCCGCAGGCGATCCAGTAAAGTTTGTATCCGGCTTTTTTCAAAGCTTTGAATTCTGAATCATACCTTGCCCTGTTCTCATCATTTACCCGGATTCCCATGCTGAGCGGACATATATACTGGAAGAAACCAGGATACAGGTTTGCACAGCTTATTGTATGTCCTCCTCCCATCGAAAGCCCGGCTATCGCTCTTCCCGAAGGTTTGGCAATAACCCTGAAATGCTTTTCGATATAAGGGACAATATCCTTTACAATGCTGTTGACATAAGCATTTGCCATTTTTGGATCGGCCCTGTCTATCTGTTTTTCCGGGATAAGTTCTGTTCTGGCGGCCTGCTGACCAGGATTTCCGTTTGGCATAACTACAAGCATCGGTTTGGCCAGTTTCTTTTCTATAAGGTTATCCATTATCTGGCATGCCCGTCCCATTGTACTCCATGCATCCTCATCACCTCCTGCTCCATGGAGAAGATAAAGGACTGGGTATTTTTCAGTACCTGACTCATAGCCATAAGGTGTATAGACGAACATCCTTCGGTTTATGCCAAGAGTGGGGGAGTCATACCAAACCTGTGACAGGGTGCCTCTTTTGCCGGCTTCAAAATAATTGGCTGTGGCTTCACCGGGAACAAGAAGAACGCTCAGGTATCGGGTCCCGTCCCTTTGCATCAACACATTGTTTGGGTCGTTGACACTTATGCCGTCAACAATGAAGTTATATGTATAAAGTTCGGGGGAAGGGGCAGGAATGGATACAGACCAAAGGCCGTTCTCTCCCATCGTAAGGTTGACTGTCGATCTGAAATCCTTCATCCACGATCCGTAAAGTTTCACAGTATCGGCATATGGAGCTGATATTCTGAAAGTGACCTGGTTAAGGCCTATCTCAGGAGAAATGACAGGCTGACGTCCGGCGAAATTTGCAAGTTCCTGGGCAGAGATCCCCGTGACGAATGATATGCATATTATTGATAATAAGAAGAGTTTTTTCATTGTATATATTTTGTAATTTTCATTAATATTTACAGGTTTTTTGAAATATTTCATCTGAACAGCAGCCTGCCGAAGGTATTCAGGTAAAGCCTCCAGTTAGCCCAGGTATGTCCGCCACCGGAAACAAAAAATGTATGTTCAAGCCCGTTTTTGGTAAGGGCGGCATCGAGTTTTTTGGCGCCATCAAAGGTGAAATCCTCATTTCCGCATCCAATCCAGTAAAGTTTATATCCTGCCTTTTTTATTCCCTGGAGTTTAGCGTCAATATCGGGCTGGTTATCGCGGATCCCCATGCTGAGAGGGCAGATGTACCCGAATGTGCCGGGGTATTCATTTGTAACGCTGAGGGTATGTCCTCCGCCCATCGACAATCCGGATACCGCTCTTGCTTCAGGTTTTGCAATTGCCCTGTAGTTCTTTTCCACGAAAGGAATAATATCCTTTACAATGCTGTTGATATACATGTTGGCGAACTTAGGATCGTTCCTGTCAACAGCAGTTTCGGGAAGAAGTAATGTTTTGGCGGCTTCCTGTGACGGATTGCCGTTTGGCATTACACAGATCATCGGAACAGCCAGTTTCTTTTCAATGAGGTTGTCGAGTATCTGGCAGGCGCGGCCCATCGTTACCCATGCATCCTCGTCCCCTCCTCCTCCGTGAAGAAGATAAAGTACCGGGTATTTCTCAGTTCCTGAATCATACCCATAAGGTGTATAAACATACATACGGCGTGTTTTGCCAATTGTCGGGGAATCGTACCAGACCTTGCTGAGGTTGCCTCTCTTGTTTGCCTCGAAATAGTTCTCTGTCTTTTCCCCCGGCACAAGAAGGACGCTGAGGTAACGGGTGCCGTCCCTCTGAAGGAATACGTTGGCCGGATCATTGACAACAAGTCCGTCTACAATAAAATTGTATGTGTAGAGTTCCGGCTCGGGTTTCGGGATCGTCAGAATCCAGAGTCCTGCTGTATCCTTGTTCATATTCAGGGAAGAATCATAGCTTCTCATCCATGACCCGTAGATCCTAACCAGTTTAGCCTGGGGAGCCCTGAACCTGAATGTTACGTTTTTCTCACCTATCTCGGGAGAAATGATTGGTGTCCGCCTGAAATTTGCAAGTTCCTGTGAGAAAGACACTGCAAATACCGACAGGCAGATGATTGACAAGAGTAATTTCTTTTTCATTTAAGGATTTATCAGAGGTTGAATTTGAAATTGTTGTAACAGACCGAAATTAATTAATTTATGGTCATGTTCCGGTTTAATTAACAATTTTTAATACAGCGGTCATCAGAAAACCAGTCCGGGTTTCCTGCCCCATACGACATAACGGAAGAATTTACCTGAAAGGAACGATAGTTGCTGCAGGAAAACTTGCAAATAACAATCTCCGGAGGCTGTATTCAAACAGTCAGCCAAACAATGTCGAAAATATATGAGTCTGCCAACTTCGAAAAAATCCTATTTGAGTCCCTGACGGCATAACTCAATTTATTTAACTTTGGCGGGAAGTAAAAATGATGAATTTTAATTTTTGCAGCCTCAGCAGCGGAAGCAGCGGTAATTGCTATTATGTGGGCAATGGATTCCATGGCATACTTATAGATGCCGGCATCCCCGCCACTTCAATACGTAAGTTTCTAAGGAATATGATGATCCCCATGGAAACAATAATGGGAGTCCTGATTACCCATAACCATTCTGATCATATAAGGGGACTGGAAGTCCTTCTTAGAAAGAATAACCTCCCGGCATTCACTACACGCGAAGTCTGGAACAGCATCTTAAGCCCCCATAGCCGGATATCACCAGATTGCATCAGGGAGATCCCCCTGATAAAGAAATTCCATCTTGCGGGATTCGATATTGAGGCATTCCCGGTTTGTCATGATTCCCCGGAAACACTTGGATTCCATATTGTTGCCGGGAACAGGAAATTGACAATTGCAACCGATCTTGGCCATATATGCCAGACCTCAGCTCCATATATAAAAGCGGCAAACCTGCTTGTCATTGAATCAAATTATGATGAACTGATGCTGATGAACGGAGGTTATCCGCCGTTCCTTAAGGCGAGGATTAAATCTGACAACGGGCATCTGGGAAATCATCAGACTTCATCATTCCTGGCAGACAATGTCAGTGAGAACCTGACTCATATCTGCCTCGCCCATTTAAGCAAAAACAATAATAATCCCGAAAAAGCCCTTGCGACACTTTACGGGACTTTCGCGGACAGAGGCATTTCCCTGAACGGATCTCCGAAAATAATTGTACTTGAGCGGAATACCCCTTCAGAGATGATAAGCCTTTTAAGCTAAATCATTAATGCATTTCTGTTTATTCAGGCAATCAGGCCTTAAGCAGTTCGGTTGACGATTTTCGGCCAATTGCATCAACTGCCATGATTTTGAATTCCTTTCCGGATGCTGCTTCAAAGACGAAAGGATCCTTTGAAACCTGTGGTACATGTTTGACGGTCGCGGCAACTTTGCCATCAATTTCTATCTCATAATGACTTATCGGTTCATCACCGGCATAGCTTGTATCCCATGTTAATTTAATTCCATTCGATTTTGTAACCTGAGGATTTTGGGGAGGTGTGAGGCCTCTGTCTGGCAGCTGGAAATAGTTGGTTTCTCCGTTGCGTGCTCTTGCGCCGATCTTTTCCAGTTCACGCCTCTGGCTCTCATTTAGTGCATCAGGTGCAATCTGTGCTGCATAATAGTTCTGGACAAGCTGGCATTTTACCGGATCATCGCTGATCTGCCCCGTTCCGATTATAAGAGTATGTATGCCCGGAGTGGTAAGAACATATTCGATAAGAGGCTTGCTCGGCACTGTTTCGGTTCCGACTATCCTCACAACATGTTCAGGTTTGTTTGACCAGCCTGGTTCCTTTGTATACATTGCCCCGTCGGCAAACACTTTCATAGCGATAACCCCCATATTCCTGGCCTGTGCCACCGGGATGACATTGTACTGCATATTGAGGTAACGCCTGTCGTTTACATTTATCGCCACCAGCATACCATCGAGTATATCCCATTTATCGCGCTGTATCATGTCCATCATGGCAGGAGCATTATAATGCCCTGAAAATCCGATGTGCCTGATGAGTTTTTCATTTTTGGGATTCAGCCCGGTAATATTCGTACCATCACGGTAGTCACGCAGGGCGATAAGTGCCCCGTAATTATCATTTATATCAAGAGGGGTTTCAAGCCCTTTGTAAACAACATCAACCTCTTCGGGATTCGTAAGATTATGTATAAGCATCATGTTGACATATGCACCCTCGGGATAGTTTCCGTCGTTGTTCCCGAACATCAGTGAAAGGGACCTTTTAAGGTCGGCTACGGCACCCTCGCCATGATCTCCGTCGGTGCTGTTCCTTACATTGTCGAGCTTCGGGTAACCACCTTTTGCCCAGCGTATCATTGTTTTTGTTGTAAGAAAAATCGAATCCCTCAGTTTCTGGTCATAGCCCTTCTGGCCAGGGATAAGGTTCAGCTTCCTGAATGCCTTGCCGTAATTCATCTGGCTGGGACCGTAAACATTGGAAGTGTCGAAATAATTGATGCCAAGGTCAAATGCCTTTAATATAATATCAACAGGCTCAACCCCCTCAGGTGTCCACTGAAGAGAGCTCTGTCCGCCCAGTCCTATTGTTGTGACATCAAAATTGATCCTCCCGAAACGGCGTTTCATGGGAGCAGGGATAACAACCGATTTACAGGAAAGAGCAGGAAGGAATACTACTCCTGCTGCAGCTGCCGCGGAGAGTTTCATAAATTCACGGCGCGAAAGCCTGGTTTTTCTTCTGGTTGATGCCATGGTAAAAAGATTATTATGGGTTAGTTACTTACACAAAGCTAAGAAAATCAACAGTATTTTAAATAAATATTGCATTTATCAGAAAAACCCGGATGATTTAGTCAAAAATATATTTATTTTATAAATTATAAATCCCGGGCTTGTCCGATTAAATCTCAGTTATTATGAAGTTTACACGGCGTTCATTCATAAAGCAGATAAGTGCGGCAGGTGCTGCGGCATTAAGCTAAAATGATCTGGGAATAGCCTCAGTCAGACCACTGAAAACAGAGGTAGTAAATCCCTGCAACAGGGTTCCGGTGAGCCTTATAATAGATGATTCCACCTGCCTTGTGAATATGGCTCACTTCGATATCCCCCAGTTTGCAGAGGTCTTTCCGGATAATTACAGGCAGAACTGGCGCAGTCTCCCGCGTGAGATACCCGACAGCTTTTGAAAAAGTGAAGAATATAAAGGACCTGAAACCAGATACCTGGTACGCAGAAAGATCTGATACTTATATCTGCTTTAACCTCAAAAAGGGGCTGAACGAACTTATGATTTAAAATTCTGAAATTTATCCTGAAACAGAATTAATGTTTCCTTCAGTTTATCATCGAGCAGGCTGACAGATTTTTCAATCCACACCTCCGGCATTTCCCTGTAATAAGCTTCTGCAATTCCTCCCGTGATACAGGCCAGAGTATCGCTGTCTCCGCCAAGCCAGATGGCTTTGCGTATCGCATCCTCAAAATCAACGGATTCAAGAAAGCAGATCAGTGCTTCTGGAACAGTCTTCTGACAGGTCTCATTAAAGCTGTAAAAAGGCTTTATGTCTGCAAGGCTCCTGCTCAGATTATAGGAGTAACTTTTTTCGATGAACTCCTTTATTTCCTTTTTATCGTGTCCGGTCCTC
>JAAYUS010000011.1 GCA_012517605.1 Bacteroidales bacterium
AAAGATAAGATAAAAGACAAAAGGAAAAAGATAAGATAAAAGACAAAAGGAAAAAGGCAAAAGGCAAAAGACAAAAGACAAAAGAAAAAAGACAAAAGGAAAAAGGTAAAAGATAAAAGGGGAAAGGTGGGAAAGCTGTGAGGGAGAAGGCAGTGAGGGGGATATGTAAGGGGTTGAAGGGTTTTTATAAAACAATAATGGGAACTATTCCTAAGAGTAGTTCCCATTCACCGTTTGCAACCGAAGCCGCTCACGGCGTCAGGTTACTGTTATTTTGACCGGTCGCAATTCCTGATACAAGACCCTGATTTGCAACCCCTGGCTTTCGGGTTTTGCCTGTTACAGCAGAACCGTCAGGCTGTCCTTTCTCACGCCGAGGCGTGATTCCGGGACGAAGCGTCATTCAGGCCCTGATGTCATTTCCCGGAGGAAAGGGATCAGTTTCAGAGAATAGTGTGCCGAAGCTCTTTTTTTCTGATGCCCTGTGACTCAATCTCTGAAAGAACGTTTCCGGTTTTCGTCGATTTTCCGGGTATTTTGGACCGGAGTCCAATTGCCCGGGCTTCGGCTCTCCTGATGTGCAGTCCCGAAGGTCTGACTGATCCGGATCGTGCCCCAGTTAAGTTGCCTTTTCCGTCTCCACATCATTTGAGCAGTCTTTTATCGCTCACCTGATAGATCAAATATAATATAAGAAAGTGAAATAACAATCAGGGGCCGTTTCATTATTGTACACGGGATATAAACATAAGTTATCAACAATTGTTAATAACGTCGGAAATCGTCTTTTGTAGCTGAATACAGTGGTGTCGGACAGGTAAAAACAATAACCGCAATGTTAGCTAAGTATAGCGATGAGTTCGCAAAGAAATGAAAACAGATAAATAAATCTTTGCTGCCATCGCGATAACTCTGAGAACTTTGCGGTTATCTGATGCTCTATACAGTTCCTTAAAGGGTTCTGTATTTTTTATTTCTTATATCCGTATACTGCCAGGTCACCCAGCATCTCTTCGATTCTGAGGAGCTGGTTATATTTGCAGATCCTGTCTGTCCTGCTGCACGACCCGGTTTTGATTTGTCCCGAATTTGTGGCAACTGCAACGTCTGCAATAGTTGAATCTTCGGTTTCACCGGAACGGTGTGAAGTGACTGTGGTATAGCCTGCCCTGTGGGCCATTTCGATGGCATTGAGGGTTTCTGTAACGGTTCCTATCTGATTGAGTTTAATAAGGATTGAGTTAGCGCATCCTAGTTCAATTCCCTTTTTCAGGTAATCAACATTTGTAACGAAAACATCATCACCGACGATCTGAATCCTCTTTCCCAGACGATCAGTAAGCAGTTTCCATCCGTCCCAGTCATTTTCCGACATACCATCCTCGATCGAATCGACAGGATATTTGTCAACAAGCTGTTCCAGATAGTCGACCTGTTCCTTGGAGGTTCTTCTTGCGCCTTTCGGGCCTTCAAACTTCGAATAGTTGTACATTCCGTCCTTATAGAATTCTGATGCTGCACAATCGAGGGCTATCATAACGTCCTTACCGGCTTTGTAACCGGCTTCTTCGATAGCTTTGATTATTGTTTCAAGAGCATCTTCAGTTCCGTCGAGTACAGGGGCAAAACCTCCCTCATCACCGACCGCAGTGCTTAAACCGCGTCCTTTGAGCACTTTTTTGAGTGAATGGAATACTTCGGCTCCCATTCTCAGTCCTTCCCTGAAATTAGGTGCGCCAACAGGTCTGATCATGAATTCCTGGAAAGCGATGGGTGCATCGGAATGGGATCCTCCGTTTATGATATTCATCATCGGAACCGGCAGTGTGACCGCATTTGCACCGCCAATATACCTGAATAACGGCAGGCCGTGATATGCGGCAGCGGCTTTTGCCACAGCAAGGGAGACTCCAAGAATGGCATTTGCACCGAGGTTGCTTTTGGTCTTTGTACCGTCGAGGTCAATCATCTTCTTATCTATCCCAGCCTGATCGGTGACGTCCATGCCGATAATTTCTTCAGCAATCACGTTATTAACGTTATGAACAGCCTGGAGAACACCTTTTCCAAGGTAGCGTGACTTATCGCCGTCGCGGAGCTCAAGAGCCTCATTTTCGCCTGTTGAGGCGCCTGACGGAACAGCTGCCCGTCCCTGATAACCACTGGCTGTCTGAACATCAACTTCTATCGTAGGATTGCCGCGTGAATCAAGAATCTCACGTGCGTGTACACTAACTATTTGTCCCATAGAGAATTATTTTTTTATTAAACAATGATGCAATATACAAAAAAAGGGATACAGTTCATTACCATATCCCTTACATGATAAATATTTATCTTATTCCCTGGTTTCAGTTTCAGGCGCCTGATCGTCTGAATTATCTTCGGCTTTTGCCTCAGGTTTCTGTGTCTTTTCGGCTTTCACAGTCTTCTTTGCCTTTGGAGCTGCGGTTTTGGTCGGGGCTTCAGCAGGAGTTTCGGCAGTTTTCTTTCCTGACCTTCTTCTTCTTGCTGCCTTTGGTTTGGCTGCTTCTCCGCCTTTCATCACCTCATTGAAATCAACGAGTTCAATGATGCACATTTCAGCATTATCGCCTATTCTGTTTCCGGTCTTCAGGATTCTTGTATATCCTCCGGGTCTTTCGGCTATTTTTGGAGATACTGTTCTGAACAGTTCCGAAACTGCTTCCTTATCCTTCAGATAACCAAAAACCACTCTTCTTGAGTGTGTTGAATCGTCCTTTGATTTTGTTATAAGGGGTTCCACGAATGTCTTGAGGGCTTTTGCCTTGGCAGTTGTGGTGGAAATCCGTTTATGCATGATAAGTGAAACAGCCATATTGGAAATCATCGATTTCCTGTGCGCACTTGTCCTTCCAAGATGGTTTATTACTCTCTGATGTCGCATGTCTATATATCCTTAACCAGTTATTAATCTTTATCCAATTTGTACTTGCTGACATCCATTCCGAATGACAGGCTCATTGATTCAAGAAGTTCATCAAGCTCGGTGAGGGATTTCTTCCCGAAGTTCCTGAATTTAAGAAGGTCATTCTTATTGAATTTAACAAGATCACCAAGTGTTTCAACTTCTGCTGCCTTCAGGCAGTTAAGTGCTCTAACCGACAGGTCGAGATCGACAAGTTTTGTCTTGAGAAGCTGGCGCATGTGAAGTACTTCCTCATCGAATTCCTCATTGGCAAGTTTGTCATCCGAGTCGAGGGTGATCTTCTCATCGGAGAAAAGCATGAAATGATAGATCAGGATTTTTGCGGCTTCTTTAAGCGCTTCTTTGGGATGTATTGATCCGTCGGTATCAATTTCGAGGAGAAGCTTTTCGTAGTCGGTTTTCTGTTCAACGCGGAAGTTCTCCACTGAGTATTTCACATTTCTCACCGGAGTGAAAATCGAGTCGATTGCTATAAGTCCGAATTCACTGTCGGCAGGCTGGTTTTCTTCAGCAGGAACATAACCCCTTCCCTTGTTGATAGTGAGTTCCATCTGCAGTTTGACATCCGGTTCCATTCTCAGTATCACGAGTTCCGGATTAAGGACCTCAAAACTGCTGAGAACGTTATTGAGTGCACCGGCTTTAAGTACATCCTGACCACTGATCTTGATCACCACTTTTTCGTGATCAACGTCATCAACAGTCCGTTTAAAACGCACCTGCTTAAGGTTAAGGATGATCTCTGTAACATCTTCCATAACCCCGGTAATGGTAGAGAATTCATGGTCGATGCCTTCAATCTTTACGGTTGTGATAGCGAAACCTTCGAGTGAAGAGAGAAGAATTCTCCTGAGGGCATTTCCGACAGTGATGCCGTAGCCTGGCTCAAGCGGACGGAATTCGAATTTGCCGAACCTGTTATTAGCTTCCAGCATTATTACTTTGTCAGGCTTCTGGAATGATAAAATGGCCATGAGATTTTTCTTATTTAATTACTTTGAATACAATTCAACTATTAACTGTTCCTTTATATCTTCAGGTATGTCGGTGCGTTCCGGCATGTTCATGAATTTGCCGGCCATTTGTGCATCGTCCCATTCGAGCCATGACAGCTTCGAATATTTTCTTGTAGTGAGTGAGTCGACTATTGTTTCCAGTGACTTTGATTTTTCGCGTACTCCGATAATATCACCTGGTTTCAGCTGGAACGAAGGCAAATTTACCACCTCACCGTTCACTGTGATATGCCTGTGAGAAACAAGCTGACGGGCAGCGGCTCTCGTGGGAGCTATTCCGAAACGGAAAACAACGTTATCGAGGCGGGCTTCGAGCATCTGCAGAAGGACAACACCTGTTACACCTTTGCTACGTGAAGCTTTTTCAAATGTATTGTGGAATTGTCTTTCGAGAATGCCGTATGTATATTTAGCCTTTTGCTTTTCCCTGAGCTGGAGGCCATATTCAGAGGTTTTCTTTCTTTTCTTGTTCATACCATGCTGACCCGGAGGGAAGTTTTTCCTGTCGAGGTATTTGTCGGGGCCATAGATAGGATCTCCGAATTTTCTTGCGACTCTTGATTTTGGGCCAATATATCTTGCCATTGTGCTATTTATTTAAACTTTCAAATTTTATATGATGTGTAATAAATTATACTCTTCTCCTTCCCGGTGCGCGG
The DNA here is from genome assembly GCA_012517605.1 of Bacteroidales bacterium. GTDB lineage: Bacteria > Bacteroidota > Bacteroidia > Bacteroidales > VadinHA17 > LD21. The sequence goes on from JAAYUS010000011.1 coordinate 4,626, forward strand.
CATCCGTTATGAGGCATTGGGGTGACATCGACGATCTCTGTGACCTCGATACCGGCGTTGGATATTGATCTGATTGCAGATTCACGTCCGGCCCCCGGTCCTTTAACAAACACCTTAACTTTTCTCAAACCAAGATCATAAGCAACTTTACTGCATTCTTCAGATGCCATCTGTGCGGCATAGGGAGTGTTTTTCTTGGATCCCTTGAATCCCATCTTTCCGGCAGATGCCCAGGAGATAACCTGACCTGAATTGTTGGTCAGCGAAATAATTATGTTATTGAATGATGAATGAACATGAGCCTGACCAGTCGGTTCAACCTTGACGATCCTCTTTTTCAATGCTCCGGTTTTCTTTGCCATATTCTATTTATTTAGTAGCTTTTTTCTTGTTTGCAACAGTTTTCTTTCTTCCTTTACGTGTCCTGGCGTTGTTCTTGGTACTCTGACCTCTTACAGGCAGGCCAAGACGATGACGGACGCCGCGATAACAGCCGATATCCATAAGCCTTTTTATATTCATCTGCGTTTCGGAACGAAGTTCGCCTTCAAGCTTATAATTATCGTTCAGAATACGGCGTATAGCATTGATCTGCTCATCAGTCCATTCCTGGACTTTTGCATTCCGGTCAACACCGGCTTCGTCAAGGACCCTCTGAGCAGTGCTCTTTCCTACTCCGTAGATATAGGTCAGGCCGATTTCACCTCTTTTGTTTCTTGGTAGATCTACACCAACAATACGTGCCATATATTACTTTTCTTAAATGAGTTGCAAAATTAAACAAATTATCCCTGTCTCTGTTTGAACTTGGGGTTTTTCTTGCTAATAACATAAATGCGCCCTTTGCGTCTTACTATCTTGCAGTCGGCGCTGCGCTTTTTTACCGATGCTCTTACTTTCATTATCTTATTGTTTCTTTATTTATATCTGAATGTTATTCTTCCTTTTGTAAGGTCGTATGGCGACATTTCAACTTTTACCTTATCGCCGGGAAGGATCTTGATATAGTGCATCCGCATCTTTCCGGAGATATGTGCAGTTATTACATGTCCGTTTTCAAGCTCCACCCTGAACATTGCATTGGAAAGGGCTTCGATGATTGTACCATCCTGTTCTATTGATGACTGTTTAGACATATACAGTTACATTTTATTTAAAACTTCTTCAATAAATTCAAAAGTCGTCAATACATCTGCTTTTCCCTTATCGATTGCCACAGCGTATTCAAAATGGGCTGAAGGCATTCCGTCAACTGTCCTTATTGTCCATCCGTCGCGCATCTGCATAGTTTCCTTCTTTCCCATGTTAATCATCGGTTCGATGCAGATAACAAGGCCTTTTTCCATCTTGGGGCCTGTTCCGCGCCTTCCGTAATTAGGGACTTCTGGTGGTTCGTGAAGCCTTTTTCCGAGTCCATGGCCAACAAGTTCCCTGACAACAGAAAACCCTCCGCTTTCGGCCTTTTGCTGTACAGCCCAGGAAATGTCGCCTATCCTTTTACCTGCAACAGCTTCCAGAACTCCTGCCTCAAGGGATTCCCTTGTAAAGCTCAGAAGACGTTTCGTGATCTCATCTATGGTGCCAACAGGAAATGTATAGGCGCTGTCGCCATACCATCCGTTGAGAATCACACCACAGTCGACTGATACAATATCACCTTCTTTCAGTGCGTATCCGGAAGGGATGCCATGAACCACTTCATCGTTGACTGATGTACAGAGGGTGTTGGGGAAACCGCCATATCCCTTGAAAGCGGGAATACCTCCGTTGTCACGGATAAAGGTTTCAGCCACCTTGTCGAGATAAAGAGTTGTCACACCTGGTTTAATGAGCCTGGCAATTTCTGCAAGTGTCCTCGACACGAGCATATTGCTTTCTCTCAACAATGCAACCTCTTCATCAGTCTTTAAATACAACATCAAAGAACGTTAATATTTTATATCGACGTTACTGCGCCGGATCTGCCTTTAACACGGCCTGATTTCATAAGTCCGTCGTAATGACGCATCAGCAGATGGCTTTCAATCTGTTGAAGCGTATCAAGAACAACCCCCACAAGGATAAGAAGCGATGTGCCTCCGTAAAACTGTGCAAACTGGGGTGTTACCTGAAATTTAACAGCTATTGAAGGAAGAATGGCAATGATGGCCAGGAATATTGACCCTGGAAGAGTGATCCTCGACATTATTGTATCGAAGAATTCTACTGTTTTTCTTCCCGGTTTTATTCCCGGAATAAATCCGCCGTTCTTCTTCATATCCTCAGCCATCTGCACCGGATTGATGGTGATGGCAGTATAGAAATATGTAAACAGGATTATAAGAATACCAGTAACGAAATTATACCAGAATCCGTACATATTTGAAAATGCCACAACAAATGCCGAGCTTGAGTTTGAATATCCTGCAATGATGATGGGAAGCATCATTATTGCCTGGGCAAAGATAATAGGCATAACACCTGCGGCGTTCACCTTCAGGGGAATATATTGTCTTACACCGCCGTACTGCTTATTGCCAACGATGCGGCGGGCGTACTGTACCGGAACTCTTCTTGTACCCTGTACGAGAAGGATAGTTCCAAGGACAACAACGAACAATATTACTATTTCGACTATAAGTGCAATGGGGCCGCCTGCTCCGTTGAGCCTGGTTCCTGCCTCAAAGACGAAGTTCGCCGGCATTCTTGCCACGATCCCAATCATTATTATGAGTGAAATACCGTTGCCAATGCCCTTGTCGGTAATTTTTTCGCCAAGCCACATGACGAACATTGTGCCGGCTGTCAGGATTACCACTGAAGAGAACTTGAAGAAAAATCCCGACAGTACGAATGCTGAAGCAGGCAGCTGGGCTGAAAGGTTGATCAGATAAGTCGGAGCCTGCAGAATAAGAACAAGCACTGTAAGATACCTTGTATACTGGTTCAGTTTTCTTCTTCCGCTTTCACCCTCCTTCTGCAGTTTCTGGAAGTAAGGGAATACTATACCGAGAAGCTGGACTACGATTGATGCCGAAATGTAAGGCATTATGCCGAGTGCAAAGACAGAGGCCTGAGAAAAGGCACCTCCCGAGAACATATCGAGAAGTCCCATTATACCTGATGATGTCTGTGCCTTCAGATTTCCAAGCTGGGAGGGATCGATACCGGGCAGGGTCACATATTTACCAAGACGGTAAAGGGCGACTATGGCCAGTGTGTACAGCAATCTTGCACGAAGATCCTCGATCTTGAAAATATTCTTTATTGTCTGAACAAATCTCATGAACTTAAAGTTTTACGACGGTACCCTTTTGAGCTTCAATTGCTTCGACTGCTGACTTGCTGAATGCATGGGCGTGGACCTCGAGTTTTCTTTCAATGGTTCCTTTTCCGAGTATTTTAACAAGGTCATTTTTTGAAATGAGTCCGGCCCTGATAAGTGCTTCCTGATCAATAATCTCAAGGTTGTTCTTTTCAGCAAGATTCTGGAGAGTCACCAGGTTTATAGCTTTATATTCCTTTCGGTTTACATTTTTAAAGCCATATTTCGGTACTCTTCTCTGAAGTGGCATCTGACCTCCTTCAAAGCCGATTTTCTTTTTATATCCGGAACGCTGCTTGGCTCCTTTATGTCCCCTGGTTGATGTACCGCCTTTCCCGGAACCCTGTCCGCGGCCAACGCGCTTGCTTCTTTTTATTGAACCTTTAGCAGGTTTTAAGTTACTTAGATCCATTACTCGTTATATAATATCGTTAATACCTTAAATATTCTCAACTTTCACAAGGTGTCTGATCTTTTCAACCATCCCAAGTATCTGAGGCGTGGCTTCGTGTTCAACACTATGGTTCAGTTTATGGATACCCAGTGCCTCGAGAGTTCTTTTCTGGCGTTCGGGTTTTCCGTTCTTGCTTTTTACCTGGGTTATACGAATTTTTGCCATTGTGGTTTGCTTTACTATCCGTTAAATACTTTTTCGAGGGTAACGCTGCGGTGTTCAGCAACAGCTATTGCATCGCGCATTTCGAGGAGTGCGGCGAAAGTTGCCTTGACCAGGTTATGAGGGTTTGATGATCCCTTTGATTTGGCAAGTACGTTTTTCACTCCGACGCTTTCAAGAACTGCGCGCATAGCACCTCCTGCCTTGACTCCGGTACCAGGTGTTGCAGGTTTTATAAACACTTTTGCGCCGCCGAATTTGGCCACCTGTTCGTGAGGAATTGTACCATTGATTACAGGCACTTTAATAAGGTTCTTCTTGGCATCCTCAATACCTTTTGCAATTGCCGTGGTAACCTCACTGGCTTTTCCCAGCCCGTGTCCAACAATGCCGTCTTCGTTTCCGACCACTACTATAGCCGAAAAACTGAAGGTACGTCCGCCTTTTGTGACTTTTGTCACTCTCTGGATGCTAACGAGCCTGTCTTTGAGTTCGAGGTCGCTGGTTTTTACTTTTCTTATTCCGTTTCCCATATTATCAGAATTTTAAACCGCCTTCGCGGGCTGCGTCAGCTAATGATTTTACTCTACCATGATATTGATAACCACTTCTGTCGAAAACAACGCTTTCAATGCCCTTCTCCCTGCATTTTTCGGCGATTGATTTTCCAACCAGCCGTGCCTGTTCAGTCTTATTGATCCCGGTTTTTGATGCGATATCCTTCTCCTGTGAACTGGCAGCAAGCATTGTGACACCATTGAGGTCATCGATCAGCTGAACATAGATCTGTTTATTGCTGCGGAACACTGCCAGTCTGGGTTTTTCAGCGGTACCGCTTATTTTCTTTCGGATCCTCATGCGGATCCTGGTTCTTTTTTCCAATTTGGTTAAAGCCATGATTTCTTGATTTTACCCCTGTTAAACACTTGCCGACTTACCAGCTTTCCTTCTGAGCGTTTCGCCTACGAATTTAATACCTTTACCCTTGTAAGGTTCAGGTGGGCGAAGCGACCTGATCTTTGCAGCAACATGACCGATAAGTTGTTTATCGATACTTCTCAGAGTAATCACAGGATTGCTCCTTCTTTCAGTTTTGGTTTCAATTTTCACCTCGTCGGGAAGCTGCATTATTATATCGTGCGAGTAACCAAGGCTCATTTCAAGGAGTTGTCCCTTGGCTTCGGCACGGTAACCGACGCCGACAAGCTCAAGCTCCTTTTTGAAACCCTGTGAAACACCAATCACCATATTAGCAATAAGAGCCCTGTAAAGACCATGAAGCGACTTGTGAGTCTTCGAATCAGTGGGTCTTTCCAATACGATAGTGTTGTCCACCACATTAACCTTAAGGTCGGGGTTGACAGGTTGTGACAACTCACCCAAAGGTCCTTTCACACTTACCACATTGGTATCGCTGACAGTTACAGTAACACCTTTGGGCAGGTTTACAGGTAATTTTCCTATTCGTGACATTAAACTATCCTCCTAATTAGTATACAAAACATAATACTTCACCACCAATATTTTCTTTTTTTGCCTCTTTATCGGTCATCAATCCCCTTGATGTTGATATTATCGCAATTCCAAGTCCGTTAAGAACGCGCGGCATATCATCTGCGCCGACATATTGCCTGAGGCCGGGACGGCTTGCTCTTTCTATTTTCTTTATTGCCGGTTTCTTGCTCTTTGCATTGTATTTCAGAGCAATTTTGAGTACACCATGTTTGTTCTCTCCATCAACCACCTTATAGCTAAGGATATACCCCTTTTCAAACAGAATCCTGGCAATCTCCTTTTTAAGATTGGATGCTGGCGCTTCCACTACTTTATGACCGGCCATAATGGCATTTCTTATTCTGGTCAGCAAATCTGCAATCGGATCAGTCATCTCTTATTCTTTATAAATATTAATATTCATTTTAATTACCAGCTGGCTTTTTTAACACCGGGGATTAGTCCGAAAGAGGCCATTTCCCTGAAAGTGATTCTGCTGATTCCGAACTGACGCATATAACCCCTTGTACGCCCTGTCAGCTTGCAGCGGTTACGCTGCCTGTTGGGATTGGAGTTACGCGGGAGGCGGCTCAGACCTACATAGTCACCTTCAGCTTTCAGCTTTGCTCTTTTTGCTGCATATTTTTCAGCAAGTTTTGCGCGTTTTACTTCGCGGGCTATCATCGATTCCTTAGCCATATATTCAGTTTTTAGTATTTTTAAAAGGTAAGCCGAAATGTTTCAGGAGGGCCAGAGCTTCCTCATCAGTATCAGCTGATGTGACGAAAGTTATCTGAAGGCCCATGATCTTGGAAACCTTATCGAGGTCGATTTCCGGGAAAATTATCTGTTCAGTAATCCCGAGGGTGTAGTTTCCGCGTCCGTCAAGTTTCGAATTGATCCCCTTGAAGTCGCGGATACGCGGCAGTGCAACTGCAATAAGCCTCTCAAGAAATTCATACATTTTTTCCTTGCGGAGGGTGACCATTACGCCAATCGGCATGTTTTTCCTCAGCTTGAAGTTCGAGATATCCTTTGAGGAATATGTCTGAACGGCTTTCTGACCTGCAATATCTGTTAATTCCTTAACACTGAATTCAAGCAGTTTCTTGTCGGCTATTGCCTGTCCAACGCCCTGGTTGAGAACTATTTTTTCCAATCTGGGAACCTGCATGACGGTTTTATAACCGAACTCCTTCATTAATGCAGGGACGATCTCATCCTTATATTTGGTTTTTAATGCAGGTGTATACATTACTTGATCTCCTCTCCTGATTTTTTAGAATAACGAACTAGTTTATTTTTGTCATTGAGCCTTCTTCCTATACGTGTAGGTTTTCCGGATGCCGGATCAACAAGCATAAGGTTTGAAATATGGACCGGCGCTTCTTTTTTCAGAATACCGCCCTGGGGAGATTTTGCATTTGGTTTTGTATGTTTTGAAACCATATTGACGCCTTCCACCAATGCCCTGTTCTTATCCCTGTCAACTTCCAGCACACGGCCTTTCTGTCCTTTGGATTCACCGGTTATGACAACAACGGTATCTCCTTTTTTGATATGTAGTTTCTTCTGCATTGCCGAATATTTTTTGATTATAGAACTTCAGGTGCAAGAGAGACGATTTTCATGTATTTGTCACGAAGTTCCCTTGCGACGGGACCGAAAATACGGGTACCCCTTACTTCGTTCATGTTGTTGAGAAGTACAACCGCGTTATCGTCAAACCTTATATAAGAGCCGTCGGGGCGCCTGATTTCCTTCGTTGTCCTGACGACAACAGCCTTGCTTACAGTTCCTTTTTTGGCTTCACCTGACGGGAGTGCACTCTTGACACTTACAACTATCTTGTCGCCGATGGTGGCATATCTCTTTTTGCTGCCACCCAGTACACGTATGCAAAGAACTTCCTTTGCACCTGAGTTATCGGCTACCGTTAATCTGCTTTCCTGCTGTATCATGATTACTTAGCTCTTTCGATAATTTCAACTAGTCTCCAGGTTTTATTTTTGCTCAGAGGCCTGGTCTCCGAAATACGTACCGTATCACCTATATTGCATGAATTCTCTTCATCATGAGCCATCAGCTTCTTGGTCCTGTTCACGAATTTGCCATAAATCGGGTGTTTTACCTTCCTTTTGATGGCCACAACGATCGACTTATCCATCTTGTTGCTGACAACAATTCCGATACGTTCTTTTCTTAATTTTCTTTCCATTGCTGATCTAGCTATTAGATTTTTCATTTAATTCCCTGTGTCGCAGTTCTGTCAGCAGACGTGCAATTGTTAGTTTCACCTGTCTGATCTTCTGTGGATTATCCAGAGGTGTTATTGCATGGTTAAGCTTCATGCGGACAAGCATTGTTCTTTCGGTATCGATTCTCTCGATCAGGTCCGGAGTGCTTAATTCCCTTATTTCTGAAGTTTTCATCTGTGTTGTTTATTTTATTCCTGTACGTAATCGGTTCTCACAATGAATTTTGTAGTGATCGGTAGTTTCTGTGCGCCAAGCCTGAGAGCTTCTCTTGCAACTTCAAATGGAACGCCCTCAGCTTCTATAAGTATTCTGCCGGGAGTTACGGGCACTACAAAACCTTCAGGAGTACCTTTACCTTTTCCCATACGAACCTCAGCAGGTTTCTTTGTTATGGGTTTATCGGGGAATACCCTTATCCAGATCTGACCTTCACGTTTCATGTGACGGGTAACAGCCTGACGGGCAGCTTCGATCTGCCGGCCTGTTATCCAGCACTGCTCAAGCGCTTTAATTCCAAAAGACCCGAATGCCAGCTGATTGCCTCTCTGTGCATTTCCCTTCATTCTGCCTTTCTGGGATCTCCTGTATTTGGTCCTTTTCGGTTGTAACATGACTCAAATATTAAATTTTTATAATAGTCTTCCTGTGCTTATTTCTTTGCCTTCCTCTTCAGACTTTTAGTCTTGGCATTACGTGCTCCGATATTCGGGCTGAGGTCTCTTTTTCCGTATACTTCTCCGTTGCATATCCAGACCTTGATACCGATAAGACCAACCTTGGTATGGGCTTCAGCAAGGGCATAGTCGATATCTGCACGCAGTGTATGAAGCGGAATGCGTCCTTCCTTGTATGTTTCGCTTCTGGCCATTTCGGCACCGCCCAGACGACCTGAGATGAGCACCTTTATTCCTTCAGCTCCCATTCTCATAGTTGAGGCGATAGCCATTTTTATGGCACGCCTGTATGATATCTTGCCTTCGAGCTGGCGGGCAACATTGTTGGCAACTATATTGGCATCAAGTTCAGGACGTTTAACTTCAAAGATGTTGATCTGAACCTCCTTTTTTGTAATCTTCTTAAGTTCCTCCTTAAGCTTGTCAACTTCCTGGCCGCCTTTGCCGATGATAATACCCGGACGTGCGGTGTTGACTGTTACCGTAATAAGCTTGAGGGTTCTCTCGATGACTATCTTTGAAATGCTTGCTTTTGCGAGCCTGGCATTAAGATATTCCCTGATCTTTGTATCTTCAACAAGTTTGCCGGAAAAATCCTTGCCGCCAAACCAGTTCGAGTCCCAACCTTTGATAATACCTAATCTGTTACCTATCGGATTTGCTTTTTGTCCCATCTGGTCTATTTTGATGTATTTTCAACTTCCTTATTCATACTGTCGAGCACGAGGGTCACATGATTTGATCTTTTCCTTAACCTGTAAGCCCTTCCCTGAGGTGCTGTCTGGAGCCTTTTCAGAGCACGGCCGCCATCAACACTAATCTCTTTAACAAAAAGGTTGCTCTCTTCAACTCTCACGCCTTCATTCTTTGACTGCCAGTTTGCAATGGCAGAAAGAAGAAGTTTTTCGAGCCTGCGTGATGCTTCCTGTTTGCTGTATTTAAGAACATCAAGAGCCCTGTTGACATCCAGACCACTGATAAGCCCGGTAACAAGCCTCATTTTGCGAGGTGATGTAGGACAGTTCCTCAGTACTGCCTGGTATCTGTTTTTGGCAGCTTCCTTTCTCTGTTCTGCTGTATTTCTTTTTCTTGCACCCATCTCTTAATATTTTTCAGGTTTACACTACTTGTTATTTATTACCGGCGTGACCTCTGAATGTACGGGTAGGCGCAAATTCACCTAGCTTGTGGCCCACCATGTTTTCGGTAATGTAAACCGGGATAAATTTGTTTCCGTTATGAACTGCTATAGTATGTCCGACAAAGTCAGGTGAGATAACAGATCTTCTCGACCATGTTTTGAGAACTGACTTTTTCTGCCCTTTGTTCATTTCAAGGACTCTGTTCTCAAGTTTGAATTCAATGAAAGGGCCTTTTTTAATTGATCTACTCATATTATGTCAGTTATTTTTTCCTTCTTTCAATAATGTGTTTGGCGGAATATTTCTTCCTGTCGCGTGTTTTGAAACCTTTTGCCGGAAGACCTTTTCTTGAACGGGGATGACCACCTGAAGCTCTTCCCTCACCGCCACCCATTGGGTGATCGACAGGGTTCATGACAACGCCTCTGACTCTTGGACGGCGGCCCTGCCAGCGTGAACGGCCTGCCTTGCCGGATCTCTCAAGGTTGTGGTCGGGATTTGATACAGTACCGATGGTTGCTCGGCAGCTTGTCAGCACCATTCTTGTTTCTCCCGAAGGAAGCTTAATGATCGCATATTTGCCTTCACGGGCAGAAAGCTGGGCATAGGTTCCTGCGCTGCGCGCGAGTGCTGCACCCTTGCCGGGCTTGAGCTCAATATTATGTATAATGGTACCCAGAGGAATATCATTGAGAAACATTGTATTCCCAATTTCAGGGGTTGCATCTTTTCCTGATATTATCTTCTGCCCGACCTGAAGCCCGACAGGAGCAACAATGTATCTCTTTTCACCGTCGTCATAAACAACCAGGGCTATCCTTGATGATCTGTTAGGATCATATTCGATTGCCCTGACTGTAGCACTGATGCCATCTTTTTCCCTGAGGAAATCGATAACCCTGTACATCTGTTTGTGACCGCCACCGATGTACCTCATAGTCCTTTTGCCGTTAACGTTCCTTCCTCCTGTCTTTCTGAGCGGTCGAAGCAAGGATTTCTCCGGCACAGCCTTTGTGATGTTATCAAAAGCGCTGATGATTTTGTGTCTCTGACCTGGCGTTGCAGGTTTGATCTTTCTGACTGCCATACTGGTTTTTAAATATTGCTATAGAAATCAATTACGTTTCCTTCTGCCAGGGTGACAACTGCTTTTTTAATGGCAGCAGTCTTTCCGACCAGAAAACCTGATTTTGTATTTCTTGTCATAACCTTGCCGCCATACCTCATTGTATTTACTGATTCCACAGTAACACCATAAAGGTCCTCAACGGCTTTCTTTATCTGCAATTTATTTGCGTTTCTAGCAACGACAAATCCATAGCGATTAAATTTATCGCCCTGTGCTGTCATCTTTTCCGTTACGATCGGTTTAAGCAGAATATTCATCGTTAAATTTTTACTGTTTTTCAAAAGTTGCCTGCAAAACGTCAACTGCACTCTCCACAAGTACCAGAGTTGAGGCCTTCATAATTTTATAAGTGCTTAATTCTCCGGCACTTACAACATCAACCCCTTGTACATTTCGGGATGACAAATATATGTTTTTATTTTGTTCCGGTAAAACAAAAAGAGATTTTTTATTGCCAATATTCAGGTTATTACCCATTTTGACCATGTCTTTTGTTTTAGGAGCTTCAAGTGAGAAGTCTTCCAGAACAATAATATTATTGGAAGATGCCTTGTAAGACAGGGCTGATTTCCTTGCCAGTTCTTTCAGTTTCCTGTTGAGTTTGAAACCATAGAATCTGGGCTGTGGGCCGAATATACGGCCTCCCCCGCGGAACAGTGGATTCTTCAGGCTGCCTGCGCGGGCAGTTCCGGTACCTTTCTGTCTTTTGATCTTCCTGGTACTTCCTGCAACTTCGCCACGCTGTTTGGATTTATGGGTACCCTGCCTCTGATTTGCAAGGAATTGTTTTGTATCCAGATAGATAGCGTGGTCGTTAGGTTTTATCCCGAAAATTGAATCATCAAGGCTGACTTTTCTTCCGGTTTCCTTACCTTCGGTATTAAGAATTGCTAATTCCATTATTTTGTAATTATTACGTAACCACCTTTCGGACCGGGAACTGATCCTTTAACTATTAAAATATTGCTTTCTGCCAGGAGTTTAACGACTCTCATGCTTACCGACATGACCTTGTTACCTCCTTTTCGTCCGGCCATTCTCATGCCGGGCAGTACTCTTGAAGGGAATGAGGATGCTCCGAGTGAACCAGGTGCCCTGCCTCTGTTATGCTGGCCATGGGTTTGTCCGCCCACACCGCCGAAGCCGTGACGTTTTACAACACCCTGAAAACCTTTTCCTTTAGACCATCCGCGAACGTCAACCCAGTTATCGGGCCGGAAGAGCTCGGCGGTAAGGACTTCTCCCATCTGCACCTGGCCCTCTGCGAATCCGGTGAATTCTATAAGCTTTCTCTTTGGTGTGGTTCCTGCTTTCTGGAAATGGCCCTGCTCAGCTTTTGTAGTATGTTTTTCCTTCTTTTCATCGAAACCAAGCTGCACTGCAAAATAGCCGTCCTTTTCCTTTGTTTTGATCTGTGTTACAACACATGGTCCTGCCTGCAGTACAGTACAAGGAATATTCTTTCCGTCCTCATCGAAAACGGAGGTCATTCCCACCTTTTTTCCAATTAATCCCTGCATTTCTTTATTACTTTACTGGTTTCACACTTTTATTTCTACTTCTACCCCGCTTGGAAGCTCAAGCTTCATCAAAGCATCAATTGTTTTAGGAGTTGAGCTGTAAATATCAAGCAGCCGTTTGTATGATGAAAGCTGGAATTGCTCCCTGGCTTTTTTGTTTACAAACGGGGAACGAAGAACCGTATAAATCTTTTTATGTGTCGGAAGAGGAATGGGACCACTTACAACTGCACCAGTAGATTTTACTGTTTTTACAATCTTCTCAGCGGACTTATCCACAAGATTATGATCGTAAGATTTCAGTTTAATACGAATTTTCTGACTCATTTTGATTAAAGAATTTTTCCTTTAGTTATTTCAACAATCCTTTTTGCTATTTCTTCAGGCACCTCCTCATAATGGGAGAACTCCATCGTCGATGTGGCTCTTCCGGAGGTAAGGGTCCGCAGTACTGTAACATAACCGAATTTTTCGGCCAGAGGTACTTTTGCTTTGATAACCCTTGAACCCGCTTTCGATTCCATACCTTCCACCTTGCCTCTTCTTCTGTTGAAATCGCCGATTACGTCCCCGACATATTCCTCGGGAGTGACAACTTCTGTCGACATTATCGGTTCGAGAATGACAGGATTGCATTTCCCTGCATATTTTCTGAATGCCTGTTTTGCTGCAATCTCGAAAGAAAGAGAGTCAGAATCTACCGGATGATAGGAACCGTCTTTTAGTACTATTTTAAGGCTTTCGAGCGGGAAACCTGCAAGCGGCCCGTTGGCCATTGCCTCGCGGAATCCCTTCTCAATGGAAGGAATAAACTCCTTGGGAATATTCCCTCCCTTTATTTCATTAACAAATTCAAGTCCTCGTTTACCGTCTTCAGCAGGCATCATTTCAACAGTAATATCGGCAAATTTACCCCTGCCGCCTGTCTGCTTTTTAAATACCTCCCTGAATTCGGCGCTTGCGGTGATAGCTTCCTTATAGGCAACCTGAGGAACACCCTGGTTGCATTCCACCTTGAATTCCCTTTTCAGCCTGTCGATAAGGATTTCGAGATGTAGCTCACCCATTCCATGAATGACTGTCTGGCCGCTGTCAGGATCAGTCCTGACCTGGAAAGTAGGATCTTCCTCTGCCAGCTTGCTAAGGGCAATTGACAGTTTGTCGACATCAGCCTGTGTTTTGGGTTCGATAGCCACTCCGATGACAGGCTCGGGGAAATCCATCGATTCGAGAAGGATCGGTTTATTGATTGCACACAGCGTATCTCCTGTCTTGAGATCCTTGAAACCAACTCCGGCACAGATGTCTCCTGCCGAAACGCTCTCCCTTGGATTCTGCTTGTTTGCATGCATCTGGAAAAGACGGTTGATCCTTTCGCGTTTGCCTGTTCTTGTATTGAGGACAGTATCTCCTGACCGGAGAATTCCCGAATACACCCTTATAAAAACAAGCCTTCCCACAAACGGATCTGTTGCTATTTTGAAGGCAAGTGCGGCGAGAGGCTCGCTGTCATCAGGTTCGCGTCTTACTTCAGCATCATTTCTGGGATCGATGCCTGTCACAGCACCGATATCCACAGGTGAAGGAAGGAATGCTACTACCGAGTCGAGAAGGTTCTGTATTCCCTTGTTCTTGAATGCAGCACCGCAGGTGACGGGAACAGCCAGCCCCTGCACAGTTGCTTTTCTCAGGGCCGTCAGAATCTCATCGGCTGTTATTGAATCATGATCTTCAAGGAACCTGGCAAGAAGAGCATCGTCGACATCAGCAACTGATTCGATGAGGCGTCCTCTCCATTCTTCGGCTTCCTGAAGCATGTTCTCAGGGATATCCTCCACCTCGTAACTGCTGCCGGCTGAGCCGTTATCGTACCATACGAATGCCTTCATCCTGATAAGATCGATCAGTCCCCTGAAGTTCTCTTCAGCGCCGATCGGCAGCTGTATGGCCACAGGGTTTGCGCCGAGCTTATCATGGATCTGATGGATGACGCTATAGAAATCAGCGCCCGCCCTGTCCATTTTATTTACAAAGGCAATCCTCGGGACATTGTATTTATTTGCCTGCCGCCATACTGTTTCCGACTGAGGTTCGACGCCGCCAACAGCACAGAATACTGCGACAGCCCCGTCGAGAACCCTGAGGGAACGTTCCACTTCGACAGTAAAATCAACGTGACCCGGTGTATCTATAATATTTATTTTATAATCCTGATTGTCGTATTTCCAGAAAGTGGTTGTAGCTGCTGAGGTAATTGTGATGCCTCGCTCCTGCTCCTGAACCATCCAGTCCATCTGGGCATTGCCGTCATGTACCTCTCCCATCCTGTGGGTACGACCTGTATAGAACAGAATACGTTCCGTCGTTGTGGTCTTACCGGCATCGATGTGGGCCATGATTCCGATGTTTCTGGTATTTTTCAGGTTGTTGTCCATTTCTGTTGATACGGCGTGTTAGCGTTTCATTTTGTTAAAACCTGAAATGAGCAAAGGCTTTGTTTGCTTCGGCCATCCTGTGAGTATCCTCTTTTTTCTTGTATGCACCGCCTTCAAGCTTGTATGCAGCCATAAGTTCGGCAGCAAGCCTTTCAGCCATTGAATGGCCTGTTCTCTTGCGTGCGAAGGAAATCATGTTCTTCATGCTAATGCTTACCTTTCTGTCGGCACGGATCTCCATAGGGACCTGGAATGTTGCACCACCAACCCTGCGGGCCTTGACTTCCACCTGGGGAGTAACATTTTCGAGAGCCTGTTTGAAGATCTCAAGAGGTGATTTACCTTCAGCTTTAAGTTTGTCTCCTATAATATCGAGCGAATCATAGAATATTTTGAAAGCAAGATTTTTTTTACCACTGTACATAAGATTATTCACAAACCTTGTTACATACGGATCATTGTACTTAGGATCCGGTAACATTATCCTTTTCTTTGGTTTTGCTTTTCTCATTATCTTATTTCTTTAAGTGTTATTTTTTCGGTCTTTTTGCACCATATTTTGACCTTCTCTGGGTACGGCCATCCACACCTGATGTATCAAGAGCGCCACGTACAAGATGGTAGCGCACACCCGGCAGATCTTTTACCCTGCCACCCCTGATAAGCACGATAGAGTGTTCCTGAAGGTTATGGCCTTCTCCCGGAATATAAGCGTTGACTTCTTTCTGGTTTGTAAGTTTGACCCTGGCTACTTTCCTCATTGCCGAATTAGGTTTTTTCGGTGTTGTGGTATAAACACGTACACAAACACCCCTTCTCTGAGGACATGAATCCAAAGCAGGCGCTTTACTTTTGTCTATCAGTTTCTTCCTGCCTTTTCTTACTAACTGCTGAATTGTCGGCATAAATAGTGTGATTTTACATTAAATTTTACTCAAAAAATCGGTTCGCAAAGGTATTGTTTTTATTTTTTAATTCACAAACAAGTTGAATGTTTTTTTAACCAGCTCTCAGATAGACATTTATCATTGCTGATTATCAATGCAAAAAATCTCCTGAGGAGTCTTTTAAAACAAAATATCTTACTTAAAAATGTAAGTTATCAACAGGTTCCTTCCCGATCTTTCCTGACGAAAAAGCATTTTGTAAACTTACGGTGAAAGAAAAACCGGTACTCCTGAGTTTCAAAAAACTGGTGCAAAGGAAATAAAAATTTTGCAATTCCAGCGTCTTTCTTAAACAGTTTTTAAAAAATTGTTATTTTTGTCCCCTTCAATTCACTGTAAATAAATAAGTATAAAATAATATTTTTTCAGACAACTATGAAAACATACCAGACTGACCAGATAAAGAGCATCGCCCTGCTCGGGAATTCCGGATCAGGAAAGACCACCCTTGCCGAAGCAATGCTCTTCAATGGCGGGGTGATTGAGCGCAGAGGCACAATTGATGCAAAGAATACTGTCTCGGATTATCGTCCTATCGAACAGGAGAACGGTAACTCTATCTTTTCGACAGTACTTTATGCCGAGTTTCAGAACATTAAGATCAACATCCTTGACACTCCCGGTCTGGACGATTTCAGCGGCGGGGTTATTTCGTCGCTATTTGCTGCCGACTGTGCGGTAATGACGATAAATGTTCAGAATGGTGTGGAAGTCGGTACGGAGATCCATTTCCGTCATGCCGAAAAAATGCACAAACCGCTTATTCTTGCAATAAACGGTCTGGATCATGAAAAAGCCAATTTTGAGAAGTCAGTCGAAATGATGAAGGAAAGACTGGATAATAATGTCATACTTATCCAGTATCCTGTTAATGAGGGAGTTGGTTTCAACTCAGTCATCGATGTCCTCAAGATGAAGATGTACCAGTATTCCAAGGAAGGCGGAGCAGCTAAAATTCTTGACATACCTGCTGATCAGAAGGACAAGGCTGAAGAACTGCATGCGGCGCTTGTGGAAAAGGCAGCTGAAAGTGATGAATCGCTGATGGAAAGCTTCTTCTCAAATGATACTCTTTCAGAAGATGAGATTAAGAAAGGTATTGCAAAGGGAATACTTACAAGGGGAATGTTTCCGGTATTCTGTGTATCAGCCAAAAACAACATCGGGGTCGACCGCCTTATGGAATTCATCGTCAGCGAGGCCCCGTCAATTACCGATATGCCTGCTCCCGTAAACAGTAAGGGAGTCGCTGTAAAAGCTGATCCTGCCGGACCTGCTTCAGTATATGTTTTTAAATCATCAATTGAAGAACATATCGGGGAGATAAACTATTTCAGGGTATATTCAGGCAAAATAACAGAGAACCTCGACGTTGTCAACACCAGCAACGGATCAAAGGAAAGGCTTTCACAGCTTTATATCTGTGCCGGCAAAAACAGGGTCAGGGTACCCGAACTCCATACCGGCGACATAGGCGCTTTCGTGAAACTCAAGAACACAAAGACCAGCCATACTCTCAATGCCCCTGGCAACGACTGGCAATACGTAGGTGTCAGGTATCCCGAGCCAAAATACAGGACAGCCATCAAGGCACAGAGTGAAAGTGATGATGAGAAGCTTGGTGAAGCACTTAACAAGATACATCTTGAAGACCCGACAATAATTATCGAGTATTCGAAGGAACTGAAGCAGATCATAGTACATGGTCAGGGCGAATACCATTTAAATATTATGAAATGGCATCTTGACAATATTTACAAGATTCCGACAAACTTCAATCCTCCGAGGATACCTTACCGCGAAACCATAACCAAAGCTGCACAGGCCGACTACCGTCATAAAAAACAATCGGGTGGTGCTGGCCAGTTTGGTGAGGTCCACATGATAATCGAACCTTATACGGAAGGATCCCCCGAGCTGACAACAATGAAAATAGCCGGAAAGGAAATAAAGCTTTCAATAAGGGCGAAGGATGAAATCGATCTTGAATGGGGCGGCAAGCTTATTTATGTAAACTGTATTGTAGGTGGTTCGATCGATGCAAGGTTTATGCCGGCAATCCTCAAAGGGATTATGGAAAAAATGGAGGTTGGCCCCCTTACAGGTTCGTATGCTCGCGATATCAGGGTTTATGTGTACGACGGAAAAATGCATCCTGTTGACTCAAACGAAATATCTTTCAGGCTTGCAGGAAGAAATGCATTCAGCACCGCATTCAAAAATGCCGGGCCAAAAATTCTTGAACCAATTTATAATGTAGAGATAATGGTACCTTCCGACAGGATGGGTGACGTAATAAGTGACCTGCAGGGAAGACGCGGAATGGTTCTCGG
>JAAYUS010000259.1 GCA_012517605.1 Bacteroidales bacterium
AGGAACCTGTCGCTGGCTTCTGCGCTCTCAACAATATGACCTGTAAGGGCGGGGAGCCAGGGGATCATGTCATAACCCCTTCGATCAGAAAATTCAGTCATCATACTGTCGGTCCAGTTTTGAACGCCTGCCTCCCAGCTGTCGGTAATTATGTAACGCAGGCCCCTGTTACCCATAAGGCCTCCTGTTGCATTCTTATATTGATCAAGATAATTCTCGAAATATGCTTTTACATGACCGGCATTCAGCTTATCGACCTCAAGACCGGTGGCCTCAGGCGAAGCGGGAGAATTCTTATGGCCGGTCAGGGAATATCCAAGGCGGAGTATCGCCCACCGGCCTTCAGGGGGTGTCCATTGAAGCCTTCCGTCAGAACTCATAAGGGAGGTCAGATCAATGACATCCTCCTTTTTTACAAAATCTCCTGAATCCCGGATTGTAGCCATATCATATATCCCGGCAGCAGAGGTAAATCCTGCCTTGTCCTCAAACCTGTTTATCCTTGCGGCCGGGTACAGAACAAGTTCAGATATGTTTATTCCTCTTTCTGGCGGTTTCATCCCTGAAGTGTTTATCCCGAAATATGAGGCAATTCCATTGTCGACCCGTGGTGGAGGAGGAATGAGGAAGGCAATCCTGAAATATCTGGCTGTAACAGGTTCAAATGTAAAGGTATTCTGTGAGGTGCCTCCTGCAGGAATTTTGAATATCGGCCGGAATGACTTGCCGTCATCCGATGCTTCAAGGGTCCTTTCAACCTGGGGTCCTCCTGAAATTCCCGGGAATCTCATTCCGGTCTCTCTTTTAACCATCGACAATGAACGTATTGTTTCAGGTTCGCTGAATTCATACATGATCCATGCCTTTTCACCGTTCTTTCCGGCTGGCAGGAATGAGAAATTTGCCAGGTCACCGTCAGTAAGATCAGCCAGGCTGAATTTTCCGGCACTGGATAATACTTTCGCGTTCATTTCTGCCAGCGACCTGTCATTGACAGGAAGACGAAAAGCAACAACTGCGGCATCAGAATAGAATACCGGGATATTCTGGCCGGTCGACATCCCGCTTGTATAACCTCCAGTCTCTCCTATATTCTGAAATATACCTGTTGTCGTAGGAGGATGTGGAAGTATTCCGTCGAAAGGCAAGCCCCCTTCGATCCTTGTTTCACTCCAGACCAGCTTTTTCATTGCCTGCGCAGGTGTCACCCACGGGCCGCCGCTTTCACTCCATCCCGGGGAGCCGGCAATAGCCATTTCAAGGCCCAGGGAATCAGCAAGTTTTGTTGTAAAAAGGAATGCATCCTTCCATTCAGGCGTCATATAGATGAGACGCTTTGCAACTATCTGCGGTGAAGAAAGTCCGGCATCAAAATTCTGAAATCCGGCGATGCCTGTGCGATGCATCCATTCAAGGTCAGCCCTGATCCCTTCCTTGCTTACATTGCCATTCATCCAATGCCACCATACACGAGGCCTTGCACTTTCAGGAGGATTTTGAAACCCTGCTTCCAGATCGATGCTTTTTCCTGATCCTGTGCATCTAACCAGGACAAGACATATTGCTATCGCGGCCAGGGCCCATTTCATTGCCCTGATTGCTGCCAAAGGAACTTTGTTGTATTTCATCATGTCGGATTATTTAGGTCAGTTTCATTGTTTCGGATAACTTATAAACTTCATCTTTTACGTACTGAGCCCATTCAGAATGGGTTTTTTCGCGTGTAAATGTCTGATATGGAATAATATTTCCAAATACAACTGAGACAGTGGAATTGTGCTGTCTCATCATTTCCCGGGGAAGAAGTATGGTCTCCAGGTACATTTTGATGCCCAGCATCTTACGGAAACGGGCGACGTTATAGAAAAGATTTGAATTCCTGCCGCTTATAAAAACCGGAACGACATCTCTTTTATGCTGAATTGCTTTCGTAATAAAACTCTTCTGCCAGGTAATATCCGAGATTGTTCCGTTATTTCTTCTTGATACTTCACCTGCCGGAAAGATAAGGATCTGTTTATCCGATTCAAAAAGTTTGTTGAGTTCCCCGGCAGTGTCCCTGGAATTTCTCCCGAAGACATTCAATCCGAGAAGGAGAGGCCTGAGATTGGGTATAATATTTAAAAGCTCATTTGATGGAGAAATGATAGCCGGAAAAATGCTGCCCACAACGCTGAAAAAGGAGAGGGCATCAATGCCACCGACAGGATGGTTGGCTGCAAATACAAACCTGCCATTTTCATGCACCCTGTCCCTACCGTGAACATTCACGCTGACATTCCAGTATTCGAGGACATCCCTGACAAAAGGTACACCTGTTTTATCCCTGTTGCGGTAAATTGTCTCATTCATTTCATCCTGGCGGATGAGTTTTTCGATCATCCTGATTACAAAGGATGGGAGTGATCTCAGAAATGCAGAGTTGCTGGTTTTAAACTCTTTTTCAATATCAATGATTTTATCTGTCTCCGGCATGTTTCAGAGTGGTCTCGATGAATCCAGGTTTTTAATTATAATCGCATTCTATTCAACGATTTCGGCATCATCAAATTTCTGCGATCTGTATGTTACCCGGTGGTGCTGAACCCTGTGTACGCCTTTGCTTCCAAAAAATCCCCAGCCTCCGCTTCCCAAAAGAAACCCGAGGGCATACAGGCCCCCGTTATTGTTCTGGGCATACATTGTAATATCCTTATTGAAGAGCATCCCGATAAAATCAAAAGGTGCTATGAATCCATGCCATAATCCACCGAAAAACCCATATTTATGACCCGTCAGGCACTGGTCAACAACTTCATTCTGTGCACAGCCTGTGATAATGAATAATAAAAAAAGAACAAAAATAAACGGAATGGTTTTGAAGTAATTCTGAGGTTTCATTTTATAGATGGTTGGTTAATGATTCAAAACAGGGTCCCGTCAACAGGCTTACCTGAATATTTCTTTTCGTGGTCGATCAGCCAGCGTTTCCTCTCCAGGCCTCCTCCGTATCCTGTCAGGCTTCCGTCAGCTCCGATCACACGATGGCACGGTATGACAATGGCAATCCGGTTTGAACCATTGGCATGGCCTACCGCCCTTATGGCGCCTGGATTGTTAAGCTTTTCTGCTTGTTCCTGATATGAGATCGTAGATCCATATGGTATTTCCTTCAGGCCATTCCAGACTTCCTTCTGAAAATCTGTTCCGGGAGTTACTAATTTCAGGGAGAACTCTTTCCTTTTGCCTTTGAAATATTCCTTTAATTGCCTTTTAAGAGCCCAGAGATGCCAGTTGCTTCCTGATCTGATCCCTGAACCGAAGATGCGTTCAAGTTCTTCGAGATCTGAGCCAAGGTTTTGGGAGTCAGCGAATGCAAGGAGACATATGCCTTCCTTAACAGCGGCTGCCTTCATTTCGCCAAGGGGGGTCTCTATTACGGTTGTTTTGATCATTTGGTAATTACTTCTTTGCTCTCAGGAGGTAATCAAGGCTGAACAGTTTTACCTGTACCTGCTGCATGGTCTGATAGTAAAATTAAATTAAAATACCGATTTGCAGGTCAGATCAGATCTCAGTTTTTAAGCTTTTATTTTCTTCTATTGTTCCTTTTTAAGTTTAAACCTGTCGGAAGACGATTTGATGAATTTAATATTCCTGAACCTCATCGCCGACCAGTCCTCATCCACATTCACAAGCCTGATCCCGAAAAAACCAAGATCATTCAATGCTTTCCATCCATGATCCCTGTCGAGCCCAGGTGATGCATTCTTCGAGCTCTTTTTCGGAAAGCAGAACCATAATATTCCGTCAACCTTAAGGTTATGAATTGCAGCCGGAGTAAATTCGTCGAC
>JAAYUS010000057.1 GCA_012517605.1 Bacteroidales bacterium
GCCATAATGTTCGGCTTCAAAATCAAATAAAGGACTTACTGCTAAGCCGGTACTGTATAGAAAATCCTTTAACCGCTAAGCTCGCAAAGTTTTCCGCAAAGACCCACAGGAATGAATTATATCATCTTGGCGTCCTTTGCGAAAACTCTGAGATCTTTGCGGTTAAAGGATCTCATTTTCACTTAATCCCGGTATTCTTATCTTAATTTTTTTTCCAGGAAGTTACCTGTATAGGATTTTTTGCATTTCGCCAGATCTTCGGGAGTGCCTTCGAAAACAACATATCCGCCTTCATCTCCTCCTTCAGGTCCGAGATCTATAATCCAGTCGGCACATTTAATCACTTCCTGGTTATGCTCGATAAGGATAACGGAATGCCCGTGATCGACAAGCGCATTTAATGATTTGAGCAGCTTGTTGATATCATGGAAGTGAAGCCCTGTTGTCGGTTCATCGAAAATGAAAAGTATGTGTCCAGCCTCTTTTTCCTGGCTCAGAAAATATGCAAGTTTAACCCTCTGGCTTTCACCTCCTGACAATGTGCTCGACGATTGCCCCATTTTGATATATCCGAGCCCGACATCTGCCAGAGGCTTAAGCTTTTCAATGATTCTCTTTTCGCTTTTCCCCGGATGTGATCCGAAGAAATCAATGGCCTCATCTATTGTCATCTCGAGCATATCGTAAATGTTCTTGCCGTGATACTTTACTTCAAGTATATCCTTCTTGAACCTCTTACCCTTGCATGCCTCACATGTAAGCTCAACATCAGCCATGAACTGCATCTCAACCTTGATTATGCCTTCGCCCTGACATTCTTCGCAGCGGCCTCCTTCAATATTGAATGAAAAATGTGAGGCTTTGAAATTATTCTGTACCGATGCCTGCTGTTCAGCATAAAGCTTCCTTATCTCATCATAAGCTTTAAGATATGTTACGGGATTGGATCTTGTCGATTTACCAATGGGATTCTGATCTACAAGCTCGATCCCTGTCAGTCTTGTATAGTCGCCTGCCAGTTCACGAAACTGTCCGGGCTTCAGATTGTTCCCTCCAATACGGTTCGACAGAACGCTGTAAAGGATATCCGAAACGAGACTCGACTTTCCAGAACCGCTCACCCCTGTCACAACTGTAATTGTATGAAGCGGAAATTTTACGTCAATGTTTTTAAGATTATTCTCACGAGCACCCTTTATTTCCACATAGCTGTTCCACTTTCTTCTTTTGGCCGGAACCTTAATGGCAAGGCGGCCTGAGAGATATCCTGATGTCAGGGATTTTCCTGAATCCCCGGCATCGATCCTGCCCTGGAAAATAACCTCACCACCCAGCCTTCCGGCTTCAGGACCCATATCGATAATCTCATCAGCAGCACGCATTATCTCTTCTTCATGTTCCACCACAATAACTGTGTTGCCAAGGTCGCGCAGCTCTTTTAATACATTGGTAAGCAGATTTGTATCTCTCGGATGAAGGCCAATGCTTGGCTCGTCGAGGATATACATCGACCCGACAAGATTGCTTCCCAGCGATGTTGCAAGGTTTATCCTCTGCGATTCTCCTCCCGACAATGTAGAGGAGAGCCTGTTGAGTGTAAGATAGGGGAGGCCGACATCCATGAGGAATTTCAGCCTCATTGTAATTTCCTTCAGAAGCCGTTCCGCAATCTTCTGATCTGACTCCTCCAGGACTATATTTCTGAAAAACTCATAAAGGCCCGAGACCGGCATTGAAACAAGATCCTGGATACTCTTGCCGGCAACCTTTACATAAGAAGTTTCCTTTTTAAGCCTTGAACCCCTGCACGCGGGACATACGGTTTTACCCCGGTACCTGCTTAGCATAACCCTGTACTGGATCTTGTATTTCTTTTCCTCGAGGTGTTCAAAAAACCTGTTGAGTCCGTAGAAATACCTGTTGCCTGTCCAGAGAAGCTGCTTTTGCTCATCAGTAAGCTGATAATAAGGTTTGTGAATCGGGAATTCAAATAAAGCAGCATTTGATATAAGCCTTTCTTTCCATTTTTTCATTGAATCACCCTTCCAGCATGCTATCGCATCCTGGTAAACAGAAAGGTTTTGATCGGGTATGACAAGGTTTTCGTCTATGCCGATTATTTTGCCATACCCTTCACAGACCGGGCAGGCTCCCAACGGATTGTTGAAGCTGAAGAGATATTCGTTCGGCTCCTCGAATTCTATCCCATCCTCTTCAAATTTAGTTGAAAAAAATTCCCTGTGAAATCCGTCTTCCTTCAAAACAATGGCCTGGCAATATCCTTTCCCTGTCTGAAAGGCTGTCTGCGCCGAGTCGGCAGCCCTGCTCATATTGTCGGCATCATGACTGATAACCAGACGGTCAATTACAATATTGACTTCCTGTCCGGGTTTCAAATCGATTCCGGGATCTCCGCCATCGATCCTTAGCATTTCACCTTCCGATTCGATCCTGTTAAAACCTTGTTTTACAAGGAATGATAAGTATTCAGAAGTCTGTATCGACTCAGGGATTTTCCCGGGAGAGGTTATTATAACTTTCGTTCCATCCTCCAGTGATGCGAGAAAGTTAACCAGATCATCAGCAGTATGTTTTTTGACCTCCCTGCCTGAAACAGGAGAATAAGTCCGTCCTATCCTGGCAAAAAGCAGCCTGAGGTAATCATATATCTCAGTTGATGTTCCAACAGTGGAGCGGGGGTTTCTTGAATTTACCTTTTGTTCAATTGCGATGGCAGGGGGTATTCCGTTTATAAAATCAACCTCGGGCTTGTTCATTCTTCCCAGGAACTGCCTGGCGTATGATGAAAGACTCTCGACATAGCGTCTCTGTCCTTCTGCATAAATTGTGTCAAATGCCAGTGATGATTTTCCCGAACCCGATACTCCTGTTATTACAATGAGTTTATTACGTGGTATAAGCAGACTTATGTTCTTCAGATTATGTACCCGTGCCCCCTTGATTTCTATAAACCCTTCCATCAATATTCCTGAATTTTCATGCAAAGGTGAAGAAATTTTCTTTGTTTCTCCACCCTCACAAAGGTTTTGTTTTGAACCATGTTTATCTGCCTTTTGCGTT
The DNA here is from genome assembly GCA_012517605.1 of Bacteroidales bacterium. Lineage (GTDB taxonomy): Bacteria > Bacteroidota > Bacteroidia > Bacteroidales > VadinHA17 > LD21. The sequence continues at coordinate 3,082 of JAAYUS010000057.1, forward strand.
CTTTGCGTAAACTTTGTGATCTTTGCGGTAAATAATAGTTTTAACCGCAGGGGACGCAAAGGTTGTCGCAAAGGAACTGTAAGGATTCCTGGAATTTTGACGAAAATATTTTAAAAAATCAACAATAATATTTTGAAATTAAAAAAATCTTATTTTCTTTGCATATCTATTAACAAACCAAAATCAGGAGGACTGCCTATTAAACAACTCTACTCTTTTATTATTTAAGTTTAATTAAAGAGAGAGTTATGAAAAAAACAATGACCGATTACGAACTTATCGATGGGTTCGTAAAAGGGGATCAGTCCTGCTTCGAGACACTAATCCAACGTCACAAATCAAAAGTATTCGCGTATATAAGTCTTTATATACGTGATCAGGCACTTGCTGAAGACCTGTTTCAGGATACCTTCCTGAAAGTTATCCAGTCAGTAAAGACCGGAAAATACTATGACAATGGTAAATTCATTTCATGGGTGATGCGTATAGCCCATAATCTGATCATCGACCATTTCCGCAGGGTGAAACAGCTCAATACTGTTTCAAACGACGATTATGAATCGGATCTTTTCAACTCCAAGAAACTTGCTGAAGCAAACGTCGAAGATCATATGATCAAACGACAGATCCAGAAAGATATCAGAAAACTTATCAGCCAGCTGCCCGACGACCAGAGGGAAGTAGTCATACTTCGCCACTACTCGGGGCTTAGCTTTAAGGAAATCGCTGATATTACCGATGTTAGCATAAACACGGCCCTTGGAAGGATGAGATATGCCCTCATTAACATGAGGAAAATGATGGAGGAGAAAAAAATCAGTCTGACATTTAATTAATTTCAGACAATAACTTTACCCATAGGCCGTTTTTATTGAAACTAAAAACGAATAAAGCCTATGGGTTTAACTTCTACTCCACTTATCTCATATCACGACATCCAGGTTGACGAAATAGACATCTACGATGATGCATGGGGTTTCTACCAGGAATTCAGTGATGTATTCAGCCTTCTCGATCAGGTCAGACCTGAACCAGGGAAGCGATTGACAAACCGCCTAATTGAGCGGGTCAGGCAGCAAAATTAAGTAATCAGCAAAGGGTGTCCGTCGCGGGCACCCTTTTTTTTAACCCCTTTGCCCCGGGAGAGGGGTTGAGGTGATGTCTCCATTTATGAAATACACCGCACTGCATGCAGCAACACCAGCAGTCTCAGTCCTTAACCTGCTTGTGCCCAGATGAACAGGAATGAATCCGTTGTCAATCGCTTTCATTATCTCTTCCTCGCTGAAATCCCCTTCCGGACCAATCATTATCACTGCATCCGATCCCTTTAAGTACACATCCTTAATTCCCTTCCGGTCGGTCGACTGACTGCAATGTGCGATCATCTTTACAGCCAAGAAATCCCTGCAGATGAATTCGTCAAAATCCTCAGGATCATTCAGTACCGGCCTGTATGCTTTAATAGACTGCTTCATGGCCGACACAATTATATTATTGATCCTGTCTTTCTTAATACCCGGTTTTTCAGTATTCCTGCAAACAAGAGGGGTAAACTCATCAACTCCTATCTCTACGGACTTTTCAATGAACCACTCAAACCTGTCGGGATTTTTTAACGGTGATACAGCCATGTGGAGCCTGTAATTCTTTTTTTCAAAATCTGTTTTTCTGTTTATGATCTTTATCCTGGATCCTTTCGGATCAGGGTCTGAGATGATTCCTTCACAGTACATTCCCTTCCCGTCGACAAGATTGATCCTGTCACCCTCTGCCATCCTCAATACCCTCACACAATGCCGCGATTCGGTCTCATCCATCGTGCATGAGTCTCCATCCATATCCGGTACATAGAATATCTGCATTTCACCTGACTGGTTCGTTGGTTATGGTCTCTGGAAAATGTTGTCTAAAGGCGTTACATCCTGCTGTTGTTCTTCTGCTCCTCCTCCCTGCATCCTCCTGAGGAATTTGCCAAGCCTGTCCTCGACGGCTATCATATAAGTGTACGGAACCCTTGTAGAGGATTCAGGATGCTGCCTGTCCTTGAGTTTGATCGAACTTATAAGATTGTTGAATTCAAGATTTCCGGCCTGGGCCATCATAACTCCCTTGAAATATGAGAAATAATACCATGTTGACTGGTTGGCTTTGAGATATATGTCGATCATGTCGCCCGACCTTCTTCTCTGGATATCTACGTAGCCGTCTACATAGATGTTTACCGGCTGGTTTCCAATAAATCCAATTCCGATCCTGCCTTTCGACCTGAAGGAGGATGATTCTTCATTCCAGTAAAGAGTTACCTCATTCAGGAGAAGCTTATATGTAAATTCCCTCGGCAGGTTCCTCGACGCGCCGAACAGATCCGTTTCCTCCTTCAGTTGTCCCGCTGCTGTTGTTCCGAGTAGATCTTTCATCCCCTTATTGTAAAACTCTGAATTCACATTCACAGCCTTTAGGGTTGGCATCATCCTGAATTCGTCACTCATAAGCCTTAGAGCTTCCGGCGAAAAATAAAAATCAAGTGCAAGAATAGCTTTTATCTCCACCTTGCCTGAATCGCCTTCCTGGATAAAACTTCCGGCGCTCCCCATTTTGACCAGATCGAAATTGGCGCCAAAATTGATTTTTCCCTCACCCGACAGATTGCACAGGTTCTTGTCGAGAGCCACCATATCTCCATTAAGGGCAGGATCGGCGATCTTTTCTTTCGATGATATCTGGTATCTGTTCAGCTTCTTATTATACCACAAAACTCCGCCTGCACTGACGAGTCCGACATCCGACCATGACTTTTGAGCCGAAAGGAAGGCAGGATAGATATGCAGTGAATCAAGGTTTATAAATGATCCTGAAAAAACCATCTCGTCATTTATGTCACGCGGTTTTTCGCTTATCGGGATCATCACGTTTCCGGGATCAATAAATGACTTGAATTTTACCGGATAGCTTTTTATCCTGCTGCAATCGTGAAGTATTCCCGCCGAACCGGTAAACAGAAGATCCTTCGATCTTGCCGAGAGGCTGACATCCCCGGTGAATGTAAATGCCGGACTCAGCATGAACTTGTCATCAGCCGCAATGAATCCTTTGGCGTTCGTTGTAAGAGTATCGACTGCAATTTCAGACAATTTTATCTGGTAAACATTATTGCTCTCATCGGTATAATCATAAACGCCGCTGCCTGTATACCGCCTGGAAGATTCAATTTCTATGGCTGCTGAATGAATAAGATGAAGGTTGTTGACAGCAACAACTGCATTTTTAAGTTTCTCCATTACAGCTCTCCTGCTGATCTTCACCTTGCCGTTCTCAGGCTGGATAAGTGCATCTGCCACTTTAATGTAATTTATGTTTTCAGCCTCGATATATTCTTCATCAACATGGTATTTAGCGCTTAACGAAGCAAAGGCAATGGTGTCCTTCAGACTGTTTGTGGCAAAAAAAGTGGGCCTGTCAGTGCCATTCAGCGGCACACGGAGGAGATTGTCGGGTTTCATAAGAGTTCCCGACTTTTTGCCTTTCTGCTCCATGGAAAGGATCCTGTTCGCCTGGTTATACTCAAAATCGGTCATTGTACATATGTACTGAACCTCAGGGAATTTAACCATCGACGAATCGGTGTTGAGGCGGAACCTTGTCAGGCGTGTGTCGAAGTTCATGTCGGTGTTGGCATTCTCAGCAATAAAAGCATAGCCTTCCGTTGACGGTGATTTCAGGTTATAGTCGGCAGTATCGGCATGAATGGTTCCTGACCTGAATGTATACAGGTTTGAAACTACCCTTGAATCGGATGTATTGATGATACCTGAACCGCTAAGTTGTTTTGGTTTAAGTGTCATGCTCCCGTTGAGAGAAGTACCATTGGCAAACATCCCGAAATTGCTGTCCTTTGAGTTGCGGGCAGTCCATTCATCTTTACCAGGCAGCCATTTTATGTCAACATCATTGCTTGCCACTTCCGGGAAAATCCCTGCTTCATCCCTTGCTATATTAAAAGTTTTTGCCCTGGTTAGCATCGAATCCGGAAAGAACCTGTAATCTTCAGCTATTGTAGTCGATGTAAGATGTTTAAGTGTGCCGCTTCCTGTAAGGCCCCTGTTGCTCATGCTCAGCTGGTCAAAGATCCTGGCTTTCCCCTCGTAGAGATCAATTCCTTCCTTCGGAACTATCATCTGGAAACCCAGCGAATTGTTTTCCTGAATTATCAGGAACTGCCTTGTCGGCTTCAGGATGTTTCCCGCAAAGAATTCCCCTTTCAGGTTCATGTTTTCTTTTGTATAATGATCAATGTGCTCAAAGACAAATGGATCAATCCTGAAATAAAAGTTGTCCTTTTTGTAAACATTCTCAAGCCCTGGTATCCTGTCATAGAAAATATAGGAATATGTCGAGGCATTTATAATAGGATACTGTGCATAGTTTCGCAGTCCCGCCTTGTTGTTGGGATTATCAATATAAATCTCACCTTTTGCAAGCTGGATTATGCTGCTTACATCATCAATGACCGGATTGCCCGCCTGGTCGGTCTTCCCTGTCTCCACGGCTATTCTTATTGAATCGATATTCTGAAGCCTTATTTTAAAGGTATCATAGCTGAACTGGAAATTACGGCCGAACACAGTGAAGAGGCCTGCCTGCACCACACCGTCAAATTTAATGTCCCTGTTCTTCTTTATTACAAGCTGACGGTTATACGGATAAATGGCAACACGCTGTGAATCGCTGATGAAAACGTTCTTTACACCATTCACTGTCAGATCATATGATTTCAGATCAAGAACTGCATTGTCGACGGGCGCCTTCGTTTCACTGTATACAGCGATTATGTCATAATCCTTTTTCCCTGCATAGGAATTGATATAATCTTTGGTTTTCTGCTTTATTGTAACCTCGTTGTTTGTCTGGTCATAGAAGATAAAACCCCTGTTGGCCAGATCGATACACAGGCCTGTAACAACGTCTTCAGGTTTGTTGAGCCATTTGGCGAACTCACTCACAGGGAAGGTTTCCGAATAGAAATATTCGCTGAACTTAATAAGTCTCGAGAGCGGGTGGTAGGAGTCGAGAGCCATAAGGTTCAGAAAATCGTCTGAATTGAAAAAAGATGCCGACTCAAACAAGGCCTGACCCATTGCCGCACCTCTCGGCCTTGAAATTATTACCCTGGAACTATTCATTTCCCATGTCAGGTTTTCAAAATACATATCAATCTCATGATATGTATTAAAATAAGGACTTTTTGAAACAGGATTGTTCGTCCTGAACAGGTTTACCTGTTTGGTGTTGGCATTATATGAGAAGCCCAGGTTCGAGTGGTAGACAGAATCAGCGCCCAGGTAAATCGTAGCCGCTGTCTCCTGACTGTTAAGGCCGTTTGCTGAAAATATAAAATCTGTTGAAGCAACTTTTATGAAAAGAGTGTCCTTCCTGTAAAGCATCAATCTTGCAGGAAACGCCTTTTCACCTGTACCTTTTGCCCTGGCTCCTTCAAAAGCAAGTCCGCCCTCGTAATCGATGCCGTCAAATATCCTTTTTATCCTGAACTTTTTTGTATATGTCTCAAACCGCGGGTATGCAGCTTTATCCCTGTTCGAAACAGGCGCTGCCTGATCGGTGAGCAATCCGTATTCGGGCTTATTGAAATAACCGGTATAGGTGAGCCTTGCAGAATCGCAAGTGAAATTATTCCTTGTTACATTTATTTGATAATCCGAAAGTTCGGCAAACACATCCTTTCCAGGAAATCCGACTTTCTCCCAGGTCACTGTACCTTTTTTACCCCGGAATAGCCTGGCAGATGGGTAATAGCTTCCGCTGACATTGTATATCTCCGTGCTGTCTTTCTGTGAATAGCAGGTAAGTGTGGCATTGCTCAGGTCGGCCCTGAAGGCAGTGTCGCGGGCAAATTTAAGATCACCGCTTTTAACCTTCCACTTTACAGATGATGTGTTGATGAGGAGATTTTCCCTGATAAGAAGTCCGGTATTCTGTATGTATGTCGCCAGATTCGCATTGGAGTACCGGGAAATGAGAATAAGGTCGTTCAGCCCCTCAAGCCAGTTTCCGAGCAGGGCATTGTCATTCTTGTAATTTATTATATCACTGGCAGTCTTCAGGAAATCAATGAACTGTGGCACAGGACGGAATTGTTTTTCCGCAAGCTTTGCGGATACATCATGGATCCTGGATTTGTTTATTTCACTGAACCCTGTGCTGTCCCACTTTGAAAAGAAACCTGCAAGGACTTTTGTGTTCTCTTCCGATAGGCTTGTCCCCATGAAAGCCGTAAGTTCATCCCTGAATTTTGACTGATCGCTGCTGAAAACTGGTTTTGGCTGTGACAGTGCATTGACGCAAGCTAACACCAGCAATGATAAATTCAGTATGACCGGCTTAATATTCAAAATACTTTAAAATTTATGTCACTAACCTTGAAACGTAGTATTTACCCCCTTCCCGGCCTTCCCCCATAGGGGAAGGAGAGCTGCTTCATACCTTCCCTCCCTGTGGAAAAATTCACTGGTTCTGGCCTTTCCCCCGTGGGGGAAACGGGAAAGGGGGTAAATATAGAATCCTTTCATTTCATACTTTATACTCCCATTGCGTCAACTATCGCGCAGAAATCATCTTTCTTGAGCGAAGCCCCGCCTATCAGACCGCCGTCGACATCAGGTTTTGAGAATATCTCGGCAGCATTTGAAGGTTTGCAGCTTCCCCCGTATTGTATTGTAAGATCTTCCGCAATTTCTTTGCCATATTTTTTACTTACAAGACCGCGGATGAATTTGTGCATTTCCTGTGCCTGCTCCGGAGTTGCAGTAAGACCTGTGCCAATAGCCCAGACAGGCTCATAGGCAATAATTACTTTTTTAAAATCTTCTGCAGAGAGAGTGAAGAGACCATTTTCGAGTTGCTTCCTGACAACTTCCTCATGTTTGCCTGATTCTCTTTCTTCTTTTACTTCACCGCAGCAGAAAATAACCTCGAGTCCTGTTGCAATGGCAAGGACAGTCTTTTTATTCAGAAGGTTGTCATCCTCATGATAATATGTCCTTCTTTCAGAATGTCCGATAATGACATAACGGGCGCCTGTACTTTTTATCATTGCCGGAGAAACCTCCCCTGTGTATGCTCCCGATGCTTCTGAAGCACAATTCTGCGCACCGAGACTCACTTTGCCGCTTTTCAGTATTTTGGCAACTTCTGCCAGGTGAATAAAGGGTGTACAGAGGATCACGCCGGTTTTGCCAGGCTTCTCACTGTAATATTTTTCGATTTCTTCAGCAAGTTTTAGGCCTTCCTGCAGGTTCATATTCATTTTCCAGTTACCTGCCACAATGTTTTTTCTCATAGAATTTCAATAGTTTAAGTTTATGGTAAAAATGTTAATCCTTTAATTTTATCTGCAAATATCAGATTTCACTGAATGCCTTTCTTTTAAAGAACAGGGAACTTATCAACAGGGCAATTATTATTACCGATACTGTCAACGTATAATAAGCAAGCACAGGGCTTTTTCTGTTCATCTTTTTTAACTGGGATGGCGTCATTGATGCAGAAAATTCTCCTTTTGGAGGAAGTGATGCAGAAGACCATTTGCCAACAATTTTCCCATGGTTCAGAAGAAGGTACCCGGGATTTGATCTCACTATTGTTTTCAGGGTTGTCTCATCGCCAGTGTAAAAAGTAAATCCGTTATTGTACCGGCTAAGCTCATCCGATCCTGATGCAGTAAGAACCAGAAATCCCATTCCCGATGCCATGCAGTGAACGCCAAGCTCAAATCCCTTCGAAAGATCTGACGGATCTGCATCCTTCAGTTTGGAGGATATCATAATAAGGGTATACCCGGGCGAGGCAAGCACCTGTTCTGCAATATCCTGTCCGTCGGGAGCCGTTATGCTGAAATCATGTATGGGAGGAACATATCCTTTTTTTACCAGAACCGTAAGCTGATCGATGAATTTCCATGTTGTATCATCGGCAGGATAGTTCTCAAGTGTGAACTCCTTCCTTACCCCGTCTTTTTCATATATAAATGTCGATTTATATTCGTCAGCCGGCATTCCTTCCGGGATTTTCATTGCTTCGGGAATATTGACGCCGGTCTTGTATGGAAGGAAGTCAATGATCTGCAAATACCTAAGATTCAGTGCAGCAAAGCCAACAAACATAATTATGACGGCTGATATGACCATCCATTCACTGACAGGCGTCAGGATATTCCTTGCCTTTTTTCTTCCGGCAAAGAGTATTATCGTGAAGATGATTAGAACGACATTTTTCCAGAATGTCTGCCAGTTTGTAAGATGGATGGCATCGCCGAAGCATCCGCAGTCGGAAACCGGATTTGTAAGAGCCAGGATCAGAGTCAGCGGTGTGAAGATGATCATCAGGATCATGACTCCCCAGATCCCTTCCTTGCGGCGGTAACCGCTCAGTACCGCAAATCCTGAAATAAATTCAGCTGTGAAAAGAATAACAGCAAGAATAAGCGATACAGGCTTCAGAAATCCGAGATTGAAAGCCTGGAAATAATCATTGAATTTGTATGCAGTTCCGAGCGGATCGATTGCTTTAACAATTCCGGAGAACATAAAAACAATACCGACTATAATACTGCTGACAATGCGTAATATCTTCATCTCAGAAAAGTTTTGTGTCACTTATAAGATTTATTATGAGAGAAGATATTTCGCCCGGTGTTTGCATGAGTCCTTTACTGTTGCGACAGTCAATAACTTTAAGCCTGCTGTCGGAACGACTGACCTTCAGGTAGATATCCCTTACACGCTTCTGGAAGTTCAGACTTTCTTCGTGGATATCCTTTGTCCCGTTCAGATAGTTCCTGTCGGCTCCCGACCGGCCCGAACGAAGCTTCTTCTCTGTAAAGGAAAACGGTACATCAAGGAATATATTGAGATCGGGCCTCGGTATTCCGAAATGTTCGAATTCGAGCCTGAGTATCCATTCCATCAGCTTATCCTGCGATGCCTCATCGGCTATCTTCGCGCACTGGTATGCAATATTGGAGTAGGTGTATCTGTCGAGCAGGACGATCTTTTTGTTATCCAGCCAGTTCCTTATCATACCGGAGGCGTCTTTCCTGTCGCCCGCATAAAGAAGTGCAACCAGATAGGGATCGACCTGATCGAGTGAACCGAATTCGCCCCTTAGGAACCTGGCGATAAGCTCCCCGAAATAGGGTGCATCCATCCTGGGGAAATGAAGAAATTCGGTTTCAAGACCCTTCTGCCTGAAATACTCGGTCAGAAGTTTTATCTGTGTCGATTTTCCCGATCCGTCAACTCCCTCAATGACTAAAAGCTTCATACATCAACTTTTTCGTTACCTGCAAAAGTAATAACATGAGATCCTTTCACACCATTTACGCCTTCTTTTTTCACACCCCGGTCCCCATTTTTTTCAAGACGCCCCATCCTGCATGAGCTTTGGTTTAC
>JAAYUS010000260.1 GCA_012517605.1 Bacteroidales bacterium
ATGTGCATCGCGTTAACAAGAACCATCCCTTCTTTTATTCCGCTTTCTTCGAGGCATCTTTCAACTTGTCCGGTGATATTCAGAAATGCCCTGCGGGTGGTAGTTTCAAACCAGAGTTCCTTGCGATAGGATTTCATTCGATAGATAGGTTTTTTAACTTAATTAGTACTGTCTGTCGCTGCGCTCTGTCTGGATTCACATCAGGACAACTTCATGTCTTTGATAATATCAGCTATCCGTTGATCGAGCAGCTTTTCAGTCTCGTCAAATTTATCAGCTGATGCAAGTGCCGTGTTGACGCTGAAGTAGAACTTAATTTTGGGTTCTGTGCCGGAAGGTCGGACAGATATTTTAGATCCGTCCTCGAGGAAGAATTGCAGAACATCTGATTTGATAAGTTCGATTTTCTTCTTCCGGCCTGTTATCAGATCGGTAGAAATAAGTGATTCATAATCGTCAACTCTTACAACCCTGCTGTTGTTAATGGTCTTCGGAGGATCGCTCCGGTATCCTTTCATCATGGCCTTTATCTCCGCGGCACCTTCAGCGCCCTTCCTTACAATATTTATGAGCTTTTCCCTGTATAATCCGTATTCGAGATATATATCAACAAGCATCCTGTAAAGTGTTTTGCCCTTTTCTTTTGCAAATGCAGCTATTTCAGCTGCCAGTGCACATGATGCAACAGCATCCTTATCCCTTACGTAATCCCCAGGCAGGAATCCATAACTTTCTTCTCCGCCTCCGATATACTTTTCCTTACCTTCAAGTTTTCTTATCAGTTCAGCGAAGAATTTGAATCCCGTCAGAACATTATAGCATTTTACCCCGTACTTCTCTGCCATCCTGTCGAGAAGGTCGGTGGTTACTATTGTTTTGATAATGTATTCATTACCCTTGTATTTATTCCTTTCCTTATATTGTGAAAGAATATAATGTGTAAGAAGAACTCCGGTCTGATTCCCGTTCAAGAGCACAAACTCTCCTTGGTTGTTTCTTACTGCAAGGCCCAGCCTGTCGGCATCAGGATCAGTTGCCATCACAAGGTCAGCGCCTGTTTCCTGTGCTTTTTTAATTGCCATCGACAGGGCAGCAGGTTCTTCGGGATTGGGCGATTTTACAGTCGGGAAATTGCCGTCAACAATATCCTGTTCAGGGACATTACCTATATTGGTAAATCCAAACATCTTCAGGGCCTGTGGAACAAGGGTGCCACCAGTCCCGTGAATCGGAGTGTAGACGATGCCGATATCGCTGTTCTTTTTGATTATTTCGGGATTAATGCTCATTTTCAATACTTCATTCAGGAAAAGCTGGTCTGTTTCCTTACCGATGATCTTAATCCTGTCTCTTTGTGCGTTGAATTTTATCTCGGAAACCGATTTTATTTTCCTTACTTCATCGATAATGGCTTCATCATGAGGAGCAACAACCTGGCCGCCGTCATTCCAGTATGCTTTATATCCGTTGTATTCAGGCGGATTATGCGAGGCAGTTATTACCACCCCGCTCTGACATTTGTACTGTCTTATTGCAAATGACAGTTCCGGAGTCGGGCGCAACGATTCGAACAGGTATACCTCAAAGCCATTCGCGGAGAAAATATCGGCAGCAGTCTCGGCAAAGTACCTGCTGTTGTTACGGCAGTCATGAGCAATGGCCACCTTAATTCCGGAATTCCCGCATTCTTTTATTATGTAGTTTGATAAACCCTGGGTTGCCATTCCAAGGGTGTAAATATTCATCCTGTTGGTGCCGGCGCCCATCACTCCCCTAAGACCGCCGGTTCCGAATTCAAGATCCTGGTAAAATGCATCAATAAGCTTTTTTTCATCTTTTTCGAGCATTTCTCTGACTTCTTTCCGGGTCTCCTCATTAAAGTCGGGTCCAAGCCATTCACTGGCTTTTTCTCTGATTTTGTCGATCGATAGCATATGTCTGGTTTTTAAAATGTTTAAACAAAAGGACCAAATTGTAC
>JAAYUS010000261.1 GCA_012517605.1 Bacteroidales bacterium
AACTAAATTATTTTTCTTGGGCAACAATCTGGCAACAAAAATAGGTATGAAAAAGGAAATTGGGCAACAAATAAAAGAAAATATTTGTAGTTAAGTGCTAACAAAAACAGATAGTTGAAAAAAATGAGAAAGATGATTACTTTCCGATACAGAAATTTTTGAATATATTCCCCAGTATCTCATCACTTGTTATTTCGCCTGTAATTTCTCCCAGGTAATGAACAGCCTGCCTGATATCAACAGCAAGAAGGTCTTCAGGAAGGTTATCTTTCAATCCTTCAATCACCCTGCCAAGGCTCTCAGAAACCTTCACAAGTGCTTCATAGTGCCGTGAATTAGTTACAATAACCTCATCCTGGGCAAGATTCTCCTTTTCAAGGATCTTTCCAAGTTTGTTCCGCAGCTTATCCAGACCAGTATGATCCTTTGCTGAAATAAAGATCAGTGAATCGTCAATATCAAGGGATATCTTTCGCTTAAGGTCGTTCATCCTTTCCTGTTCACCCAGATCGATTTTATTAATTATCACGATAAGACGTTTATCAAACCCGGTTATCATCGACCTTATGGCATCAGCCCTGCTATTTATAATATCAGGCTCTTCAGATATCTCGTCCACCATCAGTATCACTGAAGCCTGCATTATTTTTTCCTGGGTTTTACGGATACCTATACTCTCGATAATATCTGAAGTATCACGTAAGCCAGCAGTGTCTATAAATCTATATTCCAATCCATTAATAATTACAGAATCCTCTATGGCATCCCTTGTGGTACCGGGAATTTCTGATACAATGGCTCTTTCTTCATTGAGCAGGGAATTAAGCAGCGTAGATTTCCCTGAATTGGGTTTTCCGACTATTGCAACAGGGATTCCGTTCTTTATAACATTCCCGATACGAAAGGAATCGGCAAGCTTGTCAGTAAGCTTCTTTACCTTCATCACTATACCTCGTAACTCATCCCTGCTGGCAAATTCCACGTCCTCTTCACCAAAGTCAAGTTCCAGCTCAATAAGAGAGGCAAACCTCAGGAGCTCGGAACGCAGTGTTCTTATTTCTGCAGAAAATCCTCCCCGCATCTGGTTGACTGCAATCCTGTGAGAAGCTTTTGTCATCGAAGCAACCAAATCGGCAACTGATTCAGCCTGCGAAAGATCCATCTTACCATTAAGAAATGCCCGCTGGGTGAACTCCCCGGGAAGGGCTGTGACAGCACCGCTTTTGATAAGGAGTTCCATAATCCTTCCTGCTATATACGGAGAACCGTGACATGAGATCTCAACCGAATCCTCACCGGTATATGAACGGGGAGCCTTGTAGATACTCAAAAGGACATCATCTATAACCTCATTCCCGTTGCGAATCTCACCGTGGATAATTGTATTTCCGTTTTGTTCTGAAACTACCAGTTTGCTGTCGTGGGGAAAGAAGATCTTCCTGCAAATTTCAAAACAATCCTGACCACTGATCCTGATTATTGAAATTGCTCCTCCAGGGGCTGTTGCCGGAGCACAGATCGTCTCGTCTTTTCTGATCATAACTACCAAACCTTATATGTCAAAATTAGAAAACTTTCGGAGCATCAGTGAAAATAAATTCAAAATTCAGTCATATTGATTTACATGTATTGATGATGCTTTACAAATTAATTTACGAAATTTATGCAAACCATAAATCATCACCACTTTCAGGATAAACAGATATGAAGAAAAACGACCGTCGCGACTTTTTAAGAAAATCAGTATTTGGAGCCGCCGCAAATGGAAGGGAATGGTACGACTCTTGGAACTCCTATTGATCACAGGGTGTGTGTGGTAAGTCAGGACTGGCTTGCAGCCGACAGGGTTGGAGTGGAACTTATGGGTATTGATTTCACAAAAGTAGGTTACCTGAATCATTGTGCAACGATGGGCCCTGGAAATACTGAGCTGGACAAAATATCAGTGATTGGCGAAAATCTGACGGATCACATAAAGTCTTACAAGCTTCCTGATAATTATGAAAGGCAGATCATATGGATGAAACCACTGTCATAATATTAATACTCTGAATTTTAGCAATTTTTACATTATGAAAGACCACAAAGAAAAGTCCGAAATAAGTCGCAGGGAAGCGATGAAAATACTGGCAGCAGGATCTGCTGCCGGAGTGCTTGGGTTGTTCGGTACCCCGGAAGCAAGGGCGGAAATGAAGACAACACCTTCGTGGGCAGCAGGATTACCTGTTGTCAGGATAAAAAGCGTGAAAACAATAGCAACTGCACCTGAAGGTTCAAACCTTATCATAGTCAGGGTCGATACCACAGAGCCTGGCCTGTATGGTCTCGGCTGCGCCACATTCACGCAAAGGGCAACGGCGGTCATTTCTGCAATAAACGATTATCTGAATGATTTTTGTGCCGGAAAAGATGTTGACAATATTGAAGATATGTGGCAGTCGGCCTATGTTAGTTCCTACTGGAGGAATGGTCCGGTACTTAATAATGCACTGTGCGGTATTGATGAAGCATTATGGGATATCAAGGGTAAACGTGCAAATATGCCTGTTTATCAGCTTCTTGGCGGGAAATGCAGAATAGCTGTGGATTGCTATGCACATGCCAGCGGACCAACTCCTGAAATTCTTGCAGAACGCGTAAAGCAATTCATGGATCAGGGTTTCAGGCACGTCAGGATCCAGCTTGGAGGTTATGGCGGAGTAGGCACTGTTGAAAAGAAACCTGACTATATTGAGGCAGGCTTTGGCAGACAGGAGGATATGTACATGGACCAGCGTGTTTACCTGAAACGTGTTCCGGAGATCTTTGAATATGTTCGTAAGACCTGCGGTGAAGATGTGGAACTGCTTCACGACATACACGAAAGGGTTGAGCCGCTTGATGCCATAAATATGATAAAACAGCTCGAACAGTACAGACCATATTTTATTGAAGATCCTTTTTCACCTGAAAATATGAAATGGTTCCGGAATCTAAGGGCTGCAACAACTGTCCCAATAGCAATGGGAGAACTTTTCAATAACATAAATGAGTTCAGGGATTATATGGTTGATCAGCTCTTTGACTATATAAGGGTTCATATATCCCAGATCGGAGGTATAACGCCTGCAATGAAGATAGCCAGACTTGGTGAATGGTTCAATGTTAAAACAGCATGGCACGGTCCCGGCGATGTTTCACCGGTCGGACATGCGGCAAATGCCCATATAGACCTGGCAGTATGGAATTTTGGAATTCAGGAATCACATTTCTGGAACGAAAAGGCACAGGCTGTTTTCCCTGGATGCCAGACCTATAAGAACGGTTATATGTACATTAATGAAGCTCCCGGCCTGGGTGTGGATATTAACGAAAAGGAAGCAGCAAAATATCCGATAGGTACAAAATCAAACTGGACTCTGCGCAAAGGCGACGGAACGATCATAAGACCGTAGGAGAAAGGTGAAAGGTGAAAGGTGAAAGGTGAAAGGTGGATGTTGCGAAAAAAGAGACTTAGAGCTGACTTCCGGACAATCTGCAAACTGTTTTGCCGGCCGTAGCTTCAGGGAGGGATGAAAACCTGCAGCCATAATTTACTTCTCAAGATTTCTAAGGGTAAAGAAGGAATCATCAATATCGGTTCCCTCGCTTAGATTACTGAATACAATCTCCGATTTGCGACCGTTTAATAGATTTGAAGCTGCCATATCCCTGATCATATACTTTCCATCCCTGAGAAGGACTACATCTCTGATCTCAATTACTTTAAACAACCGGTTATCAAAACCATAGAATTCCATTTTTTTCGTCTGATATGAATCCTTGTCGATATAGCTAATCCTTCGGGAAAATCCGTATTCATCAGCTTTGTCATCGGTGACAGGTATGCTTTCGATGATCCACTGGTTGGCAGGTCCGGCAACAGTAATATGCTTATATGAAAAATCCGACAAAGTGGGAGAGGTCATATCGGCATTCGAAAACTCCGAGCTCATAAAGCTCTTCCCTTTTTCAGACGTGACAATCCTTCGTGTTTTTTTCAAAGCCGGAAGATATATCCACATTTCATCAGGAATATCCCTGTTATCAACAATAAGCATGGCAGTACCCCTCACATCAGCAGGTTCAAGAAATCTGATCAGTCGTTTTTCCAGCCCTCCGTCATAGCTTTTTGAAGTCATTGATATTGTTCTGTTGCGGGTCGAGCCATTCTTTTCAGTAATTTTCAGATTCATTTTTCCGGTCATCGATCTGGTAATGCTGAGATCGCGGCATTTCATCATTATCTGAGCCGCATCAGGATTTTGTGCTGACGCCTGCAACAGTGGCAGAAGGATAGCCAGCATAATTGTTTTCTTTTTCATTTTCTGAAGTTTTGTTCGTTTTGAATCCAATAAACCCCGGTCTGTAACGCACAAGTATCGCCGGAATAACTATCAATGCTCCAAGCATGCAGGATCCGATTGATATGATCACAAGGTATCCGAAGAATCTTATGGATGTGAATCCAGAGAAGATAAGTGCAGCAAACCCTGACATAACAACCAGGGCATTAATAATTATGCTCCTTCCTATGGTACTCATTGCTTCGGGAACAGCTTCAGTGAATGATAATCCACTGTTTACTTTCAGGTTGTAGCACCAGATAAACTGAATAGTAAAATCTACACCGACACCGATCATTATGGAAGAAAGTAATGCAGTGGCGGCATCGAGTTCTATTCCTGAAAACCCCATGAATCCAAGTAACACAATAATTGATGCTATCAGCGGTACTGAACCGATAAGCCCGCCTTTGAATGACCTGAAAATTATTGATAAAAGCAGAAATACTGTCACGACTGCAAAAATGAGTGAAAATATCTGTCCTCTTATTATGGAATGGGCAAAGTCGGCCATTATAAGGGCATAGCCTCCGGTGGTTACTTTTCCCGGGAAACCTTTTGATAATTCATCTATGCCTGATTTGACAAACATAATTATTTCATTTTCAGGCCTGGCAAGTTTTATAAGGATATGCGCTTTTGTATATGCAGGATCCAGAAGCCTCCTGTAGTCCTCCGGATTACCGCTCATATTGTAAAGCTCAAACATCTGTGCAATTCCTTCGCGGGTATCGGGTATCATGTCGTACCCATATTCATCTTTAGTATAGATAGCCTTACTCATTTCCCTGACAATCTGCGATATGGAAAATACATTTCCGATTCCTTTCTGACCCTCTGCCCATCTTGTCATCTTATCAATCTCGTTCATCACTACGGGATCCAGGATATCACTTTCGATCATTACAGAAATTGTTTGTGAGCCTCCGAATTTTGAGTTTATCATTTTTGAAGCTTCTCTAACCGGATGTCTTTCAGAAAAGTAGTTTTCCTGGTTTGTATTGATCCTGAGCAGAAAAATACCTGATACAAACAAAAGCACAATTGACAGTGAAACAGCGAGTATTATACCGTTCCTGGCAATAATGATTTCCGATATCCTGCCAAGGAGCTTTTCAAATCGTCGTGTCGTTCTTGTCTTTTTTTTCCTGATGAATTTGGCAATACCACTGACATAAATCATGACAGGAACAACAATCAGGCTCATAAGCAGGGCTGCTGAGACACCTGCGGCAGCAAGTAACCCCACCTGACGGGCCGGAATTATAGAATGCATCATTAATCCCAGCAATCCTGAAACTGTAGTAAGTCCACTAAACAGTATGGGCATATTAAGTGAGCTGAGAAGCAGGCGGATGAGGTCTTTTTTTGATAAATCAGGGTATCTTAAACTAAGCTCCTGAAACCTTGCCACAAGATAAATCCCGTAGTTGTTTGCAACTGCAATAAGAATTACCGGCACGAGGACGGTTATTATAGACATCTTCCATCCAAACAACGGTATCAAAGCCATGCTTAAGGCAGTAGTGACAAAAACAATACCGAACGGCAGAAGCACACTGCGCCAGGTTCCCAGATTGACTTTCAGTACCAGAAGCATAATGACAAGTGCAGCAGGTATTAGTAATATGGCATCCCTGTTCACTTCTTCCAGAAGATATTTCCTTATATAAGGCAATCCGCCCCTGAGAATTTGCATATTCCCGGTTTCGGTTTTAAGTGCCGAATCAATCTTCTGAAGATTCAGTGTTTCCGGAACTGAGCTGCTTAATGTCGCTGTTATGGCAGCAGATGTAAGATCATCAGAAAAAACAGTATTTGCAGCAAACCGGTTTTCAGATATGTCCTTTTCAAGCTTTTTTTGTCCGTCAGTGTCGGAAGGTATAATCGATATAAGAGGATCCACTACCATCATTCCTTCTTCACTCCTTATCGACTTAACAGTGAACGGAGATATTCTGTCGCTTATGCTGCTTATCCTTGAGATGGACCTGTCAATTTTCCTGATAATATCAAGGTTATCATGACTAATCATCATTCCGTCGGAAAAGAGTATCATTATCATATCCTGAACTCCGAAAACAGATTCTATCTTATCTGTTTCAGCTCTTGAAGCAATCGATTCCGGGATATAATTCCTGATATCAGGATCTGTTTTTATACCGGGAATGATAAGGAATGAGCCTGCACCTGTTATTATGAACAACCTGATAATAAACCATCTGTATTTAATAATAAAATCCGTCATTTTATTAAAAATCGACACGCATTGATAAATAAGCACTATTCATAAAATCGTCAATAAGATCATACAGCGATCCTTTTCTGCCTGAATAGACCTCTGCCCCGAACGCAAGTATAAAACCATCTCCGGGTTTCAGTCTTATTTCAGGTATCAACATAAGATCACGAGTGGTAATGTTGTAAATTGAAAGAAATGACGGCATGAATTTCCCATAGCCAAGTTCTGCCTCAATTCTTAATGCAAATGAATTGTACGTTCTTTTTAATTGACTATTAAACAATCTATTAAATGCAACTACCTGTTGTGTTACATAATATTCAGGATCAAAACCCGGAAATGAAAGTAATTCCATTATGGAGGCCATATCATACTCTGATCCCAAAAGAGGATCGGCTTCAGATTTAATGAAATCTGTAATATACTTTCCGCTGTATTCGGCTGTAAAGCGCCAGTTTCCTGCCGGCCTGTCAATTCCGGCGGCCCATTTTATTTCAGGCATCGGGACATAGTCGTTGGTTCTGTATGAAAGAGCAGGATTTGAGAATGCCGCTTCGCACCTTATGCCTAACATTCCGGCAGTTGTCTCAAAGTCAAATCCTGTAACCCGGTTTCTGTAGGGAGTAACTGACAAAACTGCTGACATCGATGGGATCTGGCCGTTAAGATCGAGGACGAAATCGTCAAGCGATATCCCGGGAAGCGGATCAAAGCCATCAAACCATGATACACTCAGGTCAGCCTGCCTCAAATGGAATGAAGCCCGGAAAGCATAGCTGTACATGTTTTTCTGTGCAACAATATCGGGTAGTTTTTTCAGAGTGACGAACGAAGGCATTTCCACAGGTTCTATTATCAATACGGATGGGCTGTAGCAGGGGAGAAAAACTGCTTCAATATCTGTTTTCCCGGATGGAAAATATTTTGCAGAGAACATGATGTTCCCCATATCAAGGTCTTCTTTGTCGGGCGAATGGTACGTATAGTTGGCTGGACTCAGTTTTGATGTGGGATTTGTAAAATCGCACCTGCCATATTTGACTATTTTACGGCCGGCTGAAAATGTAAAACTTCCCGGCGAATAACTTACCCAGGCTTCCCTTAAATCAAGCCTGTTGACCGGTTTGTTGAACTCAGCGCCATACCTGAAGCGAAGATCCGCATAAATCCCATACTGATCTCTTCTTCCGGCTTCAAGTTTCAGGGCAAAATCTGAAAAAACTGCAGGGAAATATAGTTTATCGTCCTTTTTATCAAGCCATGTATACAAGCCTCCTCTGAGGAAACCTCCTGCAGACCGGTATGCTGCGTCATTGCTTCCGACTGTCAGGGAATCCTGCCCTATGATGATCAGGATATTAAGATTAAACAAAACATATAATGCAAAAAGAAACCTCATAAAATTCTTTTAGACAAAGGAAAAGGTTCCGGAATTAAAAATCGTCCGTTCCGCTTATTACGTACCCTGGTGACATTATGAAGTTGTACGATCCGCTCAGGCCGTACCTCTCAGGCCGTAACACCGGTCAGCTTCTGCCTGTACTCACTTGGAGTGCAGCCGGTCTGGCTTTTAAAGAATGAATTAAAGGTTGTTTTCGAATTGAATCCTGAATCGAGGGCAATGGCAAGAATTGTGTAATTATTGTACCTGGGATCGCCGAAGCGTTCTATTACTTCCCTGATGCGGTATTCATTTACGAAAGTAAAAAAGTTCCTTTTGTATTTTTCGTTCAGGACCTGGGTTATATGGTGACGGGAAATTCCTGTGGCTGCCGACAGGTCATGAATTGTAAGATCACCATTCAGATAAGGCTTTGCTGATTCCATGTAATCGAGGAGTTTTTTCAGGTATTTCTCCGCCTGCTGATCCCTGAGCCCGCTCCTTGAGTATTTTTCAGTCTCTTCCCTGTCTGCCTGGTCATTATGTACAACTTCTCCAAAGATCGCAGGCTGCCTTATCCCGTAAAAGCTGAAAACAAATGAAAAAAGTGCGATGAATCCGAAAATCACAAAATAGGGATCAAAAGGGATGAAATTGCCTATCATGTTCAATCCGCCAAGAATAAATAAAATGAAATATGCCAGATAGAAGGATATGGAGAGGACCTTAAGCCAGTTAAGGGTTATGATCTGGGATGTGAATGAAACAAGGTTTTTAAGGTTATCCTGGTGTTGTTTTATCTTAATGAACGACAATATGCTATAGATGGTTATCGAAAGAAAAAATGAAAGTGAATAAATTATTCTCAATGAGATGAATCTGTCGGGTCTGAAAAAGCTTCTGAGATCCCTGATCAGCGGTTCAGAGCGGAAAACAACGGATACTGTGAAAAAAATAACAAAAGGAATAAAATGAAGAAGTGAAAGCCGGTTAAATTTACGTTCCGGATTTGTCATGAAAAGAACATATAGATATAGCAAGGGACCATAGGCAAAGGCTATAAAAGGGAATGAATACATCTCAATGACCTTGCTGTTAATGAGAGCAAAGATCATTTCGATGCAAAATATGAACATCCACGCAGCCATAAGCCTGTTGGCTGTGTTGAACGGCCTTTTGGTGGATATCAGCAAACCAGCAAAGAATGACTGGGAAATACCGATGTACAGGACCGGCTCAATATTATAGGCCATACTTTTTACCGGTTTAATTACTTCAAATTCATTTCAATATGTCTGCCGTTTCTGAAGCAGATGAACTGGTCGGATGAAATTTGAATCGGCGGTTTTCTTCTTCAACCCTGATTCTTTATCAAACTTACATAAAATTCTGCATTTATAATTATCTCCGGAATCTGATACGATTTTTTAGGTATATTTGATGCATGACATGTTGTCTTAGTCACTGGCAACTGCCTTGTGAACTATTGATTTTCACTTAATTTCTGGTTTCTATGAGCATCCTGGTCGATAGGTTTTCCAAAGTCCTGGTACAGGGATTTACAGGCAGTGAAGGCACCTTTCATGCCATGCAGATGATTGATTACGGAACAAATGTAATAGGAGGCGTAACCCCTGGAAAAGGAGGTCAGACTCACCTTGGACTGCCTGTTTTCAATACCGTTTCAGATGCGGTAAAGGAAACAGGGGCTGATGTTTCGATCATCTTCGTTCCACCGCATGCAGGAGCCGATGCCATTATGGAGGCTGCGGCAGGGGGAATAAGGCTGATCGTTGCGATAACAGAAGGGATTCCGGTGTCGGATATGGTAACTGTAAAGGAATATCTTAAATCCTATGACTGCAGGCTAATAGGACCGAACTGTCCGGGAATAATAACGCCGGGCGAAGCAAAGGTCGGAATAATGCCCGGATTCATTCATGCAAAAGGACATGTGGGAATTATATCAAGATCAGGAACACTTGCCTATGAAGCTGTCGACCAGATAACAAGGCTGGGATTAGGGCAATCAACTGGCATTGGCATCGGTGGTGATCCGGTAGTCGGAACCACACTTCTGGATGCCCTAAAGCTGATGGACAGGGATGATGATACTGAAGCGACAGTCATTATAGGTGAAATAGGAGGCACTATGGAAACCGATGCGGCTGAGTGGGTCAGGGACCATGGGACCAAACCGGTCATCGGTTTCATTGCCGGACAAACCGCGCCAAAGGGACGGAGAATGGGACATGCAGGCGCAATAATAGGAGGAAAGGATGATACAGCCGCAGCTAAGGCATCTGTAATGAAGGAATGCGGGATCCATGTTGTGCAATCACCTGCTGATATTGGCAAAACGGTTAAAGAAATTCTCAGGGGTCATGCCATGGCATGACCGCATTTATTCCATGGCACGGCCATATTATGGCTTGAACATATTTTATATATATTTGCAAAATTCAAAATTGAATATTGTATGAGACTACTCGAAGGAAAAACTGCCCTTATTACCGGTGCAAGCCGTGGAATAGGAAAGGCAATAGCAAAAAGGTTCGCTGCTGAGGGAGCATCAATAGCTATCACCAATATAGTTGAAGATGAGGCTTTTTTAAACACAATTCATGAATTGAAAGCCCATAATGTTACGGTAAAGGGATATATTTCCAATGCGGCAAATTTTGAGGACTCCCAGAAAGTTGTAAATGAAATTGTCAAGGACTTCGGGAAAATCGACATTCTGGTAAACAATGCCGGAATAACCAAGGACACATTGCTTATGAGAATGACAGAAGATCAGTGGGACAGCGTTCTGACGGTCAACCTTAAATCGGTATTTAACCTGACAAAGGCTGTATTGCAGCCAATGCTTAAGCAGAAAAGCGGATCGATAATAAACATGAGCTCCGTGGTAGGCGTCTCGGGAAATGCAGGCCAAAGCAATTATTCAGCATCCAAGGCGGGAATACTTGGATTCACAAAAAGCGTTGCAAAAGAGCTGGGATCAAGGAATATCAGATGCAATGCGATAGCCCCGGGATTTATTCTTACCGAGATGACAGAAAACCTTCCCCCCGACATCAAGAGCGACTGGATAAATAAAATCCCGCTTAAACGTGGCGGAACTCCTGAAGATGTGGCTAATACAGCTTTATACCTTGCTTCCGACCTGTCATCTTATGTTACCGGACAAACAATTCATGTCTGTGGTGGTATGTTAACTTAAAATTTTTATTATATTTGTGGTATTGCAGGGCGCCTATCCTTTTAGCACGAGGAAATGCAGCGAGACATATTTATTCCACACTTATTTTAAACAGGCGCCCTGCTTCTTTTTTTTATAACCTCCTGTATCAGAATGAACAGTCTTGTTTTCTACCTGATAATCATCATCCCGGTTTCAGGTTTTTTGCTTGAGAGATACCTTGAATATCTCAATTCAAGGATGTGGTCGGAAAAACTGCCCGCAGAACTTAAGGGGATCTGCGACGGGGAAGCCTACAGGAAAACACAGCTTTATGAAAAGGACAACAGGAAGCTTTCATTCTGGTCATCATTATTCAACCTTGCAGTAATACTGCTTATGGTCATCCTGGGTGGTTTTGCCTTTCTCGATACACTTGTCAGATCCGTAAGCAACGATGTCATTATTATATCACTTCTTTTTTTCGCCTTCATCGGTGTTGGCTCGGAGATAATCAATTTCCCTTTCAGCTGGCACGACACCTTCGTAATTGAAAAGAAATATGGATTTAACACAATGACAGTAAGGACATTTATAACTGATCATCTGAAGTCATGGTTCATAGCTCTCATTATTGGCATTCCGGTACTGGCACTGATAACATGGATTTATTACAGGTTGGGAAAAGGATTTTGGCTTTATGCATGGGGGCTCATAACTGTATTCTCGATATTCATAAATTTCTTCTATTCCGAATGGATAGTTCCCCTATTTAACAAACAAACACCTCTTATTGAAAGTCCGCTCCGCTCAAAAATTGAAGCTTATGCAGCAAAAGCAGGATTCAGGCTCAGGAATATTTATGTCATTGACGGTTCAAAGAGAAGCACAAAGGCAAATGCTTATTTTTCAGGTTTCGGATCAAAAAAACGGATTGTGCTGTATGACACTCTTATCAAGGAAATGTCAGATGAAGAAATAGTTGCCGTACTGGCGCATGAGACAGGGCATTACAAGAAGAAGCATGTACTCAGGAGACTTGTATCATCAATACTCCAGACCGGACTCATGCTTTTTCTTTTTTCACTTGTTGTAGATAATCCGGCACTGTCAGGAGCGCTTGGCGCCGGGACATCCAGTTTTCACATCGGACTGATAGTCTTTGGCATCCTGTATAGTCCGCTTTCACTTGTCATTGGCCTTGCAGGAAACTATATTTCGAGGAAAAATGAGTTTGAAGCCGACAGATATGCACGCGACACCTACAATCCTGAATTTCTTGCCAGCGCACTTAAAAAGCTGTCAGTCAAAAATCTGTCGAATATGATGCCACATCCTGCATACGTTTTTTTCCATTATTCTCATCCTCCTTTGCTTGCCCGGCTGGCAAAGTTGGAATGATTTTTTATATTTGCACCTGTTAAGGCCTCCTTAGCTCAGCCGGTAGAGCAGCTCATTCGTAATGAGCAGGTCGTGGGTTCGAGTCCCATTGGAGGCTCATGCAGATTTCGGAATCCGGGATGGTGAATTCGGAATTAAGGTTGATGATTGCAGGTAATGGAATTATTTATAATTTTGCCTTCTGATTCCGGTATCATATAAATCCGAAATCAAAATTACGAAATCCGAAATTACTGATTGCGGGAGTAGCTCAGTGGTAGAGCATCAGCTTCCCAAGCTGAGGGTCGCGGGTTCGACCCCCGTTTCCCGCTCTGAATGATAAGAGGCCGGTTCAATGGAATCGAGCCTCTTTTGACATAAATACAATGAAAGCTGAAATAATAACAATAGGTGACGAGCTGCTGATAGGGCAGACTGTTGACACAAATTCAGCATGGATGGGACAGGCATTGAGCAGCCTCGGATTCGACATTCACAGAAAAACGTCAGTCCATGATAAAAGAGAAGACATTCTTGGAATCCTTTCCGATGCATCTTCAAGGTCGGATGTTGTTCTTATAACAGGCGGACTGGGACCGACAAGCGATGACATAACAAAAAATACTCTTTGTGAATTCTTTAACACAAAGCTTGTTTTGGACCTCAGGGTGCTGGGTATGATTGAGTCGATGATGTCAAAAAGGGGATTCCCGATGAATGAGAACAACAGAAAACAGGCCGAAGTGCCTGAATCCTGCACTGTCCTCACAAATGCCGCCGGAACTGCCCCGGGAATGTGGTTCGAGAAGAACGGAACTGTCTTTGTCTCCATGCCTGGCGTTCCTTCGGAAATGAAATACATAATGAATGAACATGTAATTCCCGCACTCGGCAAAAGATTTACATCCCAGGTGATCGTCCATAAGAACATTATGACCTTTGGTACACCGGAGGCAAGACTGGCAGAGATCCTTACAGACTTCGAAGCCGGCCTGCCGCGATGCATAAAACTTGCCTACCTGCCTTCATCAGGCATCATCAAGCTTCGGCTGACAGCAACCGGAGACAACAGGGAAGAATTGCTCAAACTTACAGGAGAACAGGTCTGCAAGCTCTATGAAACAATTCCGCAGTTTATCTATGGTGAGGATGAAGAGACCCTTGAAATGGCTGTCGGAAGGCTCCTGAGAGATAAAAATCTTACTTTGTGCACAGCCGAAAGTTGCACCGGAGGTAATATTTCCCACAAAATAACCAGTGTGCCGGGATCGTCAGACTATTACAGGGGAAGTGTTATTGCCTATGCGAATGATATTAAAACAAGTGTCCTCGGGGTAGATCCGATATTGATTGAAAGGGAAGGCGCTGTCAGCGAGTCAGTTGCAGCGGCTATGGCTGAAGGAGCCAGAAACCTGATGAAGACTGATTTTGCAGTGGCCACGACAGGTATTGCCGGACCAGCAGGAGGAACTCAACTTAAACCGGTGGGAACAATTTGGATTGCTGTCTCCCGGGGATCGGGCACCATTACTGAAAAACATGCTTTTACAACTGACAGAGTTACAAACATTACCAGATTTACTTATGCAGCCCTGAATCTTCTCAGAAAGCAGATTATCAGCACATAAAGGTCCTTTTTCAGAGCTGTTGAAAAAAATTAAAGCAAATATTTGGTTAATCAGATAAAAATCACGTATTTTGCGCTTCGTTTTAAAAAGACGTAAAATAAGAAATAAAAAGAGAATCGATGTCAAAGATTTGTCAGGTAACAGGGAAGAAAGCGGTTGTGGGAAATAACGTATCGCATTCAAAGAGAAGGACCAAAAGGAAATTTTACCCGAACCTTTTTGTAAAGAAATATTATCTTCCCGAGGAGGACAGATGGATTTCCCTGAAAATATCAGCTTCCGGGATCCGTCTTATTAATAAAAAAGGACTTACGGCTGTCCTGAAAGAAGCAAAGGAAAAAGGTTACATCTTGAACTATTAAAATAAAACAAGGAAATGGCAAAGAAGGCAAAAGGTAACAGGCAGCAGGTTATTCTTGAATGCACCGAGCAAAAGGAGAGCGGGGTTCCCGGAATGTCAAGGTATATTACAACCAAAAACAGGAAAAACACACCTGACCGCCTGGAAAGAAAAAAATATAACCCTTATCTTAAGAAATATACACTTCACAGAGAAATAAAATAAAGAACCATGGCAAAGAAAGTTGTTGCATCACTTAAAACAGGCAGCGGTAAGGTTTTTACCAAGTGCATCAAGATGGTCAAATCTGATAAATCAAATTCATATCAGTTTAAGGAGGAAGTAGTTCATAATGATCATATCAAGGATTTTTTTACAAAGAAATAAGTAATTGTTTTTACTTACCTTACAGAGCTTTCTTCCGTAATGAAGAAAGCTTTTTTTATATTTGAAGTCTATTAAACATTTCAGCATGGGCTGGTTCGGATTCGGGAACAATGAGAAAAAGGAGATCCTTGACAAAGGTCTTGAAAAGACAAAAGAGAACGTCTTTTCAAAACTTTCCCGCGCTGTCATAGGAAAATCTAAAGTCGACGACGAGGTGCTCGACAACCTTGAAGAAATCCTGGTTTCATCTGATGTGGGTGTTGAAACTACCCTGAGGATTATTGACCGGATAGAAGAAAGGGTAGCACGGGAAAAATACCTGAACACTGCCGAACTGAACAGGATACTTAAAGAGGAAATAGCAGCCCTCCTCGACAAGAATATTTCAGGACCTGAAAATGACTTCATCTCACCACTTCCTGCAAAACCCTACGTCATAATGGTTGTCGGGGTGAACGGATCCGGAAAAACTACCACAATTGCAAAACTCGCATGGCAGTATAAAATTGCAGGAAAAAAAGTGCTGCTTGGCGCAGCTGATACTTTTCGTGCAGCAGCTATTGACCAGCTCCGGATATGGTCAGAAAGAGCAGGTGTCCAGCTGGTGAGGCAAAATATGGGATCCGATCCTGCGTCTGTCGCATTTGATTCCGTCAAAGCTGCAGCTGCAGGCGGTTACGACGTGGTGATAATTGATACTGCCGGAAGACTTCATAATAAAATTAACCTGATGAATGAACTCTCAAAAATAAAGAGGGTAATGGAAAAAGTAATACCTGAAGCTCCGCATGAGGTACTCCTTGTACTTGACGGATCTACAGGACAAAATGCATTCGAACAGGCTAAACAGTTTACGGCTGCCACCGACGTTACGGCTATTGCTGTTACAAAACTCGACGGAACTGCAAAGGGAGGAGTGGTAATAGGTATTTCCGACCAGTTCAGAATACCTGTGAAATATATTGGACTCGGGGAAAAAATGACTGATCTTCAGATTTTCGACCCGCATGAATTCGTCGATTCACTTTTCTCAGAATCAAAATGAGAAATACTAGATCAGGGTATACGCGCAAAAAGAAAATCCACCTTGTTACACTCGGCTGTTCAAAAAACACAGTCGACTCCGAAAAGCTACTCCGTCAGATCGAAGAGGGAGGATATTCAGTTGTATATGATCCTGTTGACACTTCCGCGCATACCGTTATTGTTAACACCTGTGGATTTATAAATGATGCACGGGAACAGAGCATAGATACGATACTCGGATTTGTAAAGGCAAAACAGTCGGGCAGGATCAGGAACCTTTATGTAATGGGCTGCCTGTCTGAGAGGTATGCTGACGAACTGCGACAAGAGATACCCGAAGTAAAGAAATATTTCGGCGTTAACAATATAAATGACATTCTCAGGGAGCTTGGCATCGAGCCGAAAGAAGATCTGAAGAATGACAGAAGACTAACCGGCCCGTCACACTATGCCTATCTGAAGGTATCTGAAGGATGCGACCGCACCTGCGCTTTCTGCTCAATACCTCTTATCCGCGGCAAATGCGTATCCAGGCCCATTGAAGATATTCTCAGTGAGGCAAAATCGCTTGCAGGCAAAGGTGTCAGGGAGCTTATTCTTGTCGCACAGGATCTCAGCTACTATGGACTGGACCTCTACAAAACACAAAAGCTTCCTGAACTTGTAACGGAATTGCTTAAAATCCGGTCCTTTGAATGGATACGTCTTCATTACCTTTATCCTGCGAACTTTCCTGGCGGATTAATCAGCATTATGAAGGAGAATCCAGTTATCTGCAGATACATTGATATGCCAATACAGCATATTTCCGGAAAAATGCTTGATCTGATGAAACGATCGCATGGTGAGAAAGAAACCCGGGAACTTCTCCGGAAGATAAGAATGGAATTACCTGATGCAGCAATAAGAACAACATTGATATCAGGACATCCGGGAGAAACAGAAAAGGAACATGAGGAATTAAAAAAATTCATTTCTGAATTCCGTTTCGACAGGCTTGGAGTTTTTCCGTATTCGCATGAAGACGGAACTTATGCATGGAAGAACTACACTGATGAAATCCCGCAGAGGACAAAAGATGCAAGAGTCGCTGAACTCATGGCTGTACAGCAATCTGTATCCGAAGAGCTGAACAGTAATAAGATCGGTAAGATATATAAAGTCATTATCGACAGGAGGGA
>JAAYUS010000262.1 GCA_012517605.1 Bacteroidales bacterium
GCGAATTCAACAACCTGTTTTGTGAGCTTTACGTTTTCGTCATAGGGGAAATGTGAACCATCGATCATAACCGATGAAAATCCGCTCTCGATACACGATTTGCATGTCTCAAATGAATCACCATGGTCGAGGTGAAGGACAATCGGAATAGCATAACCGAGTTCCTTTGCATATTCGACGGCCCCTTTTGCCAGATACTGGAGGAGGGTCTGGTTTGCATATTTGCGCGCACCTTTTGATACCTGCAGAATCACAGGAGATTTTGTTTCAACACAGGCGCTGATGATGGCCTGCAACTGTTCAAGATTATTGAAATTGAAGGCAGGAATAGCATATCCGCCTTTCACTGCACCTTTGAACAATTCTCTTGAATTTACCAATCCTATTTCTTTATAATGAAGCATAACTTATTGATTTTAATACAGGCCGTGAAGTTAGTCATTTTAACCATTGACCACAAAATTATCTTTAAAAAATACCTGAAGTCAATATTTCATTATCACATAATGTTCAGTTTATCGTAATTTCTTATCTTCGTAACCTTATTTTCAAAGCCGTACAATGAAAGGACATGTCAGTGGAAGCAGTATTTTCTGAAGCGAAATTACGACCTGTCTGCCACGCGGAAAGTCTTCATTAACAATGAAAAGTAATATGAAACAATTTGTATTCTTAATATTAGTCTGTATATCAGCATCCTGGTTGCCCGGTTATGCCCAGGGAAAGATCTGGTCGCTTGAAGACTGCATCAAATATGCTGTCGACCACAACATCCAGATAAAACAGCAGACTTTGCAAACCAGGATGCAGAAAAATGCCCTTGAACAGTCAAAGATGAACCTTCTTCCGACCATTAATGGTCAGGCGTCGCACGATTATTCTTTCGGCCGTGCCCTCGACCAGAATACCTACACGTTTTATAACCAGACGGTGCAGTCTGATTATTTCTACCTGGGAGGAAGAACAACTGTTTTTAACGGAATGCAGAACCTCAATACGATTCAGAGAAATAAATATGAACTTCTTGCAGGGGAACAGGATCTTCAGAAGATAACGGACAATGTATCCCTGAACGTGGCGCTAGCTTATCTTCAGATACTTCTCAACAAGGAGCTCGTGACTGCAAACGAAAACCAGCTGAACATAACCCTTCAGCAGATTGAAAAAACAAGGAAACTTGTCGATGCAGGGAGCGCTGCGCGTGGTAACCTTCTGCAGATCGAAGCACAGGCTGCCCAGGAAGAGGTTAGCCTTGTGACAATGAGAAACCAGCTCGAGATATCGTATCTTAACCTTACTCAGCTTCTGGAGCTTGAGACACCTGCAGGGTTTGAAATTGTCGTGCCCGATATTCATGTTGACCAGAATTCAATTGTTTCGGGTAACATTGATGAGATTTTTAATCTTGCCACACAGACACGCCCTGAAATCAAAAGCTCAGAACTGAAGCTTGCCGCGAGTGAATATGACCTTAAGATCGCGAAAGGTGCCAGAAGCCCGAGCTTTTCATTGAGCCACACCTTCGGAACAAGATATTCATACATAAAGGATCTGCCGATGCAGTCGTTTGAAGATCAGTTGAAGAATAATAAGAACTTTGGCCTTGGCATTTCAATGAACCTTCCCATTCTGAATGGCTGGCAGGTGAACAGGAACATATCAAATTCTAAACTTGCAGTCGAGAACAGCCAGTATGCTCTAGAAGGAACAAAGAAGCAGCTTTACAAGGATATCCAGCAGGCTTACACTGATGCCGTGGCCGCGCTGAAAAAATACAGTGCCAGCCAAAAAGCTGTCAGTTCGTCGGAGGAATCATTCAGATACACCGAGCAGAAATTCAATGTCGGCATGATAACCCCAGTCGATTATAATGCTGCCAAAACACAACTCCTGAATGCCCAATCGGAAATGGCACAGGCAAAATATGAATTCATCTTTAAAATTAAAGTTCTCGATTTTTATAAGGGCTTGCCACTTAACCTGAATACAATAACATCAAATTAAGAAACAGAATCATGAAAAATACCAGGTTGCTTAAAATACTTGTTCCTGCAGTTGTTGTTCTTATAGCATTTGCAATAATAGGCCAGAAAGCCGGTTGGTTCGGAAAGGCGGCTGCTGTTAAGGTTGCTGTTGAAAATGCTCAAAAAAGGACTATTACCGAAACCATTACCGCTAATGGTAAAATCCAGCCGGAAAAGGAGGTAAAGATAACTCCGGATGTATCGGGCGAAATTGTTGAGCTTACAGTGAAGGAGGGAGATCACGTTGAAAAGGGGCAGCTTCTTATAAGGATCAAACCCGATGTTTATATATCGCAGAAAGACCGTTCGATGGCTGCAATAAGTTCCGCACGTGCAAGGCTTGCCCAGGCGGAAGCACAGTTCATTCAGGCCGAGCTTTCGTTCAACAGGACCAAACAGCTTTACAGCGAAGAGACCATTTCAAAGTCGGAATATGAACAGGCCGAAGCTTCATATTCTGTTGCAAAAGCCGAAGTTGATGCAGCGAAATTTTCAGTTGTGAGCGCTGAGGCTTCCCTCAAGGAGGCAAATGAGAACCTTGTGAAGACATCAATCTATGCGCCTATGACAGGCACAGTCTCGATGCTTCTTGTGGAGCTTGGCGAAAGAGTGGCCGGAACCGGGATGATGGCCGGCACTGAAATGCTCCGCGTTGCCGACCTTTCCAGGATGGAGGCACAGGTCGAGGTAAACGAGAACGATATTCCCCGCGTCAAGCTTGGAGACACAGCAACAATTGAAGTAGATGCATATGTAGATTACAAATTCAAGGGAGTTGTCACCGAAATAGCAAATTCAGCAAAAACAACCGGTGTTTCAGCCGACCAGGTAACAAATTTTGACGTGAAAATACTTGTGCTCCCTGAATCGTACAAAGATCTCACAGACAAAGGAACGGTGCACCCTCTCCGTCCCGGCATGTCGGCTAC
>JAAYUS010000263.1 GCA_012517605.1 Bacteroidales bacterium
TACCCATGGCGTATATTTGCAGTAGCCTCAACTGAGAAGGATCTGATTGCCAATAATATGGTGTATCTGCTAGCCTCTCCCAATGTCCTGAATGATGTTTCCTGGATAAAACCAGGTGTCGTGATGTTCGACTGGTGGGCAAAACATAATATTTACGGAGTCGATTTCAAGGCAGGAATAAATACAGAAACGGCTAAATATTTTATTGATTTCTGCGCCCGGTACGGATTCAGGTATTTCTTGTTTGACGACGGATGGAGCCCCGAGGATAACCTTCTTACAACTGTACCGGGGCTGGACATGAATGAAGTAACTTCCTATGGCAGGTCAAAAGGCGTTGATATTATGGTCTGGATGATCTGGCACACTCTTGAGAAACAATGGGATAAAGCTTTCGATCAGTTTGAGAAGTGGGGTATAAAAGGCATTAAGGTCGATTTTATGAACCGCGATGACCAGCCTATGGTAATGTTTTATGAGAATGTTGCCAGGGAGGCTGCAAAAAGAAAGATGATAGTCGATTTCCACGGGGCTTACAAACCCTGCGGACTGAGCCGAAAATACCCGAACGTTCTTACAAGAGAGGCTCTAATTGAATTTGAATACAACGGATGGACAAACTATGATGATCCGGTTCATCATAATCTGCTGCCATATATCCGTATGTTCACGGGACCGATGGATTATATCCCTGCAACAATGCGCAATGCTTCAAAGGACAATTTCCGTCCAATCGGAGATTACCCGATGGGGCAGGGGACAAGAGCCCATGCCATGGCGCTCTTTGTTATTCTCAGCAGTCCGCTTACAATGCTGCCCGATTCTCCTTCGGATTATTACCGTGAAAGAGAATGCACTGAATTCATTTCTAAAATTCCGGTACTCTGGGATGAAACAATTTTGCTCGACGGTAAGATTGCCAGATATACGATTATGGCAAGGCGATCGGGAAGCGAATGGTATATCGGAGCCATAACCGACTGGGATGAGCGTGATATAAGAATCAAAACGGATTTTCTGACTCCCGGGAAATACAGGCTTGAAGCCATAGAGGATGGTATAAATGCAAACAAGAGGGCTGAGGATTACAAAAAGACTGAAAAGGAGTTTCAGTCAGGGGATGTCCTTACACTTCATCTTGCATCGGGCGGGGGATGGGTTGGGCATATCGTGCCCTTGAAATAGGTAATCCGGTTTACCCGATCAAGTCTGCATCACTGCTTCTTTGTGCCCTTCGTGAAACCCTTTGTGACCCTTTGGGGTTCAATGCTTTATATTTAACCACAAAGGATAACGAAGTTAAGCACAAAGGTTACACAAAGGTTGAAAATGCAGAAAAATTCCATCAGATTATCTGATTTCTTTTTCGTCCTTATTTACATTCCAGCCGTCAATTGCAAAAACAGGCTTTTCGTTATTCAGGTCGCGTTCGCTGAATTCAACCTTGAGTTGTCTCTTTTCACCGGGGAGGAGAGCAAAATAGTTATCTTCCCAGAAGACAGGAAGTATAAGGTCTTTTGACACATTGCCAACTATTTTCGGGTTCACTGCAAAGGCAAGGGATGAAGAGGTATTCTCAATCTCAACCGAAACTTTATATTTACCTTTTTCTCTGCTGATAGTGGAAGCTGAACATTTAAGCTCGACCTCAGGAAGGCGGTTCAAAGCCTGGAAGTCGGCATTCTTGTCGCCTTTTTCGGAGAGCCAGTAGAAATTTGATGAGACTAATTTTCCTTCGCCGTCGTTCAAAGTCAGTTTAATGAATGTCATCTCACCAGCACCAGATGGCATCCCGGGGAAAGCAACCCTCAGGCTTTCGTCTGATTTGATATCTACTGATGCTTCGCCTGAGAATTTCTCCTGCATGGCCAGGTCGTAGACTTTTACATAAGCCTTTAATCCCCTGAAATCCTGATATGCATTGTTTACAACGCGTATCGATCCATCATCATATGCATACTGGATATGGATATTTTCATTGGCTTTCCTGGTACCGTAGAATGCTCCGTTCGGAGCAAGGAAGTAATCGTAAAGCTGCCAGTACAACGATGGCCAGGCCGAATTATACATCCAGTAAATTATTCCGCTCGATTTGTATTTGTTTGCTGCAAATGCTTCAAACATGGCCCTAGTTGCTTCATACTGATGGACCTGCGATTTAATGCTGTATTCCTCAATACCCTGAGGTTCCCCGTACCT
This sequence comes from Bacteroidales bacterium, assembly GCA_012517605.1. GTDB lineage: Bacteria > Bacteroidota > Bacteroidia > Bacteroidales > VadinHA17 > LD21. The sequence goes on from JAAYUS010000263.1 coordinate 2,200, forward strand.
TGCAAAAAGAGCTTTCCTCATCTGAGGATAGAAGGCTTTGTGAAGTCTGATGTTCCATGATTCGCTCATCGGCCAGAGATCTTTTTCAGGCATCATCTTCCTCATTGTCTCGAGTGGCGGAATCTGTTCCCCTGCAGGGGCAGCTTCAGTGTTGAATTCCAGCTTTGTGTACCAGTATGATGGTACCTCGTAGGCATAAACATCGGGATACGGACCCATCCATACACCGGTGTTGCCCGTAACGGCACTGGAATCCTGTGTTGCCGAGGATTCAAAAGGTCTTGTTGTATCCAGTTCATTAAGAACTTTTATATACATTCTTTCAACATCTTCAGTCGGA
>JAAYUS010000264.1 GCA_012517605.1 Bacteroidales bacterium
ATTACAGGGCGTCCAAGGCCGGGAGCCGGCAACCTGTCGCTGCTCGACAGTACATTCTCTGCAATGGTAATGATCGGATTTCATGCAATGATGGGAACGCCTGACGGAGTTCTGAACCATACCCAGAGTTCGTTGACAGAAAACAGATACTGGTACAATGGCGTTGAATCAGGGGAGCTCGCTCAAAACGCAATTATTGCCGGCTATTATGGAATACCAGTCATTATGGTCTCAGGAGATGTGGCCACATGCAGGGAAGCAGTAAAATTCTTCGGGGAAAAAATAGTTACGGTACCCGTAAAAAAGGGATTGTCGCGCGAAGCTGCAATGCTTTACCCTTTTGATGAGACCAGGCAGGCGCTTTATGACGGCGCAATAAAAGCCATGAGTGTTATTTCATCCTGCAAACCATATAAAATTGAATTCCCTGCGAAAGTCAGAATGCAGTATCTTAATAGAGATAACGGCAAACCCGAACCTGAAATAATTACGGTTGAAGGAATAGCAAGGGATGCCCTTCATATTCTTGATTTTGAAAGACAATAGTAACCATATCTTCAGGTTGCCTAAATCCAGCCTGAAATTGATATTTCGTCGGACATATAAACAGCCCTTCCGGTTAAAATTCGTCGTGCCGGTTTCCCTGTTTATCATTTACCTGGCGGTTTTAAACCAGGCTGCTTCTGCCCAGAATTATCCCTTCAGGGAATACTCGGTTCTTGACGGCCTGCCGCAAAGCCAGGCAAGAGGCCTTTACCAGGACAGCCGGGGATTTCTATGGATAATGACACGCAACGGCGTTTCGCGGTTTGACGGCTATGAGTTCAGGAATTATTTCAGAAAGGACGGCCTCCCTACAAGTACAATAAGCCAGATCTTTGAGGATAACAAAGGGTATATCTGGGCGCTTTCAGCAAAGGGCCTGTCAAAATACAATGGTTACAGATTCGAACATTTCCCCTTTGAGCTCCCGAAACAATCTGATTACATCTCATATATCAACAACTCAGGCGACACAATAGCCATTCTATTAAAAGATCTCGGTACAAAGTATTTCAGTGTATTATGTTTTAAAGACGGAAAGTTTTTTTATCATCCGACATCCAGGCCTGTTTATGACACACTGAATACTTCAATTTCCTATTATGACGCTCAGGGTGATTATTTCCTGTTTCTTGATGTAAAAAACAATGCCTGGAAAAGGATGCGCGACGGAACCTTGTACTTTTTGGGTGAAGGGATCAGAGATATTATTAAAACCAGGAGAGGGCCTTTGCTTTCAGGTCATAATGAGTTTTATGAGGTAGCCGGAAACAGGTTGATACCATATGTTCTTTCGAATACTGAAAGGGAAGGCAGGGCAGCTTCATTTACCACGTCCAAGGGCAGTTTTATAAGGTACTTCGACGGATATGATCTGAATATTATTAAACCACCTGATTATTCATCCTTGTTCATCGACAATGAATCGAACCTGTGGCTTGGAACAGAAGTCAATCTCTACAAACTTGTTTCTACTGCATTTAACTATTTGGGACCGGAAGACGGCCTTCCGAAAAACACATGGGCCATGGTCGAAGACAAAAATGGACATGTCTGGTTTGGCACCATAACAGGTGATCTGTTTGAATTCGACGGCGAAAAACTTATTCCCAGAAATGAATACAGAAAGCTTTTTAAAAGCAGGGATGTTGCTTTCTATAAAGGAAGCATAAGAGCATCCGACGGGAAAGTTTATTTTTCACTTAATGCTGGTGTTCTTATATGGGACGGCGCTTCATTTAAAAAGATCTCCGGCATCCCGGAAAAGGCACAGGTTTGTATCATTTACGAAGATCCTGTCGATAAATCATTGTTCTTCGGGACTGGATATGGATTGTATCATCTTAAAAACGGGAAAATGGACTTCTTCCCCGAATTTACACCTGGCGGATATGGCATAATTGAGGGCATTCTGAGAGATGACTACGGGAGATACTGGCTGTCAGGAGAAAACGGGATAACGGCTTTTGACGGGAAGAATTCTGTTCCTCTTGTGGATTCAATAATGCCGTCGGGGTATACATATACCCTTGTCAAAGACAGCAGAGGCGGTATCTGGATAACATCCGATGAGGGTCTTTTTTATAAGGATAAACAGACCGGCAGGCTCAGATATGGACTTCCGGAGGAAATAAATATATCGGCTAATTCAATCATAGTTATGGATTCCTCAAACATTATGGTTGGAAGGATGACTGATATCTGCATAATAAACACCGATAAGTTTTACAGAAACGATCCGGATTACTTCAGGATATTAGACAAATCCTATGGGTTTACAGGTAGTGAATGCCTCGATAATGGGATCATTAAGGATATAAAAGGCAGATTCTGGATCCTCACATCAGGGAAAGCCATAATCCTCGATCCCGGGAGGCTCAGGCGCAATATGAATCCTCCGCGGGTTATTGTTACAGATATTGAATATGAGACTGACAGTCTGGCCTGGAAGTCACTCCAGGTCCCTGATCTTTTTTATGGCAGGCAGGGAGATATAAGGATCAAAAGCCGGCATAGCAACTTAAGATTCAAATTCGCAGGAATATCCACAACAAATCCCGAGAGAGTACTCTTTCAGCATCGTCTTGCAGGACTTGAAAATATCTGGTCTGACAGGAATCCGGAAAGAGAAGTTGAATACAAAAATCTGAAGCCCGGGAACTATGTACTCCAGCTTAAGGCAATAAATGCCTACGGAGTCGAATCAAAAGATACTTATCAATTGAAATTTTTCATAATACCGGGATTTTTCCAGACCTGGATTTTCAGGGTCATGGCAATAATCCTTTTAGCTTCTCTTATCGTATTTGCAACCTGGTGGGGAACAAGACTTAATATCAGGAAGAAGCAGGAACAATTAAGGATAAGAAACGAGCTTATCCGCCTTCAGATGAATTCGGCAGTCAGGCAGTTCGACCCGCACTTCATTTTTAATGTGGTTTCATCTGTCGGATCGCTTGTTATGAAAGGAGAAAAAGAGATGTCGTATAATTTCATTGTGAAACTTTCGGGCTTGCTGAGGACAATGCTTGCGGATAACACCACAATGGTCAGGACTGTCGCAGAGGAAATAGATTTTGTAGAAAGATACTGTGAACTTCAGAAGCTAAGGTTCAGGGACCGTCTTACATACACAATTGATGTAAACGAAAATGTGAACCTTCAGCGTCTTATACCGAAGATGACGATTCAGACCTTTGTGGAGAACTCGATAAAGCACGGGATCGAAAATAAAATTAAAGGAGGATATATAAGAGTCAATATATGTGAAATAAATAATTCCCTTGAAATTACGGTCACTGACAATGGGGTGGGAAGGAAGAAAGCGGGGTCGATCAGGACAGGTGGCAGCGGTTACGGTCTGAAAACAATTAACAGTATCTTTGATTTCATGAACAGGGTAAACAGGTCCAGGGCAAATATCGAGATAATTGATCTTAAAGATAGAGAGGACAATTCATGCGGGACTGAAATAAGGATCACAATACCATGTGATTATATTTTTGAACCCGCATAAGGCTGTGAACTTTTGTCGTTTAATTCAAATAAAATTCAGATGAATGACATTCCGGAAGCCGTGATAATTGAAGATGAACCCGAGGCTCTGAATCTTCTTCAAAGTCTCCTTACAGGGAATGGACTTGCCAGGGTTACAGGGTCAACAACTGATCCGTTCAAAGCTGTAGGACTGATCCGTTCGCTTCATCCGGATATAGTATTTCTCGATATCAAGATGCCCGGGAAAAGTGGTTTTGACATTCTTGACGAGCTCAACACCATGAATATCGATCAGCCTTTCATAGTCTTTACAACGGCCTATGATGAATATGCCATCAGGGCTTTTGAATATGCGGCATTCGATTATCTTCTCAAGCCCGTTGAACCTGTAAGGCTGAATGAAACAGTTAACCGCTGCAGGGAAAGAGACATTCAAAAGGAAAAACATAAGAGCATATTACTGGCAGAATCACATAGAAAACTATTGTTCAGGAATGTTTCGGGCTTTGTGATTATTGATCCCGGCGAAATTGTATATATTGAAGCCGATGGGAATTACTCAGTTTTCCATCTTGAAGCTGATAAAACTGAAACCGTGACATCCCTTCTTCATAAAATAGAAGTTCAGCTTCCGGGAATGAAATTTTTCAGGATAAGCAGGTCCGCAATAATAAATACAGCATATCTGAAAAAAATAAACACCCGGCAGCTTCAATGCCTGCTCGTTAAAAATCAGAATGAATTCAGGGTGGATATCTCGAGAGAAAAGATCAATGACCTGATTGAAGTAATGAAAAATCAGTAATGAAATTCTGAATCAGTACAGTCCCGGGGAATAATTTGTTTCACAAGCTGGCTTTAATAACTGATCAGGAATAACATTCATACAAAGTTCAGGCCTTTTTATACAATCGCTGTATGTCTTGATACAAAGCCATCCTTAAAAAAAATCAGGGAGGCTGATTAGGATTAATTTTATCACGGTTCCTGTCTGATTTTGTACTGCTGATTATCGATAAGATTTTAAGAAAGCGACTTTCGGAAGGGACCGGATAAAGCAAAAATCCTCTTTCCGGAAATTACATTCCCCAATTACCCCATCTATTTTCCGGAACTTTTAAGACCCCTGCAGGATTCATCAGCAATCAGCGCAGGGGTTTTCTTTTTTAAATCAATACATGACCATTCATAAAAAATCAGAGCCCATTCCAAATACTGTTCATATTACCTCTGCACCAGAAATTTTCTATTTTTACATTCTTACATTTGCAAAGACCCTTCATGCAATTTACTCTGAAAGAAATAAGGGATATCACATCGGATATTATTGACAAGTCCTTCACGCTTCTAAGGGGGAAAAAAATTTTTGTTTTTACCGGACCACTGCGCTTTTATGCCTTCTCAGTCTGGATACCTCCCTTCTTCCGGGTAATTGTTTTAAGTAACAAAACAACCGGTTTTAATGAAAAAGTGCTGACGGGCCTCATAGTGCATGAATTATGCCATCAGGAAAGATATATTGAAATGGGGTTGATCAAATACCTTGTATTTGCAGTTAAATTCCTGCTTTTAAAAAGAATACGCTCAGCCGAAGAAAAGTCAACGGACAGGCTTACAATTGAAAAAGGCTATGGAAGAGAACTTTATGAGTTGTCAACAATAACTCACAAAGACAGAAAGCATAAGAAAATAAATGATTTATATCTGTCGCTTGAAGAGATCAGAGCTTATTCCGAAAGTCTTGGGAAATGGGGTGAATGACAATGCGGACGGAATCCTTTATTCTGGAATCCAGTCATTATCCTGACAGGCTGACTCATCCACATGGCTATATGTCCTGCAATTTCAGTTAAGGAATAATTCGAAAAGTCTTGTTGGGTTTTCGATGATCTTTCCTGTTTCGAGTTCCCAGTAGGGGAAAATGCAAGTGATGCTTTCTTCGTCCATTTTCGTAGGTTTATAGCACCAAAATAAATTAAACAGGAATATCCTGATCCAAAAACATACTCCGATTTGATGAGGGTGTTCATTGCATACATTAAAGCGATTTTTCGTTTGACAAATTTCTGGCCGTACAATTTAAAAAGGACAAACAGGCCGCTGCTGCGCGGCTCTCAATAAAAAGGGATTGTACATTATTTCTACAAACAGGCCGCCGTTATACGGCTCAGGATTATCTGAACACGTACAGGTTATTATTTATGAAAGTTATACAATTATCCTTATGTTCCATTCCCCGCTTCCACCACTTGCTTCTTCATCAATGGCATATTAAAACACAAAATCCTTATACTATGCAATATAAGGATCTGCTTTTGTAGTCCCACCAGGAATCGAACCTGAATTTGAGGTTTAGGAAACCTCCGTTCTATCCATTGAACTATGGGACCGGGACTGCAAAAATATAGTTTTTTTTTCTCAATCCAAATTCTTTGTTTTAAAGGAAGGCGGCCAATGGGAGCCAAACTTTAAGTTTCCCAGTAAGAGGACTGATGACAGAAGACCAAAGTAAATCAGGTCATCCTGATTCGCAGCGCACCGCCTCCCACGAGCCGCACACCTTATATTTTGTTTAATCCCTTATCTTTCTTAATTTCATCCTCTAAATCAAATGATCATGAACTGGATAGATTTCATAATTATAGTCCTTCTTGTTTTCGGCCTGGCAAGAGGATATATAAACGGATTCATTAAAGAACTTGCTTCCCTCCTTGCCCTTATCGTCGGAATATGGGGCGCAATAAAATTCTCGACATGGACGGCAGCGCGACTGTATGATTACTTTGACATGACAGGCAGATACGTAGGCATAATAGCTTTCCTTATCACATTCATTGTAATTGTTGTGATCATTCATTTCATAGGATTGGTTATCGATAAACTCACTGACAAACTTTCTCTTGGTTTTCTTAATTCATTGCTCGGAATGTTATTCGGGATATTCAAGTCAGCTCTTTTCCTCAGCGTAATATTTGTGGTCCTCAATGCAATAGACGATAAACATCCTTTTCTTCCCAAAGAAACCATAGCCAGTTCGAGATTTTATAATCCCATTGCCGATATTGCTCCTGCGGTCTTTCCAGTTATCGGCGAAGGTGGCTTCGGAAAGAGCTTCGACAGGTTTAAAAAGAAACCTGAAGAACTCACCATTTAAGGCTCTTTGCTATATTTGCACTTCGAAATAAACGGATTTATGAATTTTGTTGAAGAACTGAGATGGAGGGGCATGATACACGATATCATGCCGGGCACTGAAGAATTACTCGAAAAAGAGGTCACAAAAGGATATATCGGATTCGACCCAACTGCCGATTCGCTTCATATCGGTCATATGGTGCAGGTGATGCTTCTGGTGCATTTTCAGAGGGCCGGACATGTGCCCATTGCCCTTGTAGGAGGCGCTACCGGAATGATAGGCGACCCCTCCGGAAAATCTGAAGAGAGAAACCTGCTTGATGAGGAGACACTGAGAAGGAACGAAGCCGGCATTAAAAAACAACTGTCCCGGTTTCTGGATTTCTCTTCCGGAATAAAGAATCAGGCTATAATGGTGAATAACTATGACTGGATGAAGGACTATTCCTTCCTCAGGTTTATCCGTGAAATCGGAAAACATATTACAGTAAATTACATGATGGCAAAGGATTCCGTCAAAAAACGGCTCGGATCCGATGCCAAGGAAGGAATGTCGTTCACCGAGTTTTCATACCAGCTTGTACAGGGAACCGATTACCTGCAACTTTACAACCAGCTTGGATGCAGGCTGCAGATGGGTGGATCGGATCAGTGGGGAAACATTGTCACAGGAACTGAACTTATAAGGCGCAAAACCGGAGGTGAAGCCTATTCTCTTACATGCCCGCTTATTACAAAATCAGACGGTTCAAAATTCGGAAAAACCGAATCGGGAAATGTCTGGCTCGATCCTGAAAAAACATCACCATACCAGTTCTACCAGTTCTGGCTCAATGTTTCGGATGAGGATGCAGCAAAATACATAAAGATCTTTACCCTTCTCGATCGTAAGACAATAGAGGAACTTACAGAAAGCCACAATAAAGCTCCGCATGAAAGGATCCTTCAGAAACGACTCGCGGAAGAAGTTACGGTTATGGTCCATTCAAGGGAGGATTTTAATGCTGCCGTTGAGGCTTCCCAGATACTATTCGGCAAGGGAACAACTGAAACCCTTATGAAGATGAATGAACAGACAATATTATCTGTTTTCGAAGGCGTTCCCGTATTTGATGTTAAACGCGAAATTTTGCAGAACGGGGTTTCCTTTACCGATCTTTGTGCTGTCCACACACCTGTGTTCACATCAAAGGGCGAATTGAGAAGGCTTGCGCAGGGAGGCGGTATCAGCATCAACAAAATGAAGATTGATGATCCGGAAATGATCATCGGGACCGATTCATTGCTGAACGGCAAATATATTCTTGTACAGAAAGGGAAGAAGAATTATTATCTACTTAAAACCGTTTAATTTCTATCTGTGTAGATCGGCAGCCAGAATTGAAACATCATCAAACAGATCGGGATTATTTTCAGGAATGCCGAGCTTATTGAGCATTTTTGTAATGTTGCTTTCAACGGGATCGTTGTTTGTTATATATTTCACAATCTCCTTTGTGAGTATCTCCCTTCCATCCTCTCCCTTAAGATCTGAAAGCCCATCAGTATAAAGGACCATCTTGGAATAATCATCTATTTTCAATACCTTTTGCTCAACACCGGGAATTTCGTCAAGCATTCCTATGCCCACGCATATGGAATGGAGATGTATGATCTGTCCTGTCACGGTATTGTAAACCACCGGAGGATTATGCCCTGCATTTACGTATTCAAGAAGGCCCGTCCTGCTGTCATACCTGGCCACAAAGAATGTTATGAACTTTTCCCCCGCGGCATTTGCGTTGATAAGGTCATTTAATTTGCATATAAGAGCAGGAAGGTCGACATCGCAGGTAAAAAGAGCCCTTAAAGCGGCCTGAAAATTCGACATGAGAATGGCGGCAGATATTCCCTTGCCTGAAACATCTGCAATGCAAAAGCCTGTTTTTGTGTCGGAAAGTTTCAGGCAATCATAATAATCACCTCCTACTTCATAGTGAGGGAAATAAAACCCGTTTACGACAAGCCCTCCGTCACGGGGCATGGTTTTATTATCCGGGATAAGCTTTTGCTGCATCCTGGCAGCAAGCTCAAGTTCTTTTTTCAGAGCTTCCTGCCTCAGGCTTTCCCTGCTTAGCCTCATGTTTTCAATTGCTACAATGATAATGCTCGAGATCGTCTGAATGAAATTCAGGTGCTTTATCACCGGGCTCATCCCCTGACCTTCTTCCTCAATATCACCTATCAGGATAAAAGCAAGCGGCACATAATTGTTGTAAACCGGTATTAATATGTCAACACCTTCAATTTCGAGATCCTCGTTCCTGAAAGCTATCTCAGTAAATTTAAGCAGCTGTGATTCGACATCAATGCCTTTGTCAAATCCTTCGGGGAATCCGCCGTTAAGGATGCACTCCCATTTTGTCGAGTGCTTGAAGACAAGGATCTTTCCAATCCCCAGGTTATTCCTGAGTATGGATTCATATTTTGACAAAAGGACTTCAGTCGGCAGATTTGCATTGATCGACAACGTGATGTCGAGCAGTGCATCGAGTTTGAATTTGGAGATCCTGAGCCTGTCGATTGAAGCCTTTTTTTCGTTCATGATTTACGATTTGGCCCTTTCAATATACGACCTGGTTGATGTATCTATCCTTATTTTGTCCCCTACATTTATGAACAGAGGCACCATGATAATACCACCGGTTTCAATCTTTGCCTGCTTCAGGGCATTGTTTGCAGTATCGCCCCTGAGGCCGGGTTCTGTATATACAACCTCCATAACCACAAACTGCGGTAGCTCTACCGACAGAACAGTCTCAGTATCGGCATGAACAACTACCTCAACGTTCTGTCCTTCCTTAAGGAATTCATGACTGTC
>JAAYUS010000058.1 GCA_012517605.1 Bacteroidales bacterium
AAGGGGATCACCGGGAAAGTGATTGTCAGGTTTGCCGTTGAAGCAGACGGAAGTATTGGCAGAGTCTCAATACTTAAAGGTGTTGATCCTGAGCTTGATATGGAGGCACTCAGGGTTGTAAATGCTTTGCCTGCCTTTGAAAAACCAGCCGTCAAGGATGGTAAGAATGTTGCAGTGTGGTATACGATTCCAATAAATTTTGCACTGCAATAAACCAGCATGGCATTTTATACGTAGAAACTTTCTGAAAAAGGGATTTTAACCGCAAAGGCAGCAAGGAAGTCGCAAAGGCAGCAAAGATAAAATACTGATATTTATCACTTTGCGAACTTCGCGATAACTTTGAAACCTTTGCGGTTATTTTTTTTAGCCAGACCCTGCCCCCCTTTCCCGTTTCACCTACCTGCACCCCTGTTTGGTTTACCCCCCAGCCCTTTGTTTGGTCTACCCCCTAACCCCCCTGAGGGGGGTCAAAATCCTGCAAAACTTTTTAGCCCCCCTTCAGGGGGGTTGGGGGGGCAGAACAAACTTCAGGGGGATGAGGGCAGAACAATGTTTAGGTTCTTCATAGTTTTGCAATATATTTGCACGACCAAGAAAATATTTAATGACACTCAAGGAAAGAACTGAAGCTTTTGCGGCGCTTGGCAAGATACTGAGGGATGCCCTCGACGGAGAGGAAAACATGTGCACCGCGGAACTTGACTATCTGATCAATAACCAGCATCTGGTCAATCCCTGGTTTACACCTTCCAATGTAAGGTCTGCAGTAAGTGCCATTGCCGACGAGCTTACCAAAGAAAACCTTTTCAGATGGACAGATGCATATCAGGCACTGAAAAATGAACCCGGGGGACGGAATGTCGGAATTGTTATGGCAGGAAATATCCCTTTAGTCGGATTTCATGATTTTCTGGCTGTCCTTATTACAGGAAACAATGTCATTGCAAAAACAAGCTCGAAGGATAAAGACCTGATAATGTTCACAGCCAGGATATTATGCAGCATCAACATGGAATTCTCCGAAAGGATCTCATTCACTGATGGTCTTATGAAGGGCTTCGACTGCATCATTGCAACAGGAAGCGACAACAGTTCGAGATATTTCGAGTATTATTTCGGGAAATACCCTCACATTATCAGGAGAAACAGGAACAGCATTGCAATTTTAGACGGTTCCGAGACTGAAAGCGAGCTGACAGCACTCGGACACGATATTTTCTCCTATTTTGGACTTGGATGCAGGAATGTGTCAAAGATATATCTTCCTGAAGGCTATGACACAGATAAGCTTGCTGCAGCCTGGAAGGAGTTTGAAGGGATTGCTGATCACAACAAGTACGCCAACAATTATGATTACAACAAGGCAATTTATATGGTTAACAGGGAGCCGTTCAAAGACTTTGGTTTCCTTTTGCTGAAAGAGAACACTTCCATTTCATCGCCGGTTGCCGTACTTTATTATGAGTTCTACAGGGATATAAATAACCTCCGCAATGAGATTGATAACCATAAGGACAAGATCCAATGCATAGTAGGCAAAAATAATATTCCTTTCGGGATGTCTCAACATCCGCATCTGTGGGATTATGCTGATGGAATCGATACTGTAGAATTTCTTCTAAAAAAAAATTGAGCAGGCATTTCGTAAAATAAAAAATATTATATTGCACCCGTCGAATTCAAATTCATATGGTCTATAAGTTCGTTGTATTATCAGATGAGGATGAGTCGTTTGTAAGGGAATTTGAGTTCCTCGACTCACAGACATTGCTTGATTTTCATAACATGATTCAGGAGGAGCTGGAATATGACAAATCACAGATGGCTTCTTTCTACCTTGCCACTGATAACTGGGAAAAGGAGGAGGAATTCACTCTGTTCGATATGGGGACAGGATCTTCCACAATGGAATCAGCAATCCTTGAAGAAATTATCTTCAGAAAAAATCAGAAGCTCCTTTATGTATTCGACTTTTTCAACGACAGGGCACTTTTTGTTGAATACACCGGGGAAACAAAAGAGCTGGAAGACCGTGAATACCCAATCTGTACAAATTCAAAGGGGATCCCGCCGAAACAGGTTGTATTCGGCAGCAGTTCACGAAAACTGTATAACAACATTGTGGTTTCCGACGATGATGACGAGGATGAGGTTGAGCCTGAAGTTGATGATCTTTTCCTTGAAGGCGGAGACGATGAAACCCTTCCCGATTTCGACAATCCGGAACTCCTGAGCGAAGAGGAAGAAGAATGATCTTCCCCGTTCAGAAATAAATGAATAAATTCCTTATAGTTATTCCTGGTCCGACAAGCGTCGGGAAGAGCGAACTTGCTGTTGAAGTGGCTGACCATTTCAACACTGAGATAATATCTGCTGATTCAAGACAGTTTTATAAAGAAATGATCATCGGGACTGCTGTTCCGTCAGATATTCTTCTGAAGAGGGTAAAACATCATTTCATAAGATTCATTTCCGTTAAGGAATATTTCAGTGCAAGCCTTTTTGAAAGAGCTGTTCTGGATCTTCTGAATGATCTTTTCACTACCAGAAACGTTGTGGTTATGACAGGCGGATCAGGATTATACATCGATGCTGTGTGCACCGGCATCGACGACATTCCTGACATCGATCCGGCTGAACGCGAAAAATACAACAGGAAGTATGAAGCTGAAGGTATTGAAAGCCTGCGCAGGGAACTAAAGCTGACTGACCCTGACTACTATGCAAAGGTTGACCTGAGAAACCATAAAAGGATAATCAGGGCTCTGGAAATTTACGGAACAACAGGCAAGAAATATTCAGAATTCCTCACTAACAAAAAGGTTGAAAGGGAGTTCGGCATTATAAAAACTGGTCTGCGCAGAGACAGGGATGATCTTTATGCAAGGATAAATTCAAGAGTTGATGGGATGTTGAAAGCCGGTCTCGAGGATGAGGCAAGGTCGCTCGCCGGCCTGAGGCATCTCAATCCGCTGAAAAGTGTTGGCTACACAGAGCTTTTTGATTTTTTTGAGGGAAAGACAACAAGAGAGAAAGCAGTAGAGCTTATAAAAAGGAACACCCGGCGTTATGCAAAAAGGCAGATGACATGGTGGAACAGGGACGATGAGATCCGTTGGTTTCACCCTGACCAGTATAGGGACATAATCAATTATATTGAAGAGAAACAAATAGTCTGATGGTCTGATGGTCTGATGGTCTGATGGTCTGATGGTCTGATGGTCTGATGGCTTCGCCCTCCATAGCTTAAGCGGAGGCGGGTCAGATGGTCAGGATAGTTCCTTAAGTCTAAGGATGGTTTCGGTGGGATCGGGCGAGCTGAATACTGCATTTCCGGCGACCATAACATTCACACCGGCTTCAACAAGGCTTGCGGCATTTGTTGTATCAATGCCTCCATCAACTTCAATGAGGACATTAAATCCATTTTCATCGATGATCCTTCGCAGTTCCCTTATTTTATTATAGCAGTCGTGAATGAATGACTGCCCGCCGAAGCCCGGGTTAACTGTCATTATCAGGATCATATCGGCAAAAGGAAGAATATTTGTCAGCAGCGAAACAGGTGTATGGGGATTAATTGCAACTCCGGCTCTCATCCCGAGTCTTTTTATCTCGGTTACAGTTCTGTGAAGATGTGTGCATGCCTCATATTGAACTGTAAGGATATTGGCTCCGGCTTCATGGAAGCGTGAAAGATACCTGTCGGGATCAATAATCATCAGATGGACATCAAGAGGTTTCTCCGCTATCTTTTTGACATGTTCAACGACAGGCAGTCCGAATGAGATATTGGGAACGAAAACCCCGTCCATAATGTCGAGGTGGATCCAGTCGGCCATGCTCCTGTTAATTAATGTCACATCCCTTCCAAGGTTAAGGAAATCGGCAGCCAGCAATGACGGGGAGACAAGATGATTCATGTCTTAATGGTTTTAGGCAAATATAGGAACAAAAATTTAACCCAGGTAGGATTTCAGGATTTTGCACCTTGTAGTGAACTGTATCCTTTTGATGGCTTTCTCCTTGATCTGACGGACACGCTCACGTGTAAGGTTTAGTTCCTCCCCTATTTCTTCAAGAGTAAAAGGATGTTTCATCCCCAGGCCGAAGTAAAGCTTAAGGACTTTTGCCTCACGGGGTGAAAGGGAGCTTAAGGCACGCTCTATTTCGTATGCAAGCGATTCATTGATGAGATTTTTGTCGGGACTCGGAGTGTCGGGGTTCTGCATAACATCATACATGTTATTTTCCTCTTCGGCGCTGATGGGAGCATCCATGCTGACAGTCCTTCCGTTAGTCTTCAGGGATTCTTTGACATCGTCGGGGATCATTTCAAGAAGATCGGCTATTTCCTGTGAGGAGGGCTCCCTTTCATACTCCTGTTCAAGTCTCGCAAAAGCCCTGTTGATCCTGTTTATTGATCCGATCTTGTTCACAGGGAGGCGCACTATCCTGGCCTGCTCGGCAAGGGCCTGAAGAATTGCCTGGCGTATCCACCATACTGCATACGAGATGAATTTGAAGCCACGTGTTTCATCGAACCTCTGGGCAGCTTTCATAAGCCCGAGATTACCCTCATTGATAAGGTCGGGAAGACCCATACCCTGGTTCTGATATTGCTTGGCCACTGAAACAACAAAACGGAGATTTGCCTTGACCAGCTTTGCCAGCGCGTTGGAGTCGCCGGCCCTTATCTTGCGTGCAAGTATGACCTCTTCCTCAGGCGTAATAAGATCTACGCGTCCGATCTCCTGAAGATATTTGTCAAGAGACGGAGTATCGCGGTTTGTAACCTGTTTTGTGATCTTTAGTTGTCGCATTTACAGGAAGAGGTGGAAAAGGTTAGTCAGTCTAAAGCAGGCAAATTACAATTTTAATAAAAAAAGGTTGAAAAACATATTATTTTAAAAAATTTTGCTATTACGGAGTATATATATTAAATTGCATAAGAAATTAACTGCAGTTGAGTATCAAATTATTATTTGATTTATACTTTACCCCGTAGCTTTTTTTACATTTTTAACATAACATATCATATTATTTTACTAATATTGCGTCGGTTATAAGATATGTAGTTTATTTGTTGCATATTCCTGCCGCTCAAAATCATTTCTTACTCTGGTTATCCAATAAGAAAATTTAAAATCTCTTATTCATATTCATTCTTTATTAAAACATGTACGACATTCTTGAGTTAAGCAACAAGCTTCTTCCCGAGTTGAGGGAGATTGCTAAAGAACTTAAAATCAAAAGAACAGAATCCTTAAAGAAGCAGGATCTTATCTATAAAATCCTCGATCAGCAGGCTATTGAGTCTACCGAAAAGAAGAAAGCCTTTCCTGCTGAGAACAGGACTCCGAATTCTGCTCCTGATCCTGACCAGCAAAGGAAGGACACCGGCCAGAGAAGAGGGAAACGGCCACGGACTATCAAACCTGTTATAAACAGGCCTGTTGAATCTGTAATATCAGTGTCGCCCGATGATCTGAAAAGACCCGACGATGTTGTAATTCCTGAAAGAAAAGACCAGCCGCCAGTTCCCGAAAAGTCAGAGGAAAAGCCTGATTTATTCCGTAAACCGGAACCTATAAGGGAAGAAACAAGGCAGCCAAGATGGAAACCCGATAACAGGGAACGGAGTTTTGACAGGAATGACAGAAAAGACAGAAATGAAAGGAATGACAGGCCTGACTGGAATGACAGAAATGACAGGAATGACAGGAATGACAGAAATGAAAGGAATGACAGAAATGAAAAGAGGGACAGGGATAACAGATTTACTGAAAACCGTTTCCCAAGGAAAGAAGAAAGAAAGCCTGAAGTTGTTGTTGACAACCTTCTTCCTCTGAATGGTGACGAGCCATTGTATGAAGAACCGAAAATTGTGGCTGATGATCTCCCGGCCGACATAATTGTCGAACCCCCTGTCAAGGAATCCGCACCCGAGATCCAGCAGCCAAGGGAAGAGAAAAAGGAAAAACCTTATGAATTTGAAGGTATAATATATAATACAGGTGTTCTCGAAATTATGCCTGACGGCTATGGCTTCCTCAGATCACCCGATTACAACTATCTTAATTCGCCTGATGATATTTATGTATCACAGTCGCAGATCAAACTTTTCGGGCTCAAAACAGGCGATACAATAAAAGGTACAATTCGTCCTCCTAAAGAAGGCGAAAAATATTTTCCTCTTATCAAGGTTGATGAGATAAATGGAAGAAGCCCTGATTTCATTAGGGACAGGGTGCCGTTTGATTTCCTTACCCCGCTTTTTCCGAACGAAAAATTCACGCTTTGCGCCCCCGGTGAAGGATCCCTTTCAGTAAGGGTTATCGACATGTTCGCTCCCATCGGAAAAGGACAGCGAGGCCTGATAGTGGCACAACCTAAAACAGGCAAGACAATCCTGCTTCAGGAGATTGCAAATGCCATCGCGAAATATCATCCCGATGTTTACCTGATGATACTTCTCATTGATGAAAGACCTGAAGAAGTAACCGACATGGCAAGGAACGTTAAGGCCGAAGTAATTGCTTCAACATTTGACGAACCTGCTGAAAGGCATTGCCGCATAGCAAACATAGTTCTTGAAAAAGCCAAGCGTCTTGTTGAGTGCGGTCACGATGTCGTGATTCTTCTAGACTCAATAACCAGGCTTGCAAGAGCCTTCAATACCACTGCACCTGCTTCGGGCAAAGTGCTTTCGGGCGGTGTTGATTCAAATGCCCTTCATAAGCCAAAGAGATTTTTCGGCGCAGCCCGAAACATCGAGAACGGAGGTTCTCTCACAATAATTGCGACTGCCCTTACCGACACAGGTTCGAAGATGGACGATGTGATCTTCGAGGAATTCAAGGGTACAGGCAATATGGAGCTTCAGCTCGACCGCAAGCTTTCAAACAGGAGGATATTCCCCTCAATTGACATTCCTGCTTCGAGCACAAGGCGTGAAGACCTTCTTCTGAACAAAAACATCCTTCAGAAAATATGGGTTTTGAGAAATTACCTTACTGACATGAATGCCGTTGAAGCCATGGAATTCCTTCGCGACAGGCTCATGCAGACCAAGTCGAATGAAGAGTTTCTGATTTCAATGAACGGCGGATAACCTTAGGATATTTTTTATAACTTTGCGCTTTCTTTTAAAACTCTAATTAATCAACTATATAAATCTATCATGGGAACAAAAAGATTCATAACATGCGATGGTAACCAGGCCGCTTCGCATGTTGCATATATGTTCAGCGAGGTCGCTTGCATATATCCTATTACACCTTCATCAACAATGGCTGAGTATGTCGACGAATGGGCTGCCAACGGACTTAAAAACATCTTCGGGGAGACCGTCAGGGTTGTCGAGATGCAGTCGGAAGGCGGAGCTGCCGGTGCAGTGCATGGCGCACTTCAGACCGGAGCCCTTACAACAACATTTACAGCATCACAGGGTCTGCTCCTTATGATCCCGAACATGTACAAGATCGCTGCTGAACTTCTTCCGGGTGTCTTCCATGTAAGCGCCAGGACAATTGCAGCACATGCACTTTCAATATTCGGAGATCACAGCGACATTTACGCCACACGACAGACAGGTTTTGCCATGCTGGCAAGCAGCAGCGTCCAGGAGATAATGGACCTTGCAGGTGTGGCACACCTTTCAGCTATTAAATCAAGGGTTCCTTTCCTTCATTTTTTTGACGGATTCCGTTCTTCGGCAGAAGTGCAGAAAATTGAAGTCCTCGAAATGGAAGACCTGAAGAAACTCCTTGATATGGAAGCTCTCGCCAGGTTCCGTGCCAACGCCATGAATCCGGAACATCCTGTAACAAGAGGTACCGCTCAGAACCCTGATATATTCTTCCAGGCGAAAGAAGCTATAAATCCTTTCTATGCTCCTCTTCCTGATATAGTAAATGACTATATGGCAGAGATATCTAAGCTCACAGGAAGGGAATACAAACCCTTTACTTATTATGGCGCTCCTGATGCTGAAAACATAATTATTGCAATGGGCTCCATCTCGGAAACAACACAGGAGGTCATCGATTATTTAAGGGCAAAAGGAGAAAAAGTCGGTCTCATAACTGTACACCTTTACCGTCCTTTTTCACCCAAATATTTCTTCAATGTCTTCCCGTCAACTGTTAAGAAAATAACAGTACTCGACAGGACTAAGGAACCTGGTGCAGGTGGCGAACCTCTTTACCTTGACGTAAAGGATATGTTCTATGACAGGCCGGAGAGACCGGTTATTCTCGGCGGCCGTTACGGACTCAGCTCAAAGGATACGACGCCCGGACAGGTTCTCGCAGTATTCGAAAATATGAAGCTGAAAGAATCAAAGAATCACTTCACCGTTGGTATCGTGGATGATGTTACATTCACCTCTTTGCCAGTTGCTGAAGAAATAAACGTTGCACTTCCTGGAACTCATTCCGCAAAATTCTACGGACTCGGATCAGACGGGACTGTCGGGGCTAACAAGAACTCGATCAAGATCATCGGTGATACCACCGACAAATACTGCCAGGCATATTTTGCCTACGACTCAAAGAAATCAGGAGGAATAACAACATCGCATCTGCGTTTTGGTGACAAACCGATACGTTCGCCTTATCTTGTCAATACTCCCGACTTTGTGGCCTGCCATGTTCCTTCCTATCTTGACAAGTATGACATGCTGAAGGGTCTGAAAAAAGGCGGAACCTTCCTTCTGAACTCAATCTGGGATGTTGAGGAGACCAAAAAGCGTCTTCCTGACCATATGAAGAAATATATGGCCCAGAACAATATCAATTTCTATATTATCAATGCAACAGCCATCGCCGAGGAACTTGGTCTAGGTACCCGCACCAACACCATCATGCAGGCTGCATTCTTCAAGCTCGCCAATATCATCCCTTATGAGAAGGCTGAAACTGAGATGAAAAAAGCTGTTTACAAGACCTATGGCAGGAAAGGCGAAAATGTTGTCAACATGAACTATGCTGCCATCGACAGGGGAAGCCAGGTTACAAAGGTTGAAATACCTGCCGAATGGGCGAAGATTGAAGTCAAACCACAAAAGGATGGTCGCGATGTTCCCGAATTCATCAGGGAGGTTATGGAGCCTATGAATGCAATGAAGGGTGATGATCTCCCTGTCAGCGCTTTCAAAGGAAGGGAAGACGGCACATTCCCGTCAGGTACCAGCCAGTATGAAAAACGCGGTATCGCAGTCAACGTTCCGGAATGGCAGCCAAATGAGTGCATCCAGTGCAACCAGTGTTCATATGTCTGTCCTCATGCAGCCATCCGTCCTTTCCTTCTCACAGAGGAAGAGCTTAAAAATGCTCCGGAAGGAACCCAGACCATACAGGGTATTCCGGGAGCTCTAAAAGCTTACAGGTTCAAGATACAGGTAAGCGTTCTCGACTGTACAGGATGCAGCAACTGCGCCGATGTTTGTCCGGCCAAGAACAAGGCTCTAATCATGAAACCTCTCGAAACACAGCTTGGTGAAGCAGAGCGCTGGACATACATGCATGAGAAAGTTGGTTACAAGGATACCGTAGTTGACAAATTTGTCAATGTAAAAAACAGCCAGTTCTCACAGCCCCTGTTTGAATTCTCGGGAGCATGTGCAGGATGCGGCGAAACGCCATATATAAAGGCTATCACCCAGCTTTTCGGCGACAGGATGATAGTATCAAACGCAACAGGATGTTCATCGATTTACGGAGGATCAGCGCCGTCAACACCATATACCCACAACAAAAAAGGTCACGGTCCGGCATGGGCAAACTCGCTCTTTGAGGACAATGCCGAATTCGGGTTCGGTCTTTCGCTCGGAGCCAACCAGCTCAGGGACAGGATTGAACGTCTGATGAAGGAATCGCTGAGCAATGGCATTAATGCCGAGACAAAAGCAGCATTTGAAGAATGGCTTAGCAGCAAGGATGTTGCAGAACCTTCAAGGGCAGCATCGGCAAAAGTCATTGAAGCATGTGAAAAGGAGAAGTCGCCTGTTGCTGCAGAAATTCTCAATCTGAAGCAGTATCTGGTTAAAAAGTCGCACTGGATCTTCGGTGGTGACGGATGGGCATATGACATCGGTTACGGAGGGCTTGATCATGTACTTGCATCGGGTGAAGATGTGAATGTGCTTGTTCTCGATACCGAAGTATATTCAAATACAGGAGGTCAGGCTTCGAAGTCGACACCTGCAGGAGCTGTTGCCAAGTTTGCAGCATCGGGCAAAAAGATCAGGAAGAAGGATCTTGGCCAGATGGCCATGAGCTATGGTTATGTATATGTTGCACAGGTTGCCATGGGATCGAGCAATTCACAGTTCCTGAAAGCCATCAAGGAAGCCGAGGCATATCCGGGTCCGTCGCTCATAATCGCCTATGCACCATGTATCAACCATGGCTTGAGGGATGGAATGGGCAAGACCCAGGCTCAGGAGGAGTTTGCAGTGAAGTCGGGTTACTGGCATCTGTACAGGTATAATCCGCTTCTCGAGAAAGAAGGAAAGAATCCTTTCACACTCGATTCGAAGGAGCCCGACTGGACGAAGTTCCAGGATTTCCTTAAGTCGGAGGTACGTTATACCTCGCTTGCGAAGTCGTTCCCCGGTGAAGCCGAAGTGCTTTTCGCAGCCGCCGAGGAGAATGCAAAATGGAGGTACAAGAGCTATCAGAGGCTGGCAGCAATGGTTTATGAGCAGCCTGTAGCGCAGCAGCAATAAGCTAAAAAGTTATAACAATAAGTATAAAGGGCCATCTGAAAAGGTGGCTTTTTTTTTGTCTCGTGCGGTGCGCGGTCCGGGGCTTCGCCCTGTCTGGTGCTGCGCACCGTACACATATCACAAAATTATCGTAAGACGAACGTCCAACGGGAGCTCAAACAGACGAACGAAGTGAGTCCGGACGAGCGACCGCAGGGAGCCACCTCACACCCCGTACCTTTTTAATCTTTTTTTCTTACTTTTGTCCCCGACAGAACAATATGGGCAGAATAATGGGCATCGACTTCGGAACAAAACGTATCGGCATCGCAGTCACCGATCCGCTTAAGATATTTGCCTCTCCGCTTACAACTGTTAAAACAGGAGAATTTGACGCTTTCATCTCGGAATTCCTCAAGAAAGAATCAATAGATGAATTTGTCATCGGATACCCGGTAACAATGAACAATAAACCGAGCGAATCTGTTAAGCATATCGACCCGTTCATTAAAAAATTTGAAAAACTTTTCCCCGGCATACCTGTTCATAAGGCCGATGAAAGATTTACATCCGGAATGGCCCTTCAGACAATGATCGACGGAGGTGTAAAAAAGAAAGACCGGCAGGATAAAACGCTGGTCGACAAAATAAGCGCCGCAATCATCCTGCAGTCATACCTTGATAGGAGGCTGTAGGCAGTAGGCTGTAGGCGGGAGGAAGTAGGTAGTAGGTAGTAGGTAGTAGGTAGTAGGTAGTAGGTAGTAGGTAGTAG
>JAAYUS010000265.1 GCA_012517605.1 Bacteroidales bacterium
CCATTATATTGTTAAGAATAAGATACCGTGATTTATATTTTTCAACCAGGTAAGGGTAATTCCCAAAGCCTGATTCGAAATTTGCGAATCTTCCTGACGCATTTCTGATAATTTCACAGCCGATGATTTCCGGATCGATGCCTCTGGCAAGATAGATCTCGAGATACCTGTAAACGCCTGTATAGCCAAACGCGTCGAGGTCATCGGCGGCCGAAAGTATCTTCAGCAGGGGGGTGTTATCTGAAACAGGATTCTTGTATTCCTTGTCGTCATGGGATTCTATTGCGACCAGAACATCAGAATAACGATCAGGATCCATGTTGTTTACGGCAATAAATGATCTGCAAAGTTCCTTGCTCACTGAGCCGTGTCTTTCGCTTCTGTCGGTCGCCATTCCGATATCATGAAGGTATGATGCTATAAGAAGCTTCTCAGCCGGTAAATCATCAGGGCCGGTTGTCAGAAACAGTTCACTGGCATATTTCCAGACTCTTCTGTGATGATTTATATCGTGTGAATAAAGGATTGCTGATCCCCATGTCTTAATGAAGAAATCTTCAAGAAGGGGCTTGTATCTGATCTCTGCTTCGGTTAATTTTTCTTCCCGGCTCATCTGGATAAGAACAAAAAAAGCAAAAGACCAAGCCTTTTGCTTTTGAACAGGCTTCTCGGAATGTTGTTCATTCCTTTATCATGCTTTCTGCAAGATCGAGAATCGTTGTATCGTCAAAAGTAACTATTCCGCCTCCCGGACCCTGTTCAAAATGAATTCCAACGCACTGTCCCTTTTCAAAATTCGTTCCTCCGAAGTAGTTTCTGACAGTTTCTTCATGAAGATCAAGCTTTTCGGCGAT
Source organism: Bacteroidales bacterium (assembly GCA_012517605.1). Taxonomy (GTDB): domain Bacteria; phylum Bacteroidota; class Bacteroidia; order Bacteroidales; family VadinHA17; genus LD21. The sequence continues at coordinate 855 of JAAYUS010000265.1, forward strand.
CTTCCTCATACTACCGGAGGGTAATTTGTCTTTGATTTTCCGAAGTTCATTGAACGTGATCGTTTTTGCCATGATTCCTCTATTTAGTTAATATCTCTGTTTTGTAATGCATGTATCTACAAAGTTAATTATAAAAAACAAACTTGTAAAGATATAAGTTACAAATTCGAAACATCCCTGATTATATAGACATTGTATTCGCCAAGTTGCCTGAAGCCGAATTGTTTGTAAAGATTGACGGCTTTGTAATTCGCTGAATGAACTTCAAGCTTTACCTGGTATCCCATTTTCTTTACTATGCCGAGCGATTCCCTGAGCAGGACCTTGGCGAGTCCGTTACCCTGAAATTCAGGAAGAATGCCAAAGTGATGCAGGAGGACCCTTCTTCCGTCAAATGTCAGCCATGACGTTCCGCAAATCCGTCCTGTTTTCTTTTCTTCCATAACAAGAAGAGACCCTCCCATGCTTATGGTGTTTTCTACGATCTGCCTGCTGTCGCCGCGTTCCGGACTTCCCATCCCCGTGATTTCCCAGAGCCTCACGATTCCATCGTAATCGCCTTCGCAGTAATGCCTTATGAAAAATTTATCATGCAAATCAGAACCAGTCATGTCTCTTTCAGGAATTTAAAAAACAAATCCATCGCCTTTCTCTTTTCAGAGTCGAGTACAAAATCAATATTATCCTTAAGATATCTTCCAAGATTCTTTCCTGTTATTGGCCCTGTGTTGCTGAATTTTTCAGTTACCAGGTCAATGTTGTTCACCCCCAGTGAAAGGGCATCATTGAAATCATCCAGGAACGGATCGGGCAGGGTCTTGTTGGCAACCCAGCAGGCGAAAACGAATGGAAGTCCTGTGAACTTTTTCCATTCTTCTGCCAGGTCCCATTTGTAATCATAGTTATGCTCTAGTTCAAAGCACTGATCGCCTATCAGGACAACAGCCTCATTCCCGTTTATCGAAGCAAAGTCAAATCCGGATGATGTTTCTTCCCATATGAATCTCCTGTTCCAGTACTTTTCAGCAAGCACTTTTACAAGCCTGACAGAGGTCCGTGATCTGAAATCGAGATAGACCTTGTTAATTTTTTCTATACTGGAATTACCCATCATCTGGACCGTCCTGACCTTTCCGTTTGCTCCGATGCAGTAGTCGCTCAAAATGAAAGGTTCATTTACAAATGGTATGGCTCCAACAGGGATCAGACCGAGGTCAGCCTTGCCTGTAATAATCTTCTCCGCACATTCTGAAGGATGATCGGTCATGAGATCAGCTTTCTTATCAAATCCGCATTCCATAAGGCCGTAAATGAATGGGTAAGTGTTTGCATACCTTACGGCTGATATTCTGATTTTATCCATCTCTTGCTTTTTACTGCATCGAAAATAGTACATTTGTGTGCAAATGTAGTAACAATTGAAAAGCCAAACGGGTAAAAGATGGAACTAAATAATCTTACAGCAATCTCACCTATCGACGGAAGGTACAGGCACAAGGCCGAAGAGCTCGACAGATATTTTTCCGAGTATGGTTTGATCAAGTACAGGCTGATGGTTGAGGTAGAGTACTTTATTGCTCTTTGTGATATTCCTCTTCCGCAGCTGTCAGATTTCAGGAAGGAAAACTTCGCGACGCTCAGGAGTTTATATGAAGATTTCAGCGTGAGAGATGCTGAAAAAATTAAGGAGACGGAGAAGGTAACGAATCATGATGTAAAAGCTGTTGAATATTATCTCAAGGAGAAGTTCTTTCAGTCAGGCTGGGGCAAATGGTCTGAATTCGTTCATTTCGGACTTACATCACAGGATATCAATAATACTGCTATCCCCTTGTCGATCAAGGATGCACTTACAGACGTTTATTTTCCTCTGATGCTCGAACTCAGAGAAACACTGGCCGCTTTTGCTGAAGAGTGGAAAGACATACCAATGCTTGCAAGAACCCATGGCCAGCCTGCCTCTCCGACACGACTGGGAAAGGAGATTTCAGTATTTGTTGCAAGGCTGGATGAGCAGACAAAATATTTCGGACAGATCCCTTTCTCTGCCAAATTCGGGGGAGCAACAGGAAATATGAATGCCCATAAAGTGGCATTCCCGGAAACAGACTGGATGTTATTTGCCGATAACTTTGTAAATGAGACCCTTGGCCTGAAACGCTCATTTCCCACAACACAGATCGAGCATTATGACAACCTGGCTGCATTGTTCGACAATATGCGCAGGATCAACGTAATCCTTATAGATATGGCCCGTGATATCTGGCATTATATTTCACTTGATTACTTCCGCCAGAAGATCAGAAAAGGAGAGATAGGCTCATCAGCAATGCCGCATAAGGTAAATCCGATCGATTTTGAGAACGCGGAAGGCAAC
>JAAYUS010000266.1 GCA_012517605.1 Bacteroidales bacterium
ATTCCTTCCAGGAGACTCAAATTTCTCAATGGCCGATCCCATCGGGAGTTTGTCTGTAAATTTGTGGAGGGCTTTAAACCTCATATTTAAACCTGGAGAGATATTTCCGCCTTTATAGCTTTTCCCCGACAAAAAATCATAAGTCACTGCACTTCCGGCATCTATGACGAGAACATTCCTTCCGGGATAGAGATAATATGCACCGGCAACAGCAGCGATACGATCGGGACCGAGCGTTTCCGGAGTCCGGTATTCATTTCTGAAGGGAAGTTTCGTTTTATTGGTCAGTATATGGACATAAGGGATATTTATCGAGATAAGATCATAAATGAATTCAGGCAGGTTCTTGACTGAAGAAATAATACACTTTGTAATAGTATAAGGGGATATCATTTTCTGAAGATCTTCGCAGCAAACCTGTTTTGTACGGATGGAAAATACCTTTACGCCCCTGTCGTAAATGGCCAGTTTGTTTGATGTGTTGCCGATATCGTAAATCAGATTCATATTCCCTTACGGCTTCAAAGGTAGGCAAAAAACAGAATTGAGCCTCAAATGAATCGATAATTGAAGGTTGAATCCAAATAAAATTGTTTGATTGCCGAAAATCTCAAAAAAAAGTACACGGACAAATATTATATTTTTTCTAAGTGCCATATCGCAATTTTAATAACCCCCCTTTCCAGTTTCCCCAAGGGGGAAAAGCCTTATCCGGCAGGGGGCTCCTTCCCCTTTGGGACAAGGCTGGGAAGGGGGTAAGAAATTTTACCGGATTTTTTTTAAAATTCATTCCTCCTGCCAGAAGGTACAAACAGGCAGATAACGTTTCAGGCTGCACCAATAAATTAATCAGGCATTTTCTTTCTGAATATCTTCCTGTATGTTCCTGAGAATGCTGCATGCCTTTTTTACCGATTCAATCCCCTTTATTGTCAGACTTAGCTTCGATTGCTTCTGCTTTACCGACATGTGCTTCTGATGCCTGTTCACGTAATTCATTATGGAAACAAATAATGAAGTACGGTAAAAAGTTGATTCGGGATCAGATACAAAGTAGGCAATAAGAAGGCTGTTCTTCAAAAGTATTTTTTCAATGCCAAGCCTTACTGCGATCCATTTTAGCCTCACAATATCGAGAAGAGCGGCTGCCGGAGGAGGAACGGGACCGAACATATCAGTAAGCTTGTTTTCGAACTTAATAAGTGCCTCATCATTTGAAATATCATTCAATTCTTTGTACAACCGTATCCTTTCTGAAATATTTGAAACATACTCATCCGGGAACATTATCTCCAGGTCAGTGTCGATCTGGAAATCAGACACATAATTTTTTTCTTTTTCTTCACGTTCCGGTTTGCCATCTTTTTTGACTTCCTGTATGTTTTCAAACTGTCCCGACTCTCTGAGCTCGACCATCGCTTCATTAAGGATCCTCTGATATGTCTCAAAACCGACATCTGCAATAAAACCACTCTGCTCGGCGCCCAGCAGGTTTCCTGATCCTCTTATATCAAGGTCCTGCATGGCGATATTGAAACCGCTGCCAAGTTCTGAAAACTCTTCAATGGCCCTTAATCTTCTCCTTGCCTCCTGTGTAAGATTTTCGACGGGAGGGGCCAGAAGGTAACAGAATGCTTTCCGGTTAGATCTGCCGACCCGCCCGCGAAGCTGGTGAAGTTCGGAAAGTCCGAAATGATGGGCATCGTTTATGAATATTGTATTTGCATTGGGAATATCAAGACCCGATTCAATTATTGTAGTGGCGACAAGAACATCGTAATCACCCTGGATAAAATCGAACATGACGTTTTCAATGTCTTTTCCTTCCATCTTGCCATGTACAACGGCAGTCTTGACATTCGGACAGATCCTTCTTATTTTAAGTTCAACCTCCCTGATATTGTCAACCCGGTTATGTATGAAAAACACCTGTCCGTTGCGCGATACTTCATACTCAATGCCTTCCTTTATTATCTCTTCGTTGAACCCATGAATCTCAGTCACAATAGGCATCCGGTTGGGCGGGGGAGTGTTGATTATGGAAAGATCCCTGGCTCCCATCAGCGAGAACTGTAGTGTTCGTGGTATAGGTGTGGCAGTCAGCGTTAGCGTATCCACGCTGGCTTTCATTTTTTTTATCTTTTCCTTTACTGATACTCCGAACCTCTGTTCTTCATCTATTACAAGAAGTCCCAGGTCCCTGAATTTAACCTCGTGGCCAACAAGTTTATGGGTTCCTATTATAATATCTATTTTCCCTTCTTCAAGATCTTTGAATATTTTCTTCTGGTCGGCAGGTTTCCTGTGCCTGCTGATATAATCCACATTACACGGAAATCCTTTTAACCGCGATGAGAAAGTCTTGTAATGCTGCAATGCAAGTATCGTCGTAGGAACCAGAACAGCTGTCTGCTTGCTGTCGGCTGCCGATTTGAATGCAGCCCGGACTGCCACCTCTGTCTTGCCGAACCCGACATCACCACAAACCAGTCGGTCCATTGGATGCTCAGCTTCCATATCATTTTTTACTGCCATTGTTGCAGTAAGCTGATCGGGTGTATCCTCATAAATGAACGAAGCTTCAAGTTCCCGCTGAAGATATGAATCGGGTGAAAATGAATATCCGGGCACCGACATTCGTTCTGCATAAAGACGGATAAGGTCCTTCGCAATATCCTTTACTCTCTTCTTAGTATTCTGCTTAAGCTTCTGCCATGCTCCTGAACCAAGCTTGTAAATCTTTGGTTCTGCATTGTCCCTGCCAGTGTATTTGGATATCCGGTGAAGGGAATGAATGCCGACGTAAAGAATATCATTATCCCTGTAAACAAGCTTTATTGCTTCCTGAAGCTTCCCGTTCACCTCAATTTTCTCGAGCCCGCCGAATTTTCCGATTCCGTGGTCAATGTGCACAACATAATCTCCCGGATTTAATCCTGTAAGCTCTTTGACAGAAATGCTTTCCTTTCTGGAAAAAAATCCCCTGATACGAAATTTATGATACCTGTCAAATATCTGGTGATCGGTAAACAGAGCTATTTTAAGATCATTATCCGTAAATCCTCCGTGAAGGTTTATGAGAAGGGGATCAAAATGTGCCTCAGGGTTGATCTCGGCAAAGATATCTTTAAGCCTGTCGATCTGTGACTGACTTTCGGAGACAATGAATGTCTGAATACCTTCGGACTGGTTGGATAAAAGTTTTTCAGAAAGAAGCTCAAAGTTTTTATTGAAAACAGGCTGCGGCGTTGTATGAAATTCAAATTTTGTTTCGGCTCCGAATATACTCTGGCGCCCGAATTCAACAGTCCTGAACTTTTCAAGCTCACTCATGAGCCTGTTACCAGTCATCACCAAAGCACTTTTGCCGGAGATCTGGCCTGATTCCTCTCTCTGAACGGTCTGATTATAAATCGAATTGACTCTTTCCTTTATCAGGCCCGCATCATCAGTCCAGATTATTGATGAAGGTGGCAGAAAATCGGTGAAAGAATCGTTAATTTCTTCCAGCGAAATATCCTGGATGTTGGGAATTACCGATATCTGTTTCTGAACGCTTACTGACAGCTGATCGTCAGGATTGAATGTCCTTATCGAATCGACTTCGTCGCTGAAGAAATCGACACGGTATGGGAAATCAGCTGAGTAGGAAAATATATCCACAATGCTTCCCCTGACAGAATACTGGCCCGGCTCGTAAACAAAATCGACCCTTTCAAAATTGTACTCGCGCAGCATCTCTTCAAGAAACTCCAGTGACAGCCTGTCGCCTTTGCTTATCTGGAATGTGTTCTTTTTTAGGTTCCTCCTGCTGATCACCTTTTCCATTGCAGATTCGGGGTAGGTGACTATTATCCCCTTCCTTTTACCCGAGGCAAGGAAATTCAGGACCTCTGTCCTCAGCACAATATTTGCAGGTTCAGTCTGCTCGTACTGTACTGATCTTTTATAGGTTGAAGGGAAGAAGAAAACAGCGTCATCGCCGGCAAGTGCAACAAGATCATTGTAAAAGTATGCAGCATCCTCTTTTTCAGGAATAAGAACAACATGTATATGCTGCATGTCGTGAAAAATGCTGCCTAGTACAATGGCCCTGGATGAACCTGACAATCCTTCGATCCTGCATCTGCAGATATTTTCGCCGGAATCGATAAAATCTGAGAATTCTTTCAGAACAGGGTGACCGGAATACAACTGCGATAAACTGTTCTCCTTCATCAGATGAAATAAAGTCGCAAATTTACAAAAATGAACCTGATAATTGCATTCAGACGTCAGGTGTTATATGAAGAGGAAATGATAATTTTGGGTCAAAACGCAAAGGATGATTGTATATAAATTTGGCGGAGCTTCAGTTAAAGATGCAGACGGGATAAGAAATCTGGCAAAAATTGTTTCCGGTGAGAAAGAGAAACTTGTGGTCGTGGTCTCAGCATTCGGAAAAACGACAAATGCACTTGAAAGAGTGCTTAAAGCATGGGTCCGGGGTGATAAGGAATATATCACCATGCTTGATGACATTTATGGCAGCCATCGCAGGGTTGCTGAAGAGTTATTTCCTTCTGACAATGCAGGAAAATCAAAGATAGATGTGCTTTTTGCCAGGCTTGAAGAATATCTTTCAAGGCCGGCAGAACCCGATTATGATTATGAGTACGACCAGATCGTTTCATATGGTGAGATCTGGTCAACTGTAATAGTTGCCAGGTTCCTCGAAAACTGCGGCCTGAATCCCAGATGGATCGACATCAGGGGAAACCTGATTACTGACGACAGGTTCAGGGATGCGGATATTCTATGGAACGAAAGCTCATCAAGGATTAAGTCAGTTTTCAGCTTCAATGATACAAATCTTTATGTTACACAGGGCTTTATTGGCAGTACAATAGCAGGCCAGACAACGACACTTGGAAGGGAAGGATCTGATTATACGGCAGCATTGCTGGCAAATATCCTTGATGCTGAGAAGGTTGTGGTGTGGAAAGATGTGCCCGGACTGCTGAATGCTGATCCCAAATGGCTTCCCGATGCATTGCTTCTTGATGAAGTATCATACCGGGAAGCTGTCGAAATGACTTTTTCAGGTGCAAAGGTCATTCACCCCAAAACCATTAAGCCGCTTCATAACAAAAATATACCTCTGCATGTAAGGTCATTTATCGCACCTGAGGAAAAAGGGACAATCGTCAAATCAGACAATGTGCTGAAACATGGCTTACCTGTGTTCATTAAGAAAGAGAACCAGATAATGGTCTCACTTATTCCAAGGGATTTTTCATTTGCAATGGGAGAAAACCTGAGCAGGATCTTTTACCTGTTCATTCGTCACGGGATTAAGGTAAATATTGTTGAGGCCAGCGCTGTCAGCATCGACGTATGCATTGATGATGACAGGATGAAGGTGGAATCCCTGATCAAAGACCTGGCAACTGAATTTTCAACCATTTACAATGAGAATGTAGAAATGCTTTCGATACGCCACTATACTCCCGAGGCTATCGAACGGATAACACACGGCAGGGAAATACTGCTGGAGCAAAAGACCAGAAGCACTGTCCGCTATGTGGCAAAGAAGGTATAACCTGATGGCTGTTCAGGTTACGTTCATCGTTCAAACTCCAGCTTACTGCCCCGGTAACTTTCATTGAAAGTTCCGTTGTCGTAAACAATTGTTCCGTTTACAATTGTCATTATGACTTTTGAACTGAAGGTCATTCCCTCAAATGGCGACCATCCGCATTTATACAGAATGTTTTCCTTCGAAACTGTCCACTGACTGTCGGGATTGACAAGACAAAGGTCAGCCTTATAGCCTTCCCGGATAAACCCGCGCTTCTTAATATTAAATAGTATCGCCGGATTATGGCACATCTTCTCCACCACCTTTTCGACGGAAATCACATTCCTGTGCCATAGTTCAAGCATCGCAACAAGGGAATGCTGTACAAGGGGACCTCCCGAGGGAGCTTTGAAATATGAATTACTTTTTTCTTCCAGAGTGTGGGGAGCATGATCGGTGGCAACGACATCTATAAGATCATTGACAGTTCCCTCAATCAATGCCTCCCTGTCGAACCTGGTCTTGATTGCCGGGTTCCATTTGACAAATGATCCTTTTTCCTGATATGAAGATTCATCAAAAAAGAGATGATGAACGCAAACCTCCCCGGTAATCCTTTTTTGTGAAAGGGGCATGTCGTTTCTGAAGAGCTTCATCTCATCAGCTGTTGAAAGATGAAGGATATGGAGCCTGGTATTGTACTGCTGAGCCAGACTGACAGCATAAGAAGAAGAGAGAAAACAGGCTTCACGGCTTCGGATATAAGGATGCATCGAAACAGGGACATCCTCTCCGTATTTCTGTCGGTAAATCTCAATGTTTTTTCTGATCACGGGTTCCGATTCGCAATGGCATGCCACAGGAAGATGAGCTTTTGAGAACAGTTCCCTGAGAGTCGTTTCGTTGTCGACAAGCATGTTGCCCGTCGACGATCCCATGAAAAGTTTGATGCCGCATACATCTGAAGGATCTGCATTCAGCAATTCATCAAGATTATCGTTGGTAGCGCCTATGTAAAATGAATAGTTCACAAATGAATTTAAGGCTGCAGTTTCAAGTTTTTCCCTTAGAAGAGAGTTGGTAACAGTCTGGGGAATGGTATTCGGCATGTCCATAAAGGAGGTTAAACCCCCGGCGGCTGCAGCGCGTGATTCGGTGGAGATGTCGCCCTTATGGGTCAGCCCTGGTTCCCTGAAATGAACCTGGTCATCAATAACCCCGGGAATAAGAAGCATTCCTGATGCATCAATAACCTGTACATCTCGGGGGATCTTTTCCTCCGGGATATGGCCTGTCATATCGATGATTTCCCCTTTCACAAGGAGGCTGCCGACGAAGGATGAGCCTTCATTTACGATAGTGGCATTTTTTATAAGGATATTGCTCACTTCTTTTTATACCTGATGAAAAAGCTGCGTATCTTCATTCTCAGAACACCATATAACGCTTCACTGAAAATTCCACCCGACATTTTTGATGTTCCAAGCTTCCTGTCGGTGAAAATTATAGGGATCTCAACTATTTTATATCCAAGCTTCCAGGCCGCAAACTTCATTTCAATCTGGAATCCATATCCGCGTGATCTTATCTGTGCAGGCCGGATATTTTCAAGAACCTCCTTCTTGTAACAAATAAAACCTGCCGTCGCATCCCTTATCTTCATCCTTGTCACCATCCTTACATAAATTGATGCGAAATATGACATCAGCACCCTGGAGAGGGGCCAGTTTACAACATTTACGCCACTGATATACCTTGATCCTATTGCTACATCAGCACCTTCATCATTGCATGCACGATAAAGCCTGACAAGATCGTCGGGATTGTGGGAAAAGTCGGCATCCATTTCGTATATATATTTATATCCTTTGTCGAGTGCCCATTTG
>JAAYUS010000059.1 GCA_012517605.1 Bacteroidales bacterium
CGGCATAGTCCTGAAAAATGAAGATTCAAGGCTGAGAACCTCGTCCTCCACATGGAAAAACATGCCGAAATGAAGTCCAATGGGGATTATATTATCCAGATCCTGAAGAAAGATAAATTCGCTGTATGCTTTGCCCCCATAAATTGAAGTGCGGTCAAAGGGATCCTTGAAATAACGGTAATTTGGTCCGGCTGCGACTGCAACTCTTGGAAGCAGCCAGATTCCGGCTACTGGTGAAAACTGGATGTCGGTTATTGTCCCGAACTGAAGCCCGAAACTTCCTCCAAAGAACAGTCTCTCCTTCAGCGGCGGCGGTTCCTCTCTTGTCCTGCTCTGTTCCTGTCCGTAAGTATTTAATATACAAAAAAGAAACAAAGAAAAAATGACTGGCCTCAAAGACCTCCTTTTGATTATTAAGCCACGAACTGTTATCATAATAACAATTTCTTAACTTTACATTTAAACGTGGCAAATAAACAAAAAAAACATTAAAGCTGGCTATGAACATTATTATTAATGGTGCATCAAGGGGCATCGGAAGGGAAGTGGCAAAATACCTGGCAAATGACAGGAACAATCAGATTTTGGCTACGGCAAGGGATGAATTGGCTCTTAAAGAACTTGAAAACGAATGTATTAACGGAAACCTTTCATTCCTGAAAATGGATCTTTCGATGCTTGAAAAAGAGATGGAAATTATTAAGGACCAGATTTATAACCGTTTCAGCAGGGTTGATATACTTATAAATATGGCAGGTGCCCTGGTGGTAAAGGATTTCATGAAGTTGACGGTTCAGGAGGAAAGGCAAATGATGGAGACAAATTTCTTCGGTCCCGCAGGATTTATAAGAATTGTAGTGCCCCTGATGTCTTCCGGATCGCATATCGTTAACATTTCAAGTATGGGAGGTTTTCAGGGAAGCTCCAAATACAGGGGATTATCTGTTTACAGCGCATCAAAGGCCGCTCTTTCGTGCCTTAGCGAATGTCTGGCAAACGAGCTTTCTCATGATGGCATAAGCGTTAATTGCCTGGCCCTTGGTTCTGTTCAGACTGAAATGTTCGAGGCGGCGTTCCCTGGTTTCAGGGCTCCTGTCACTCCTTCCGGAATGGCTGAATTTATTTCTTATTTTGCGATCAATGGGAACAGGTTTTTTAACGGCAAGGTGCTTCCTGTTGCCGTAACAAATCCTTAACTGTATTCCTTTATCCCGATCTTTCCATCAAGGGCAAGCAATCCGTTGAAGGCCAGAGCTTTTATCTCATCCTCACCGGGATAAACAACTACCTTTGCAAGGAATTCTGTCCGTTTCCTTATTCTTTCAACATGTTCTTCCTGATAGGCCAGTCCTCCCGTCAGTATAATTGCATCTGTTCTTCCTTCAAGTACTGCTGCCATAGCGCCTATCTCCCTCGATACCTGATATGCAAGGGCCTCTGTAATGAGTCTGGCTTTCTGATCTCCTTTCCTGGACATTTCACAAACCTCAATGAAACTGTTGGTCCCAAGGTAAGCAACAATTCCCCCGTTTCCCGTAATCATCGATTTCAATTCCCTGTGGGTATATTTGCCGCTGAAGCAAAGATCGATAAGCTGACCTGAAGGAAGGCCTCCTGAGCGTTCAGGTGAAAATGGCCCATCTCCGTCAAGAGCATTGTTGACGTCAATTACCCTGCCCTTCCGGTGTGCACCAACACTGATACCTCCGCCCATGTGAGCCACGATAAGGTTCAGATCCTCATATCTCATGCCAATTGATTCAGAATAGGACCGGGCTACTGCTTTCTGGTTAAGGGCATGGAAAATCGAAATCCTTTCAATTGCCGGATGACCGGAAATCCTTGCAACCGGTTCCAGCTCATCAACAACCACAGGATCAACAATAAAAGCCCTGGCTCCCGGCAACGATGAAACAATATCATATGCAATAAGTCCACCCAGGTTACTTGCATGCTGACCCATGAGCCCTTTCTCAAGATCCCTGATCATCCTTTCATTAACTTCATAAACCCCTGATTCAATAGGCTTTACAAGACCACCGCGTCCGATGACCGCGGCAATTGATGCAAGGTCGAAACCATTGTTTGTTAATTCATTAACAATAAGATCCTTCCGGAAGTGGAACTGATCAGTGATCCTTGAAAAGACTTTTAGTTCATCTGCTGTGTGTCGAAGTGTTTTTCCGAAAATAAGCTCCTTCTCCCTGAAGAGACCGAATTTTGTGGATGTGGATCCGGGATTTATTGCCAGAATGAGTCGTTTATCCATAAATGGAAACTGGATTTTTAATTATAATAGCAGGTCTCAGGCCATAAGACATGCCAAAGCGATACAGTAGAACTTCGATTTTTCACTCTCGCTTCTCGACATCACAATAACAGGCTTGCCCGTGCCCCTGATAAGACCTGCAAGCTCGCCGTGTGCAAAAAGCATCAGACCTTTATAGAACGGATTTGAGGATTCAAGCGTGGGAAAAAGAAGAATGTCAGCATCTCCATTAACAGGGGTGTCAATTCCTTTTATCTCTACACTCTTCTTATCGCATGCAAGGAAAATATCCAGTGGCCCGTCCATTATGCACTTTGAAATTTCCCCGTTTTTTGCCATTCTGCACATAACCTCATAATCGGCAGAGCTCTGAAAATACTTACCTGGTTTTTCCGAGGCAGAAATAAGGGCAACCCTTGGCTTATTGATGCCGAACCTTCCTGCCATTTCTATTGCATATTCAGCCATTTTAACTTTTTGTTCCAGTGTGGGAACGGGAATCACTGCCGGATCAGTAATAAACAAAAGTTTATGATATGAAGGCACTTCCAATGCACAGACATAGCTTAAAACGGTATTCGGAAGCATCAGCCCCTTCTTTTTGTCCATCACAGCCCTCAGAAATTTGTCCGTTCCGACAAGTCCCTTCATTGCTATGTCGGCATATCCTTCCTTTGTCAGCCTTACAGCCTCTTCAGATGCTGCAATCTCATCGCCAGCCTGGATTAGCGAGAAAAGATCAGGATCAATTCCTGTCTTCTTGCAGACATTTCTTATTTCCTCAATGTTTCCGATGAGGATACCTTCCGCAAAACCATAGCTTACGGCTTTTTGTATCGCTGTGATGGTATTTGCGTCCTGTGCCCATGAGACTGCGATCCGGTGCTTATTATTAAGCGATTGGACCTTTTCAACCATCTGATCGAGCGATCGGATCATTGCCTTATTATTATTTGCTTGCTGCCGCTGAAAGAAGTATACTGTCGTATTTTGCCTGTTCTGAATCAGATCTGGAAGTAAGTACAATCGGAACCTGCGCTCCAAGGATTATTGATGCGACCTTTGCTTTTGCGAAAAAGACAAGTGATTTGTAAAGGACATTGCCTACTTCGATGTCGGGCATAAGCAAAAGATCAGTATCACCTGCAACTTCGCTCTTTATACCTTTGTGCTGGGCACTTTCCAGACTTACGGCATTGTCAAATGCAAGAGGGCCGTCAATGATGCAGTTCTTTATCTGATCCCGCTGATTCATCTTTGAAAGAAGGGCCGCATCGAGTGTGGCTTCCATATTCTCATTCACCATTTCAACGGCCCCAAGTACGGCCACTTTAGGCATTACATAGCCGAGACGGTTCAGAAAAGACACTGAATTATTAACTATGGCTATCTTATCCTTCAGATTAGGTGCTATATTCATTGCCACATCGGTTACAGCGATGAGCTTATGGTACGTATCAACCTCAAAAAGTGCTATATGCGACAGCAGGTTCCCTGTCCGAAGCCCCCAGTCCTTGTTCAGGGCACATTTGAGCAATGTCGACGTTCCAACCTTTCCTTTCATAAGAATATCGGCCTGTTTGCTGCTTAGCATTTTTACTGACATTTCCACGGCCATTTCCGTATCAGGCTCGTGGATTATCCTCAATCCTGTAAAATTGTAGCCGTTTTCATAACAGATATTCTGGATTACCTCTTTGTCACCTACAAGTATCGGTTCGACAATTCGGTCCTCCCAGGCCCTGATAACAGCACCCAGCGAATGCTGATCCTGCGCTGCTGCAAG
>JAAYUS010000060.1 GCA_012517605.1 Bacteroidales bacterium
GAGACCCATCAAAATCAAGAACCATGGCAGAAGAGCAAAGAGTTTGTTCAAATATGGTCTTACTTATATTGCCAACTTGCTTTTTAGCAACGATATAGATAAATTTAACCAATGTTGTAAATTTTTGTCATGTACTTAGATCTTTGTGTAAATTCTGCTATCAATGAGATTTGAAAACCTGGAAATCCGTACAAATCCATTCAAAAAATAACCCCCCACGGAAGGAAGATGGTTTGCACCAGCTAAAAATTAGGGTCTTCATCGGATCCAACGATCAGGGCAAGTTTCGAGAAAAAGTTACACTTGAAATAAAGGTGCTGTCTGATTCAAAAAAACAAATTATGGTGTCAGTCGATGAATTTAACAACAGAAAATCGAACAAGACATTGAATCTGACAATTCTGAAAACTGAAAGCAAAATCAAAGATACCGTAACTTAAATGATTGAAGGTAATGTCAAACTTACCTCCGAGAATCTGTAAACCTTCGGTCTGATGCATCTTGTTTTCCCAATATGGGCGAGATAATTTTGGGCCCAAAACTTGCGATATGAAAAGACCGGAGAGGATCCAGCGCCAGGAAGAGATGTTATCACTTATTGAAAAGTGGCAGGAAAGTGGCAAAACCCAGCAAGCATTCTGTCAGGAACATGAACTGACTTTTACGAAATTTTATTACTGGCTCAAACGATATCGCCGAGGGATCGATGAAAGCAGCTTTCTGCCTGTTGAAATAAGTCCCGGATCTCAAATTGAAATTTGTTATCCGGATGGGATTATTTTACAATTACCGGCAGCCATAAAGCTTTCAGCACTTAAGCAACTGTTAAACCTGTGAGCTGATCTGAGATGTTTTCACTCAGCTCCACTTTCAGGTATTATTTTTACAACTCTTCGACCGACATGCGAAAGGGCTTCGACGGTTTATGCGGATTGGTTCATACAGAAATAGGACGGAGTCCTGTAAGCGGAGAGGTATTTATCTTTGTTAATCATCAGCGGGATAAGATAAAAATGCTTCACTGGGAACAGGGTGGATTTGTTTTATACTATAAGCGGCTTGAGCGTGGAACTTTTGAGCTGCCAATAGTGGAAAGATCAATGATTTTGACACAAAAAATTGTTATTTATATTTGTTTTTATGCAATATGTCCAAAATATAACTATATTTATGCAATTAAATATGTTTTTATGCAGAATGGTTTAAAATAATGAAATCTTTGGCATATGTCTGAAAAACCAATTGGAAGTACCTGGCTAAAACAGCACTATCAACTTTCAAATATTAAATTATCTCATGAATCTTATCTTGGTACAAGATCAAAAGTTGAAATACTGCAGGATGGAACAGTAATTGACACCTATCAAAAGGCACAATATAGTCTTAAAGTAGATACTCCATTAAGTCATTTTGAGTTTGCTCTTAAATATGATGACGTTCAAATGAGCTTTTATCAGGCTGTCTTAAAATTTATTCCTAAAACAGATATAGTTGAATATATAGAATCTGAACCAAGCTCTAAATATTCCAGGAAGATTGGATTTTGGTATGAATTCTTAACTGGAGAGCAGCTACCCATTGAAGACAGACCAAACATCAACTATGTTGATTTAATAGATTCTAAAAGGTATTTTACAGGTGCAACTGTTAAGAATAACCGGTGGCGCATAAACAATAATTTATTAGGTGATGTTGGTTTTTGCCCTACTATTAGGAAAACGGAAACTATATCAAAAGCACTTGAACATGATTTTTCTGAGTCTCTCAGGGAACTCACAAAGAACTATTCTCCTGAAATATTAACAAGGGCCAATAATTATTTATACAAAAAGGAAACACGTTCATCGTACCAAATTGAAAAGGAAGAACCAACACCAGAGCGTATTGAAAGATTTGTTAGTTTATTGAGTAATGCTGGCAAGAAAAATATTGGAGAACTTCTTAGTGAGGAATCTCTTGTAGCTCTACAAAATCAGATTGTTGATCCACGTTTTGCAGCTAAAGGTTTTCGGGATTTTCAGAATTACATTGGCCAGACAACATGGAATTATGATGAGATCATTCATTATATATGTCCACCACCGGAATTTCTTCCGGATCTTATGAAAGATCTTTCAGTATCTGCCATTAAAATGGAAGGTGTAAATCCTATTGTAAGGGCAACTGCTGTAGCTTTTGGATTCGTTTTTATACACCCATTTGAAGATGGAAATGGAAGAATTCATAGATTTTTAATTCATGATCTTTTGTCAAGGGATAATTTCTTACCTGCCGGAATGATTATTCCAGTTTCGGCCCATATGGTAAATAATTTGAAACTATACGATGAAGCTCTTGAAGCATATTCTAAACCACTTATGCAAATAATTAAGTACACAAAAGATAAAAAACAAAAATTAAACGTCTTAAATGCTGCAGAAGTTGAAGGATATTATAAGTTCCCGGATCTCACAGCACAAACTGAATATTTATGTAAAGTAATTGAAACAGCTATCTCCCGGGATCTTCCAAACGAATTAAATTTCCTTCAAAACTATGATGAAGCCAAGGAGTTAATGAAGCAGAGGATCGATATGCCAGATAAGCTAATAGATTCATTTATCCGATTTACTCATCAGAATAATGGAGTCTTTCCAAAAAGGAGAAGAAGCACCTTCCATATGCTAAATGATGATGAAATTGAAGCACTTCAGTCTATTTTTAAGGCTGTCTTTACTTCAGGTTAATAATCAGGGAACAATACAGGTATATATCTAATTTTATGCTGTGACCTCTTAAAATATCTGCATTTATGCATTAATATTTGTTTTTATGCAAGGTCTCGCTGAATCAAAATCTATTCTCTTTAACTTCATCTTATAATTATATAAATACTAAGGTATTAACCTGTACTTTATTCAAAGCATAACTAAAATAGTAAATCTTATCAGTTCATCTTTTGTTGTATAATTGCTGGCAGTTTTGTTATCAGGTTGGGAAAAGGTTGGGAAAACAGCCTTTATTAAAACAGCAAATCCCCTGATTTACAGAGGCTTTGCTACTTTTTGAAGCGGTGCGGACGGGGCTCGAACCCGCGACCTCCGGCGTGACAGGCCGATATTCTAACCAACTGAACTACCGCACCAAATTTTATCGCGATGCAAAAATAACGGATTTTTTGATTACTCAAAATAAATGAACAGGAAAATAATTTTCCGGATGTTAAATAGCTTCCCCCGTCAATTTCGTCTTCTCCCCATTGTTCTCAATAACATCTATAATCCTGTTGAAAATAAGTCCGGCTGCTTTTGAAGAAAACTCATTATTTGGATGAGAATTACCTGGAGATGCTGCATATTCATCTTTTAAATATAAGCCTCCTTCTGTCTCCAGCGCATACAGATCCCATAGATAAATATTATCATCGGGCCTATCCCATTCATTGATAACCCAGTTGAAAAATTCCTTTGCCCTCCTGGCTTCGTCCTCAGAGATCGAACTTTTTACCTGTGCAGCCCCTGTAAAGATTATAAATTTTGTTTCGGGAAACTCATAAAGCTTATCCCGGAGGGAATTATACTGCAGCTTGTAATTTGCAAGTGACTTGTAATCAGAGTCTATATCAGCAACCTCCTTGTCAGGCTGAATATTGCTTACAGGAAAACAATGTTTGAAAATAACAACCTGATATTGTTTCGTAAGCATTTCAAGTGTTGGCTCCTCCATATATGGTTCCGGTCCGGCATTCTTTACCCAGATTTTATAGTAGTCATAAGGATAGTTGTGCCATCCGTATGGCGACGCTTTAGGGAATACCATTTCTTTAATTCTATAGTTTTTGTTGTTTTCCTTGTTATACCTGGTCATTAAACCGGGTATTTTGGATTCCCTGCTGATCAGATTTGCCAAATCGGGGCTCAATTTCCTGACTGCCCTGGTAAACAGCGATAGCTGACCACCCTGCCATATTAATCCTCCGGTACTGTGATGCAGATAAATAATATTCATATCAGAAATATCTTGCTTTTTTTTACATGAACTGAAAGGCAAAATTATCAAAATACTTAAAATGATAAGCCTTGTTTTCATACTCAATATGTTTTATCGTGAGAGTTCTTATCAATTAACAAAAAGTATAAAGCTTTGTTTATTTCGTTTGCCGAGCTTCAGATAAAAGTATAATCATTCTCCCTTTAAGCCTGGTGTCAGCAATTTTCTGTTTTTAAAATGATCATCCCCTGAAAAAACTGAAATTCACATTCCCGTAATTCCGGTGCTCAAAAAAACCTGGATGAGATGAGAAATTAAGTCTCTTAGGATGCTCAAGTATGAAGAATCCTTCCGTCTTCATAATCGCTGATTCTATTATTAAATCCGGCAGATCCTTTAACCAATCCAGGTCATAGGGCGGATCTGCAAATACGATGTCATATTTATAATTGCATGTTCTTAGATATGCTTTTACATCAATATGGATGACCCTGATATTCTCAATTCCCAGTTTCTCAGTGCCTTTTCTAATGCCTGTAACATTTCTTGCGTCCCTCTCGACCGAATGGATTGTTTCAGCCCCTCTCGAAGCAAACTCAAAGGAAATTGATCCGGTTCCGGAAAACAGGTCCAGCACACTCGCGGTTTCAAAATCTATCCTGTTATTCAGGATATTGAAAAGACTCTCCTTCGCAAAATCCGTTGTCGGACGTGCTTTCAATCCCGCTATGGGATCAATAAACCTTCCCTTATATTTTCCTCCTATTATCCGCAACTTACAGCAGAGAAAATTAAATAGTATTTATAAAGTTCATTTTCATTAAGAACATAGCTCAGAGTATAATTACCCGTTGGCAAAGCAAACCTGATATTTTTAAAGTACCCTGAAAATCCTCTCACAATGTCTTCCTTCCTTTGTGCCTTCCCGCTGAAAATGATTATTTCATCCCGACTTATATTCAGCCTCTTAAGGACATACATTACAAAATACTGAATGTCGGTGATTGTCCTGTAATTAAAAGTGTTGCATAATCTGATGCTGTTCTGGTCAGAAACCAGAATATTCAGATAATCACGTTCAATATGAACCTGAATGTTATTCGTAACTGCAGGTTTTCTGTTATGATTTATTGTGCAAATCAGAGGAAAGGTATGATGGAGGATTTCTGTACCAGGGAATGATGAATTAATTACATCCACATATTCCTGCTGCAACGAAAATACTATGTATAGGTCGGGATTTCCGACCTTATTGCTTAAAATAAGCTCCTTTTCCGAAAGTGGATGATTATAAATGAAATACTCCTTTTTTTTTGATTCATCATATAATAAAGCCGGAACCAGGGTTGTTTTTGGCGAAAATGCTATCACGTTTCTTTTCTTAAAACGCCTGGTCAGAAAGTCATCCATCCTGATTATTGCTTCGATCTGCGACATTTGGAAAGTCCCTTCCTCACCCGGTTCATACGACCTTAGCATGACAAATTTATTCCGCAAGGTATCGAGTATGCAAAATGACACCTCAGAATTACTTACCTGTACCGATAATTCATAGTTTTCAGTAGCATTAATATCAAGTGTCTCGTCAAAGAGTTCAAGAAATGGCATCCGGCTGTCAGATTTCAAACAAAAGTAGAAAATATCACCGTTTTAGCAAGCAGAGTTGTGTTTTAAAATGTTGCAGGTTAGCCTGGAATACTTGCAGATATAGGATCAATAATAATTATCTTTGGAAGCTATTTGCACTTAATATCATTAAATGATCCACCTAAGCTCACCCTGCACCTTACGCCGCACGCCTTACGCCGCACGCCGCATAACTTACTAGTCAATGCGTGATTCAATAATATATAACAATCTCTATAAAAACCTCGGCTATCCTCCCACGGATGATCAGGCTGCTGCCCTGAAGAAGATTGCATTATATATTACTGAAGATAAGGATGATACAATTTTTCTGATGACCGGTTATGCAGGCACCGGGAAGACAAGCATCATAAGCGCCCTGGTTAAAACCCTCGACATTCTCCGGATGAAATGCGTGCTGCTTGCACCAACAGGAAGGGCAGCCAAGGTGCTTTCTTCCTTTGCAGGAAAGACCGCCTATACGATCCATAAAAAAATATACCGCCAGAAATCAATGAAGGAGGGGATAGGAAGCTTCGTTCTTGACAGGAATCTGTCAAGGGATACATACTTCATTGTGGATGAAGCATCCATGATCTCCAACAGCCCAAATGACTCATCAATTTTCGGAAGCGGAAAAGTTCTGGATGATCTTATCGAATATGTTTATTCAGGGACTGACTGTAAACTCATAATCGTAGGGGATACTGCCCAACTGCCCCCGGTGGGATCTCAAATAAGTCCTGCCCTTGATCCAGGCATACTGAACGAGGCTGGGTTCGGACTGGTAACAGCAGAGCTGAAACAAGTACTCCGCCAGAGTGAAACTTCAGGGATATTGGTTAATGCCACAAGGATCCGGAATCAGATTGATCAACTGGATCTCACTCATCCTGCAATCTCAGTTGAAGCTTTCAATGACATCAGGCGGATAAGCGGGGAGGATCTTATCGATGAAATATCATCGGCATATGGTTCATGCGGACTTGAGGATACAATTATTGTGGTCAATTCAAACAAGCAGGCAAACCGTTATAACCAGGGCATAAGGAACAGGATCTTTTTCAGGGAAGAAGAGGTAAGCCCGGGTGATATGGTGATGGTGGTGAAAAACAACTATTTCATAACGTCTGAGGACGAAAACGTGGCATTCATTGCAAATGGCGATATAGCTGAAATAAGAAAAATCATTAAGTACGAAGAGCGATATGGCTTCAGGTTCGCAGAGATGATTTTAAACTTTCCCGACTATGATCTTGAAATTGAATCCAAGGTGATGCTAGATGTGCTTCATCTTGATACTCCTGCGTTACCTTCAGACAGGAGCAGCGAACTTTTTAAAAATATACAAGCCGACTATATCCATCTGAAAACAAGGCGAAAACAATATGAAGCTGTAAGGGAAGATCCGTATTTCAATGCACTTCAGATTAAATTTGCCTATGCCGTAACATGCCATAAAGCTCAGGGAGGGCAGTGGGAGAGGGTCTTCATCGATCAGGGTATGTTCAACCGGAACGAAATCACAATCGATTATCTCCGGTGGCTCTATACTGCATTGACAAGATCAACAGACAAGGTTTATCTTGTAAATTTCTCTGATGAATTCTTTTCCTGAGACCCCAAGACCATAAGACCGCAAGACCATAAGACCGCAAGACCTTGTCAATTAGTCCCCAATAATCTTTACCAGCACCCTCTTTCTCCGTTTTCCGTCAAATTCCCCGTAGAAAATTTGTTCCCATGGTCCGAAGTCGAGTCTTCCATTTGTAACGGCAACCACAACTTCCCTTCCCATAATGGTTCTTTTGATATGCGCATCGGCATTATCCTCAAAACCATTGTGCTTGTATTGTGAATAAGGCTTTTCCGGGGCAAGCTTCTCGAGCCATACTTCAAAATCGTGATGCAATCCAGGCTCATCGTCATTGATAAAGACGCTTGCAGTAATGTGCATCGCGTTAACAAGAACCATCCCTTCTTTTATTCCGCTTTCTTCGAGGCATCTTTCAACTTGTCCGGTGATATTCAGAAATGCCCTGCGGGTGGTAGTTTCAAACCAGAGTTCCTTGCGATAGGATTTCATTCGA
>JAAYUS010000267.1 GCA_012517605.1 Bacteroidales bacterium
AGTTATGGAAGTATGCCTCATAAAGTGGATGATGTAATTCCATATCTTCTTTATGCAGGAGTTAATTCAATTGAGCTCAGGAACGTAGCCGAAGAAGATTTGGGGATTCCGCAGTTAAAGAGGCCTGCTCCCGGAACACAACTATCTGAAAAGGAGAAAGAGGAGCTGGCTAAAGCTGCTGAGAATTTAAAGGAGGAACAGCGAAAATGGAGACTGTCACTTCCAATGGACAGGTATGCTCAGATGAGAAAGAAATTCAATAAGGCAGGAATTGAAGTGTATATTGCAAAATTTGCCCCTTCAGCATGGTCAGACGAAGAAATAGATTATGCATATAACGCTGCAAAAGTACTGGGATCAATTGGTATAACCGATGAACTTACTGATGCCAACTGCCAGAGGCTGGGCAAATTTGCCGAGAAACATAACAGCCTGGCAATGTTCCATACTCATGGACAGGTTGCCGACCCGGGTTTTTCTTTCGACAGATCTCTCTCTTATTCACCTGCAAACATGCTGAACCTCGATGCAGGTCATTATTACGGTGCAACAGGTCTTCATCCGAATGATGTGATAATAAAGTATCACGACAGAATGAGGAGCATTCATATTAAGGATAAGACAGGCCCGAAGAATCCGACTCCTAATATGAACAAACCTTTCGGGGAAGGCGAAACGCCCATTTCAGATATTCTGCTTCTGCTTAAAAAAGAAAAATGGCCTATACGGGTTGATGTGGAGCTTGAGTACAGGATCCCTGAAGGTTCGGATGCTGCCAAAGAGGTGAAGAAATGCATTGATTATATGAGGAACATACTTGCATGATCCAGAAACCATGAGAACGGTCCTTCTGATCTTACTTGCATTTTTTGTTTGCTGTTCCTTACCCATGTCAGCCCAGAAGGCTAAGAAAGCAACAATCACAGGTAAAGTAACTGATGGAACCGGAAATCCCGTTCCCGGTGCAACAATATTTATTGATAAGGTTAAAACGAATGTCATTACCGGCCAGGATGGTTCATATTCCGTAAAAATAAATCCCGGAGCAAAGGAGATCCTGGCCTTCTCAGTTCTTAAAGGAGCAAAGGAGGAACTGATAGGAGGCAGGAGAAATATAGATCTTGTCATAGATGGGAAATCTGATGCCATGAAGAATGACAGAAATGCATCTGATGGCAATAAATCCCTTAGCATAAAAGATTCCTCCGTCCCCGTTTACCAGGATATTTATGACATGATAAGGGGAAGAGTTCCCGGAGTTGAGGTCTCGGGTAAATCTATCAGGATAAGGGGAGCGAATTCCCTTAATGTTAGCACAGAACCGCTCTTTGTTGTTGACGGTGTAATAACCGGCGATATTGAAGGCATTGCTCCCGAAACAGTCAGTTCGATCGAAGTGCTTAAAGGCCCTGATGCTTCCGTCTACGGAACGAGGGGATCCAATGGCGTGATTGTAATTAAAAGGCGTACAGGGAAAGAATGAAACAAAACTACATCTTTGTCTCCTGATCACTTGAACAATTAATGCTGGCTGCATTATTTGCCGAATAAAAGCCGGCCCACGATTGTCAAATATATTTATATGGCATTTAATATTTGTAAAAAGCCAGCAAAATCAATTTAAACCTTAACCTGAATGAAAAAAAGAATCACTCTCACTTTTCTATTTTTATCTTTTTGTCTTCTTATAAATGCCCAGAATGCTGTAAAAAGTCTTCCTCAGCTTGGAAAGGAACCGATCAGCAAGATTATTTCTTCCATGACTCTGGAAGAGAAGGCCGCATTCGTGGTTGGAATGGGAATGCGGATGCCCGGAGTTCCATCTTCTGCCGATCCTTCCAGACCGCCTCAACAACCCGGTCCTGTTATCGGACAAACAAAGGACATTGTGCCGGGAGCTGCTGGCACCACTTACCCTATTCCACGCCTGGGGATACCATCAATTGTGGTGGCAGATGGTCCGGCCGGATTAAGGATAAGTCCTGCACGACAGGGAGATAATGCCACTTATTACTGTACAGCTTTCCCGGTTGCAACACTTCTTGCCTCAACCTGGGATGTTAACCTTGTAAAAAGTGTCGGACAGGCTATGGGTAATGAAGCGCTGGAATATGGAGTAGATGTGATCCTTGGTCCGGGAATGAACATCCACAGAAATCCTCTCTGCGGAAGAAATTTTGAATACTACTCCGAAGATCCCCTTGTTACCGGGAAAATGGCAGCTGCCATGGTCAACGGGATCGAATCGAATGGTGTGGGAACTTCTGTAAAACATTTTGCTGCCAACAATGCAGAAACAAACCGTAATTCACTCAACACGATTGTAAGCCCGAGAGCCCTCAGGGAGATATATCTGAAGGGATTTGAAATTGCCGTGAAGGAGGCCCAGCCCTGGACAGTAATGTCATCCTATAACCTTATTAACGGCACCTATGCAGCCGAGAACAACGATTTGCTTACCAGGATATTGCGAAATGACTGGGGCTTCAATGGACTTGTGATGACCGACTGGTTCGGCGGCAAGGATCCGATCGCCATGATGAAGGCAGGCAATGACCTTCTTATGCCCGGAACACCAAATCAGTCCTTAGCTATTCTTGAAGCCGTCAAGGCTGGCAGCCTCGATGTGAAAGTTCTTGACAGGAATATTGAAAGGATACTTAATGTTGTCCTTCAATCTCCCCGGTTCAAAGGCTACAGGTTTACGAACAAGCCCGACCTGAAAGCCCACGCTGAAGTGACAAGGCAGGCCGCATCAGAGGGAATGATTCTGCTCAAAAATGAAAATGCCGCCTTACCATTATCGTCTGATATTAAAAAGATAGCTGCATTCGGGAATACTTCATATGACATTATTACCGGGGGGACCGGCAGCGGTGATGTCAATGAAGCCTATAGCATTTCTCTCGTGGATGGGCTCCGGAATGCCGGGATCGTTACAGAAGAGAACCTAAAATCGCTGTATGAGGCTTATCTGAAAACAGCCAGAGCAGGGAAACCAAGAAGCAGGGGATTTATGATGGGATCAGTTCCGATTGCTGAATTAAACATCAATTCCGATATCGTCAATAGTGTTGTAAATATGACAGATGCTGCCATAATAACTATCGGAAGGAATTCAGGAGAAGGTTATGACAGGAAAAATGAAAAGGGAGATTTTCAGCTTACTGATACCGAGCAAGATCTGATTAAGTCCGTTTCATCTGCCTACAAATCCAAAGGGAAGAAAACAATAGTAATATTGAATATAGGAGGAGTTATTGAGACAGCCTCCTGGAAAGAACTTCCCGATGCCATACTTCTGGCCTGGCAGGCAGGTCAGGAAACAGGAAATTCGATTGCCGATATTCTGATTGGGAAGACAAATCCATCGGGAAGGCTTGCCACAACATTCCCTGTTGACTACAAAGATGTTCCTTTTTCATCTGAGTTTCCGGGAAAAGCACTGGATCAGACCCAGGCTCGACCCGCCCGGGAAGAAGGTATGATGAGCGGCTTTATGAGACCTAAGCCTTCGGAAATCACTTACAGCGAGGGTATTTATACAGGCTACAGGTATTACTCCACTTTTAATGTTCCGGTGTCATATGAATTTGGCTATGGCCTGTCATACACAACTTTTGAATTGTCTGGCCTTAAATTGAGTTCAGCAAAATTCGGGAGCAGGCTTACTGCAACCCTGGAAGTTAAAAATACCGGAAAAACTGACGGAAAGGATGTTGTTCAGCTCTATATTTCAGCACCTGGCAAAAATCTCGACAAACCTGCCTTTGAGCTGAAAGGATTCAAAAAAACAAAGCTCCTTAAACCTGGCGAATCACAGCTTATTTCATTCGAAATTACAAGGAATGACCTGGCCTCTTTTAATCCGGAAATTTCATCCTGGATAATAGAAAAAGGTCGGTACACTATAAAGGTTGGATCATCATCAAAAGATATAAAACTTTCCTCCTCTTTCGATGTGGGAAATGATATCACACTGAAAAAGGAAAGCCCTGCACTTTCACTGCAGGTCGGTATAAATGAACTTAAACCCGGTAAATAATTGATTATGGAAACTTGCAAAAAATTAGTAACAAAGGCTTCATTGATTGTACTTCTTATGGTTTTTACGGCAGGATGCACACGGAAATGGAGTGAGGAAACAGGCATCGGATTTAACCTTGTCCATAATAAGGATGGCATGACTCTAGGTTATTCACCGGCATCAGGTGTGAAAATATTAACAATTAACAGGCTGGCATTCAAAGATTTGAACAGAAACGGAAAGCTTGATCCCTATGAAGACTGGCGGCTTCCCTTTGATGAAAGGGCACGTAATCTGGCATCATTGCTTTCTGTTGAACAGATAGCAG
Source organism: Bacteroidales bacterium (assembly GCA_012517605.1). GTDB lineage: Bacteria > Bacteroidota > Bacteroidia > Bacteroidales > VadinHA17 > LD21. The sequence goes on from JAAYUS010000267.1 coordinate 4,356, forward strand.
GCCTCATGTTATACAGCAGCCATCAGTCAATACCTTCAGCAGGAGGCGGCCGAATGGGCGGAGGCACTTACGGAGGCAAACCTTTTGCTGAAAGCGGCGCCAACCCCGGCGATCTTACTGATCAGCAAAAGACATTTCTGTCTGAAGATAATGTCAGACACGTACTGATAACAACAGTTCAAAGTCCCGAAGTGGCGGCGACATGGAATAACAATGCCCAGTCATTTGTAGAAGGCATCGGCTTGGGAATTCCTGTCAATACCAGTTCCGATCCCAGGCACGGGAGTGATTCCTATGCTGAGTACAATGCCGGTGCCGGAGGAAGAATATCGATGTGGCCTGGAACACTTGGGATAGCAGCCACATTTGATCCATCGCTGATGAGAAAATTCGGAGAAGTAGCTTCAGCAGAATACAGAGCTCTTGGCATCACTACCGCCCTGTCACCTCAGATTGACCTGGCAACTGAACCAAGATGGAGCCGCTTCGACGGTACAATGGGAGAGGATCCACAGCTTGCTGCCGATATGGCACGGGCTTATGTTGACGGATTCCAGACCTCTTCAGGCAGTGATGAAATATCCGGGGGATGGGGCTACCACAGTGTAAACGCCATGGTGAAGCACTGGCCCGGGGGAGGACCTGAAGAAGGAGGCAGGGATGGACATTATGGTTATGGTGAATATGCGGTTTATCCAGGAAACAACCTTAAAGACCATCTGATTCCTTTCACCGAGGGAGCATTTAAACTTTCCGGGCCTACGGCGATGGCTTCTGCTGTTATGCCTTATTATACAATATCTTATAACCAGGATACGATATATGGCGAGAATGTTGGCAACAGTTACAGCAAATATATTATCAACGATCTTCTGAGAGGAGTTTATAAATATGAAGGCGTTGTTTGCACCGACTGGGGAGTGACAGGAAACGTTACAGGAGTTGATAAATTTGAAGGAAAGTCCTGGGGTGCGGAAAACCTGACAGAAGCACAACGTCATTATAAAATTCTAATGGCCGGTGTCGACCAGTTCGGCGGAAACAATGCAAAGGGACCTGTCCTTGAAGCCTATAATATAGGCGTTAAGGAAAACGGGGAGGAGTTCATGAGGAAAAGATTTGAAGAATCTGCTGTACGGCTTTTAAGAAACATCTTCAGGGTTGGCCTGTTTGAGAATCCATATCTTGATACTGAAAAAACGAAAACCACTGTCGGCAACCCTGATTTCATGAAGGCCGGCTATGAGGCTCAGCTTAAATCGGTCGTAATGCTTAAGAACAGTTCCAATACCCTTCCTTTGAAAAAACAACTTAAGGTTTATATTCCCAGAAAATATACTCCTGCAGGCCGCAACTGGTTTGGCAATGAGATTCCTGAACGATGGGTAGATCCTGTAAATCTTAATATTGTCTCCAAATACTTTACAGTTGTTCAGGAACCCGCTGATGCCGATTTTGCACTTGTTTCGATAGCCAGCCCTTCAGGTGGCTCAGGTTACAGTCCTGACGACCTGAAGGCAAAAGGGAACGGTTATGTGCCCATCCCGTTGCAATATGGAAAATACAAGGCTGAATATGCCCGCGATCCAAGTATTGCCGGAGGAAGTCCATTCGAAAACTTCACCAACCGTTCCTATAAGGGAAAGACAGTTACGGCTCAGAATTCTTACGATATGAAGATGGTCAATGAGACCAGGGCCAGGATGGGAAAGAAGCCAGTGGTAGTTCTTATTGATGTTTCCAACCCTATGGTCTTTTCAGAGATTGAGAAGAATGCGTCAGCAATACTTGTTCATTTCGGGGTCCAGGACCAGGCTTTGCTTGATCTTTTGACAGGCCAAAGCGAACCTGGCGGACTGCTGCCATTTCAGATGCCGGCTGATATGCTTACCGTAGAAAAACAGTTTGAGGATGTCCCTCGCGATATGACGTGTTATAACGATAGTGATGGCAATATTTACGATTTTGGCTTTGGGCTTGACTGGAAAGGCGTGATTAATGACGCCCGGACGCAAAAGTATAAGAACTGATCGAAGTGGTTGAATATTAAGGCATAGGGAAAATCATCCGTTCACGGATGATTTTCTTTTATTGGTCAAATTAAATATTTGTCAATTACAATATTATGTAATTTAGCCAATGATGTTTGAGTTCAATACCGGCGGAAACTGACCCTGACCCATTGTGATGATTATCTTAGTCGGGAAAAAAGATAATCATGTCAGGTATATTATTTTTCTGTACGATTTTTGATATACGAGTTTTAAGTTGTCGAAGAGATTTATTTCGCATTATATAAAGACCTTGACCTGAAAAATATAAAAGAACATCTGATGAAATTAATAAAAGCTGCTTTTTTCCTTCTAGGCCTGATACTATCAGTGAACATTACAAAAGCACAGGGGACATGTATAACGCTGACATCGGGATCAGATAACCAGAGTGTTTGTGTAAACTCTCCAATCACAAATATAGTTTATACGCTCGGTGCAGGGGTTACAGCCACTGTAAATGGATTGCCGACTGGTGTTACAGGATTACAGGCGGGAACGCTTTTTACAATAAGCGGCACGCCTCTTGTTACCGGCAAATTTGATTACGAAATCACAACAACTGGTACATGTACCGGTTTACCGAGTGCAAAAGGCTCAATTACATCATCCCCGGTCCCATCTGCTCCTTTAGCGGTGTCACCGCAGGCATTCTGTCAGATAAGCGCTCCAACCGTTGCAAATCTGGCAGCGACCGGAACGAATATCAAATGGTATAATGTGATTTCGGGCGGTACGGCATTGCCATCAACAGATCCCCTTATATCGGGGACTTATTATGCATCTCAGACGGTTGATGGATGTGAATCAGCCTCAAGGGTGCAAGTTCTGGTTGTTGTGAACGATTCTCCGGCCCCCGCTTCTTTTTCTCCTCAGTCATTCTGCCAGATTAATAATCCTACACTAGCCAATATTTTTATTACCGGAACAAATATAAAGTGGTACACAACACCGGCTGGAGGAACTGAAATCCCTTCATCAACGCCGCTGGTTTCAGCTACATATTATGCGAGCCAGACGTCGGTTGGAAGTTGTGAATCAAGTGTCCGTACTGCGGTTGTTGTTGTCGTTAATGATCCTCCGGCACCCGGCGGCTCCACAACCCAGAACTTCTGTGTTGCTGATAATCCCACTGTTGCGAGCCTTACTGCAACCGGGCTGTCAATAAAATGGTATCTGTTTGCTACAGGAGGAACACCGCTTTCTTCAACAGCACCTCTTACCACAGGAACTTATTATGCAAGTCAGACTGTCGGTGCTTGTGAATCATCGCTCCGTCTTGCTGTTTCGGTTACAGTAGCCAATCCGGATGCTCCAACAGGAACATCTCCACAGACATTCTGTCTTATAAACAATCCTACTGTAGCAAATCTTGTTGCTACAGGTACCAATATTAAATGGTATCTTACAGCTAGCGGTGGAACACCCCTTGCATCAACCACGTCTCTTTCCACACGAACATATTATGCAAGCCAGACATATGGAAGCTGTGAATCCACTTCCCGGCTTGCAGTTTCAGTTGTAGTGAGCAACCCAGCTGCGCCTTCCGGCACATCTCCCCAGAATTTCTGTGCAATTGACAATCCGACCGTTGCCAATCTCTCTGCAACCGGAAGCGGGATTCTCTGGTATACGGTTTCGTCAGGCGGAACACCGCTTGCAACCACCACAGCGCTTACAAGCAGAACTTATTATGCAAGTCAGACTGTAAATGGCTGCGAATCGACTTCAAGGCTTGCTGTTGTGGTTTCAATAAGTAATCCTGCAGCTCCGACAGCATCATCTCCCCAGACTTTTTGTGCAAGCAGCAACCCGACAGTCGCTAACCTTGCAGCAACAGGTAGCGGAATAAAATGGTACACCACATCAACAGGAGGTACAGCACTTCCCTCCTCAACGGTGCTGACAACAGGAGTATATTATGCAAGTCAGACCGTAAGCGGATGCGAATCAACAGGGCGTGTTGCCGTAGTGGTCACAGTAAATAATCCGACACCTCCCACAGGGGCATCACCACAGAACTTTTGTGCCGTAAATAATCCAACGGTTGCGAATCTTTCAGCCACAGGCACCGGAATCAGATGGTACACAACAGCAACAGGAGGCACAGCACTCGCAACCACTACGCCGCTGGTAACCGGTAATTATTACGCCAGTCAGACAGTAAGTGGTTGTGAGTCAACATCACGCCTGGCAGTAAGTGTTATTGTAAATAACCCTGGTGCGCCAACCGGAAGTGCCACGCAGACTTTCTGCTCGGCAGCCAATCCGACCGTGGCAAGTCTTACAGCAACCGGGACAGGCATCCTGTGGTATCTGACAGCAACAGGAGGAACACCGCTTTTAACAACAACTCCTCTGGCCACAGGAAATTACTATGCCACACAGACAATAGGCGGTTGTGAATCGACTGCCAGGCTTGCAGTTGCGGTTACAGTGAACCAGACCCCGGCTGCCAACGCCGGAACAGGAGGGAGCGTTTGCGGACTTACTTTTACCCTTGGAGCAACCCCCGTAATAACAGGTACAGGAACATGGTCACAGACTTCCGGCCCCGGAACATCAACTTTTACGCCAAATGCAACCACTCCCAATGCAACCGTGACTGTAACAACATACGGAACTTATGTTTTTACCTGGACTGTTTTAAGTAATAATTGTACAAATACTTCAACAGTAACAGTCGTCTTTTATCAGATCCCGGTTGCCAATGCAGGTAATGGCGGTACTGAATGCGATCTTAATTTTGTTCTGAATGCCGTACCCACTGTCGGACTTGGAGCATGGTCGCTTGTAACGGGACCCGGGACCGCGGCATTTACTCCATCAGCCAGCCTGCCAGGAGCAACTGTGACAGTCTCAGCCTACGGAACATATACCTTCAGATGGACCGAGACAAACGGCCCGTGCATAAGCAGTTCCATTGTAACTGTAAACTTCTATCAGCTGCCGGTTGCCAATGCAGGTCCTGCAGGTGATGCCTGCGGACTGTCATTTCCACTGAACGCGGTTCCAAGCGCAGGTGTCGGAACATGGACAATGACAGCGGGAACTGGTACAGCTACTTTTATTCCTGACGCTAACAGCCCGACTGCTACCGTAACTGTTTCAGAGTACGGTACAAAAGTATTTACATGGACTGAAGTAAACGGAATATGCACCAGCAGTTCGATGATAACCGTGAACTTTTATCAGCAACCTGTGGCAAATCCGGGAACAGGAGGCAATAATTGCGGCTATCTGTTTAATCTGGCAGCAGTTCCAAGCCTGGGTGTCGGTACCTGGACCCGTGAAAGCGGACCCGGTAATGCAACTTTCAGCCCAAATGCAAATACACCTAATGCGGCTGTTACTGTTACAGCTTATGGTACTTATGTTTTTAGATGGACTGAAATGAACGGAACCTGTTCGAACAGCGCCACTGTTTCAGTTACTTTTATCCAGCAGCCTTCCGCCGACGCCGGTAAAGGAGGGAATGAATGCGATCTGAACTTCGTTCTTAATGCCGTACAGGGTCCGGGCGTAGGAACATGGTCAAAAGTAAGCGGACCAGGTAACGCAACATTTACACCTAATGCAAATGCTCCCAATGCAACTGTGACGGTAACACAGTTCGGAGCCTATGATTTTGCCTGGACCGAAGTCAATAGTCAGTGTTCATCCAGCGACATCATAAGGGTGACATTTCACGATCTGCCTCCTGTAAGTGCAGGCGCTGATGCACTTATTTGCAAGGGAAAAAACACCCAGCTTAATGCTTCCGGAGCAGGTTCATTTTCGTGGTTGCCGGCAGGCTCACTTAACAATCCATTTATACCTAATCCTATTGCAACACCCTCAGAAACAACTTCCTATACTGTAACGATTACCGACCAGTGGGGTTGCAGGAACAGCGATCAGGTGAACGTTGAAGTCCGTGAGCAGCCCGTAGCCGATGCCGGACCTGACCAGGTGCTTGAATTCAGGTTCGACACCAGGTTTGCAGCTAATTCACTTGAAAGTAATCAGACTGGCGAATGGACAATACTTGAGGGCAAAGGCGATATTTCAGACAAAAATGATCCCGCTGCCAGGGTAACCAACCTGGGGATCGATAACAACAGCTTTGTATGGACTGTCAGCAACGGCGCATGCCCTTCTGCAACAGATACAGTTAACATAATGGTGCACAACCTTATAATACCAACTCTTATAACACCAAACCTTGACGGGAACAATGATTACTTTGTAATAAAAGGTATTGAGACCCTTGGTAAAAGTTCCCTCATTATTTTCAACCGATGGGGTGCCCAGGTTTATGAGAATGAAAATTATGACAATAGCTGGGACGGAACAGATGATAAGAAAAACCAGTTGCAGGAAGATACATATTTCTATATACTTAAATCTGAAGGGGGCATGACTTTCAAAGGTTATGTGGTAATTAGGCGATAGTTCAAGATTTTATGGGAAAGGAACCCAAAATATTGATTATTTTATTCTCACTGATGATCCTTTCGGTAGGCAAAACTTACGCCCAACCGGTCTGGGTAACAGGCACTCCTTCAGTTCTCCTGACCGGTCCACTGTCGATCACTTTGAATTATGGGATAAACGTGACCGGGACGGTATATATAATAGTATATAATTTCAACAATTCTGAAAACCTAAGTTCCTCGACTGTCAGAAACCGTGCTATACTGGGCCAGAACGGAAATCTTGTCGAAGCCAGGGTAATAACGGTCAGAAGGGCTGACATTGGAAAAACCCTTCAGGTAGTTCTTGAAGTGAATAATCCTGGCCAGATACATACAATATATATTGTTGCTGCCGACAGCAAAGGTAAGCTTCAGCTTGTTCCGGTGCGACTAAATGCAACAACATTGCCATGTCCTCAGGCAGATGCAGGGCAGGGGGGCAATGAATGCGACCTGAACTTTAAATTTAATGCAGTTCCCAAAATAGGAACAGGGATATGGACAAAAGTATCAGGGCCTGGAAATGCCACATTTTCACCAAATGCAAACGCGCCTGATGCAACAGTAACCGTGACCGTTTATGGAACATATGTATTTCGCTGGACTGAAACTCAAGGCGTATGCAAATCAAGTGACGATATAACAGTTATTTTCTCACGGCCTCCTGTTGCAAATGCCGGCACTGGCGGCAACACCTGCGGACTTGATTTTCATCTTGGTGCTGTAGCAGGATCAGCAGATATCAACGGCTACTGGATAATGAAAAGCGGAACCGGTACTGCAAGATTTTCGCCTGGTTCAAACGATCCTTCAGCTGTTGTTACAGTCTCAGAATTTGGAAGGAAAGTCTTTGCATGGATAGTGTCAAACGGTAATTGCTCAGACAGTTCTGATGTTACAGTTGACTTTATTCAGCAGCCTGTTGCAAATGCAGGACAAAATGAAAATAACTGCGGACGTGAATATTTCCTGAGGGCTGTTCCGAGCATTGGCACAGGGACGTGGACAAGAGTAAGCGGCCCTGGAACCGCTTCGTTCAGTCCTGATAATCACGATCCTATGGCTAAAGTAACAGTATCTGCTTTCGGGACATATGTTTTCCGGTGGACTGAAGTAAACGGACAATGCTCATCAAGTGCAAATGTTACAATTGGCTTTTATGAGCAGATTGCCGCCAATGCCGGGAACGGCGGCGATGAATGTGATTTGAATTTCAGCCTGAATGCAATACCGGG
>JAAYUS010000061.1 GCA_012517605.1 Bacteroidales bacterium
ATTATTCCCTGGCTGAAAATCTTGATCTTTCAATTATCTGGCAGCATTTTGACGCCCTTATGGGTGGAGAAAAGTCAAAAATAAACCTTGCATTTTTAAGGCTTAAATACAGTTTCTGAAAATTTCCTACTTTTACCGCTTCATTTAATCCCTGATCAATGGCATTAGTACAGGAATTTGAATCAAGCGGCAACTGGCTTTTTAAAAGAAGGAGCTGGCTGCCTGTAATACTTATTGTTGCAGGAATTTATGTCCTGTATATAACCAACAGGCAGGCAATAATTTTCAATTCGACATGGGAAATGATCTTCCTTGGAGTAAGTCTGGCAGGAGAAGCCGTCAGGGTATATACAGTCGGTTTTGCCCCAAGGAACACATCGGGTCGCAACACCTCTGCCGGACAGATTGCGGATGAGCTCAATACTACCGGGATTTATTCACAGGTACGGCACCCTCTGTATGTCGGTAATTTCCTTATGTGGCTCGGTCCTGTACTTTTTGTCAGGACTCCGGTGTTTGTTCTGGTTTTTATAATGTTCTACTGGCTCTATTATGAAAGGATAATGTTTGCCGAGGAACAATTCCTGAGAAGGAAATTCGGCGAGGTATATGACAAATATTCTGAAAAGGTCAAGGCAGTCATCCCTCGTTTCAGAGGATTTATAAAGCCTGCTCTTCCGTTTTCTGTAAAATCGGTACTTAGCCGCGAGCACAACAGCTTTGTAAATATCTTCATTATTTTCCTGCTCCTCGATCTGCTTAGAAACTACTTCCTCTCAGAGAGGATCTATGTTACTCCGTTGTGGATGTACATATGCATACCTTCCGGACTTATCTGGCTGGTGCTGAGGATACTCCACAAAAAGACCACACTGATCAGGGATTCTGGCAGGTAGATTCCTTTAGTCCCTGCTTCCTCCTGTAAAAATCATTATATAGTAAAGAAGGGTTGCAAGCGATCCGAGTGCGGCGACAACATAGGTATAAGCTGCCCATTTGAGTGCATCCTGTGCCTTGTCGTGATTCATCGAAGATGTGATCCCTGCATTCGAAAGCCATGCAAGCGCCCTCTGGCTGGCGTTTATCTCAACAGGCAGGGTGACAAAGCTGAATAGTGTTGTTAGAGCGAAAAGCACAATCCCGAATCCAAGTATTGCAGGGAATGTATTTACGAGGATGATGCCGAGGAGCAGAATCCACTGTACCCATTTCGAGGCAAAGCTTACAGGCGGAACAAGCTTCGACCTGAATCCCAGCCATGCATAGGCTGTCGCATGCTGTACGGCATGCCCTGTTTCATGAGCTGCAACCGCGGCAGCAGCAATGCTCCTGCTGTTGTAAACATCCTGACTTAGATTTATTGTCTTTTTGTCAGGATTATAATGGTCGGTAAGAGTTCCCTGAACACATTCTACCCTTACATCATAAATGCCGTTGTCCCTCAGCATTTTTTCAGCTACGTCCCTGCCCGAAAGACCGCCGTCGACAGGTATCCTGGAGTACTTTTTAAACTTCGATTTCAAAGTTGCACTTACGATCCAGCTGAGGATCATAAAGCCTATGAAAATGATCCAGATTGACATATTAGCGTGTTGTGGTTCCATCTTAATTCCTTTTTAAGTATTAATACAATTCAAAACTCCTGCCAAACTCTAATTAAAGAATCCGACAAGTCAAATTGTCATATAATGCAAAATTAATCATTATACTGCAGATAAACAGATGAAACGGTTCATTTGTTAACTTTGGGGCATGGCAAAACGCATCAATAGCATCCTTTCATGGATTTTTTCACTTCCCGTGCATTTTTACAGGAAGGCAATATCTCCGTTGCTTCCCCCTTCATGCAGGCATGTCCCTTCGTGTTCCGCCTATGCCCTTGATGCACTGAGGATACACGGACCCTTCGCCGGTCTTCTTATGGCAACGGGAAGGATCCTGAGATGCAGGCCGGGCGGAACCCATGGCTATGATCCGGTTCCCCTCATACGCTTTAAAAAGTATAAGCCATGGAGGTTTTACAGGCACTGCAACAGGCTGAAATGAATTTCGTAATTCGGGTTTTTGATTTCGGATTTAGGTACTGACAGCGGTTAGGATAGGATTTCCGCACGCCGCACGCCGCATACCGCATGTCTCACACCGCATGCCGCACGTCTCACTCTGATATCAAAAATTGAGTTCTTCCTTCAGTTGCCGGTATCCGGCCCTGCTGACTGGCAGTTTGTCGCCAGAGGCGAGGATTGCGATATGGTTATCTTTGCCGTAAGGTTCGATGCGTTTTATCTCCTCCACCCTGACAAGATATGATCTGTGTATCCTGACGAAATCCTTTTTGGAAAGGTTGTCCTCATAAAACTTCATTGTCTGCTGTTTCATGGCCTTCCCGCCGGCATGATGGATCATTACATAGTCGTCCTGGGCTTCAACATATTTGATCTGTTCAACAGGGATCAGGTTTATAGCATTTCCCTTGCGGACAACGATCCTGTTGACGGCAGAAACAGGCTCAGGCTTTTTTGCCAGAAGCTGGCTGGCCGGAATAAGATTGCCTTTTCCCGACATTATTTTATCAGTGGCTTTTTTGACAGCTTCAAGGAAGCGTCTCTTTGGGAAAGGTTTCAGCAGATAGTCGACAGCATTCAGTTCAAATGCCCTCAGGGCGAACTGGTCGTAAGCGGTCGTAAAAATTATTTCCGGTTTTTCCGTAAGGACCTCAACAAGTTCGATTCCTGTAAGCCGCGGCATTTGTATATCGAGGAATACAAGGTCGGGTTTCAGTCCCGAAATTGTTTTCAATCCTGAAAAACCATCTGCACATTCGGCAATCACCTCTACATTATCAACTTCTTTGAGATAATATTTTATAATATCCCTTGCCGGTGCTTCGTCGTCGATAATTACAGTCCTTATTTTTTCCATTATCAGTTTTATTGGCTTATTTATAAAATAAACAACTACCCGGCATTATAATTTAGTCTGCATCAGAAATCCTTTGTTTTCCCTTGTGCCTTCCTTAGTTCACCATTGTGGTAAAAATAAAAACACTTAACCACAACTGTCCACAAAGGATATTACATAGGGCACCAGGTATAATAAAGCAGAAAAACCTGCTTTTGAAACAGCCTCTTACTCCTGCCGTAACAAATTTATTTTATTTCGGTTGAAATCAGACTACGGAAGGGATAAAAAGTGATACCGTATATACTCCGTTTTCCTTGCTGGTTTTTATAGAGGCTTTTTTGTTATAAAAGATATCAAGCCGCCTTGCAACATTCTGAAGGCCGGTGCCTGTTCCTTTTAAAGGAGTGGTATTGGTTTCGTAGGTATTGCTTATTATGATCTCGAGGTAGCCATTTTTGCAGGCAACTTTTGTTTTTATGCTTACGCATTCGGTACTCTCATAAACGCCGTGCTTTATTGCATTTTCGTATAGAGGCTGCAGGATCATTACGGGCATTTTTATTTCAAGGCATTTTTCCTCAATATTTTCTTCAGTTGAAAGTCTTTCCCCGAATCTTACTTTTTCTATTTCGAGGTATAGTCTCAGATTTTCAAGTTCACTTCTGAGAGTAACAGGCTGTTCGTCTTTTTTCGAAAGGGCATACCTCATGAAATCTGATAATTTGATCAGCATCTCCCTTGCACGTTCCGGGTCGGTGATCGTAAGATAACTTATAGAATTAAGGCTGTTGAAAAGGAAATGCGGATTGATCTGGGACCTGAGCATTTTAAGTTCTGTATCCCTGACCAGGTTTTCGAGCTCCACTGCTTTTGCATTCTTGGCGGCAAGATTGGAGAGATTGAGAAAAAGGTAATAGGCAAGCATTATAAGCACGAAAATGAAAATCCCGGTGCCTATTCTGTAGGGAAAAGTCGAAACCCAGTAGTTCTGATAGTCATTTAATGAAGGAAGTAAGAGAGGGGCGCCATAGCGTGTAATCAGCAGCCAGAGGGAGAGGCTGGCAATTCCTGCCAGCAGATTGTTTACAATGACACCTGTTGTATTTTTACTTGCCGCGATTATATACCTGAAAGGATACCAGAGTGAGAGACCTATTCCGGAAAATGTAACAAATGATACAATTGCATCAGGTATTGAACTGGCAGTGAAACTGCCATAGGCAAAGTTATAAAGAAGAGTCTGACCCAAAGTTGTGAAGAGCCAGACCAGCCACCATACTATCAGTCTTACCCTGTCGGTAAGTATGGGATGCTTCATCGGTTGATAATTTTAGTAGCTTTTTATCTCACCGCCGCCAAATATTACAGCTCCTTTGATTACAAGATGTTTTGACGGATCTACGCTCCTGCCCGGTATCAGTTTGCGTGAATCGCTGAATCCTCCGAGTATTGGGGTTACCTCTATGGTTATATACCAGTCGTCGGGGACGATAAGAGTGGCGCCTCCGAAGATGCATGCCAGTTCAAGTTCTGAAACGCCAGGCGCAAGGCCTGCTTTTGTAAGATCGAGCTCTATGCCGCCGAAAATTGCCGTGATTTTGCCTCCCTTGAAATTCGGTGATATTACCTGGCGTTCGCCGCCGCTGAACACATTCACATAATCAACGTAATCATCACCCACAACACCCTTTGTGGTTACGGAATGGAAACCTCTTTGCTTTGAAACAATGAATATTATGCCGACTATTATGAATATGGAAGGC
>JAAYUS010000268.1 GCA_012517605.1 Bacteroidales bacterium
GATCAAAATTCCGTTATTGAGCCCTTTCTGCCCTATGCCCCAAAGCTCGGCCAGCCTCTGGGAATAATCTGAAATGGCGTATCCGTAAAGATCAGAAACGGTAACTACAGCTATCTGTGTAGATGTAGAATCATTGTATGCTACAAGCTTTTGCTCCAGAGCGTCCACTTCATGGGGTGCAAGCATTCCTGCAAAATCATTTACCAGGCGGGGAGGAAAGGGTTTTTCAGGAAACTCCTGCCCTGCTGCCTTTAATGAAAATATCAGTAAAAGGACAGAGATCCTGAATAAATAACTACGAGTTTTAATGTTCATACTGTTTTTTATTCAGGAGTTTCAAATGATATCTCGTCGGGAAGCTCATTTATGTCATCGGCTTTCCGCGGAAAATACGTTTTCAGCTGATGGCCTGCCATAAGTATGCCTGCAATAAGCCCTTCCATGTATTTCTTATCACGGAAATCAGCCTCGATTACATCCTTTATATTTTTCCAGAATTCCTCCGTTACTTTTTCATTTATTCCTGCATCTCCGATAACGGCAAATTGCTTGTTCTGAACAGCAAGATAAAACAATATACCATTCCGGTCATTGGTGGCATGCATGCCGATTTTTTTGAATACCCATGCAGCCCGGTCCAGAACGCTTCCTGTAAGCCAGGTTTCGATATGAACCCTTATCTCCCCTGAAGTCTCACTCTCGGCTTTTCTTATCGCTTCACGGATCTGATCCTGCTGGTCTTTTGTAAAGAACCTGGAGGCCCTGACGAACATTACGGGTAAATGATTAAAATTTCACCTCGGGTGCCTTTTCGGCGCCTTCCATCGATTCGAAATATGGTCTGGCCGTGAAGCCGAACATCCCGGCGATAATATTCTGAGGGAATCTCTTAATATATACGTTCATTGACTGTGCCGTTTCATTGAATTTCCGTCTTTCAACGGATATCCTGTTCTCCGTTCCCTCCAGTTCAACCTGCAGATCCCTGTAGTTCTGTGTTGCCTTCAGCTCGGGATATTGCTCCACAACGACCATCAGGCGCGAAAGGGCTGAGGAAAGGTCCGACTGTGCCTGCTGGAACTGTTGCAGATTTTCTGCAGTCATTTTAGTCGGATCAATGGTAACCTGTGTGGCTTTTGCCCTTGCTTCAATGACTTTTGTAAGTGTTTCCTGCTCAAAACTGGCAGCTCCCTTGACAGTATTGACAAAGTTTGGAATAAGATCGGCCCTTCTCTGATACTGGGTTTCAACATTTCCCCACTGACTTGTAACTGCTTCCTGAAGTGTAACCATCTGATTGTAGGTTCTTGTTCCCCATGAAACAAACCCAAGCACCACCAAAATGATTATTACCGCAACGATAATCCATATAATGCAACCTTTTTTCATTTTTCCCGGTTTTTAGAATTTTATCAAAGGTAAATAATATCTGAAAATATCTAATTTTGACAAACTAATTTTCTATGAGAACTATCGCTATAGCTGCTGGCGGAGATTCTTCAGAATTCGAGATCTCGGTAAAAAGTGCCAGGGAAGTTGAAAAACTTCTGTCTCCTTTTTATAAAGTATATATTATAATGATAAGGGGAATTGACTGGTATTGGGAAGATCAGAAGGGCAGATGCCTCAAAATCGACAAGAACGATTTCACTCTCATAACCGATGATGCCAGGATACGTTTTGACGCTGTCTTTGTAGCCATTCACGGGACGCCGGGTGAAAACGGACTGCTTCAGGGTTATCTCGACATGATGAAGATCCCTTACACCAGCTGCAGCGCCTTCTGTTCGGCTCTCACATTCAACAAGCAGGCCTGCAAGCTTTACCTTAAGGGGTACGGAATACCTATGGCTAAAAATATCCTTGTAAGAAAGGACAGTCTGCCTGCTTATTCAGAGATTGCAGAACTTACCGGCCTTCCATGTTTTGTAAAACCCAATGACAGCGGCTCCAGCTTTGGCGTATCAAAGGTGAAAACAGCCGGCGAACTGCCAGCTGCCCTGGAGCTGGCCTTCAGTGAGAGCAATGAGGTAATGATAGAATCGTTCATGAAAGGCCGCGAAGTGGCCTGCGGTGTTGTCAAGGCAAAGGGAAAATCGGTTGTATTGCCTGTAACGGAGATTATCAGCAAGAATGAATTCTTTGATTATGAAGCAAAATATACTCCGGGAAAATCAGATGAAATAACCCCTGCAAACATGCCCGAAGAAATCACTGAAAAGATACAGGAGCTCAGCTCTGATATCTATGACATCCTTGGATGCAAGGGTATTGTAAGAGTTGATTTCATCGTTGTCGGCAACCAGCCGTTCTTCCTCGAGATAAATACAGTACCGGGCATGACTGAAGAAAGCCTCATTCCCAAACAGGCCTTAGCTGCAGGTATTGACCTTGCAGCACTTTATTCCATGGTCGTGGAGGACCTTTTCGCCTGACAACTATTTCTGTCCCTTTGCCTTCTTAAGAGCTGAAGTGGTCGTATAATATTTGGTTATCATTCCGGGGACTTCCCATTCCGGCATGTTTCCATTCTGAAGGTATTCAAGGAATTTCGATGTTACCTGACCGAAATGTTCCTCATGCGACACCCTGTACTTCCTGGGAATATTAACCCTTAGACCGCCGTTCGCAAGTGTTTCTGCCTGAAGGCTGTCGTAAGGCAGCTGGCC
>JAAYUS010000062.1 GCA_012517605.1 Bacteroidales bacterium
AAATCGGGAGCAATGGCAATAGCCGCTGCTGCCATTTTACCCCATTCTTCCTGCACATCAGCCGCGAAAGGCAAAAAGGGAATTGTAGGGGTTCAGCTTTATTCTGTACGAGACGACATGATGAATGATCCTGTCGGATCACTGAAAAAGGTTGCTGAAATGGGATATAAATATGTTGAACATGCAAATTATGTCGACGGCAAATTCTATGGATATGCACCTTCCGAATTCAGGAAAATCCTTGATGACACAGGTCTGAAAATGATAAGCGGCCATACTGTCATGGGCAGGGAAGACTGGGATGAGACAAGGAATGATTTTTCCGACAGGTGGAAAAAACTTGTTGATGATGCTTCTGTTCTTGGACAGAAATATGTTGTAAGCCCTTCAATGGACGACAGCATGAGGTCAAACTATGATGATTTCAAACATTATATGGATATCTTTAATAAATGTGGCGACCTGTGCAAAAGCCGTGGCATGAAATTCGGTTATCATAACCACGATTTTGAATTCAGTGAGAAACTGAATAATGAAAAACTTTTCGATATAATGATGAAAAGCATGGATCCTGATAAAGTTGTCGTCCAGCTTGACATCGGAAACCTCTATAACGGCGGAGCCGTCGCTCTCGATGTTGTAAAACAATATCCTGGCAGGTTTGAAAATATCCATGTTAAGGATGAGATCCTCTCTACAGGCGGAGGTGAAAAGTATGAGAGCACAATTATCGGAACGGGTATCGTGAATGCCAAAGAGGTGGTTGATCTGGCAACTAAGATAGGCGGAACACAGGTTTACATAATCGAACAGGAATCATACCAGGGTAAAACTCCTATGGAATGCATCAAGGAGGACCTTGAAGTTATGAAGAAGTGGGGCTACGCATAGCAGACTTGCGCCGTACCCCTTAATATTATCAAGGCCCCGGATGAAAGCTGAGCAGCCTCAGACTTCCGGGGCCTTTTTTCATCCCTTCATTTCCTATTATCATATCGCCATTATTCCTGAAAGCTATTCCTTCAGGCTGATTGAACAATCCGCGGTTAAGCTTAATAATCCTGTCGATCCTTCCGGCCTGGTCAAACACGAGCAGCAAAAAGTCATCGGCCGAAAGAATATATATCATGTTTGTCAGGGGATGTATTCCGATTGCGGATGAATGGAAATTCAGATATGGTTCAGGAGGGCCTTTCTTTTTGCCACGCATGGGAAGAGGTATATCATTGGCAGCGGCGAAATCAAGAATCTCTTTCATATCAAAGATGTATACAGGATCACTGCTTAATCTTTCTGTTTCCAGGTCGAATCCAAAAACATATCTCTCATCCTTTGAGAGATCGCCTTTTCCCGTTTTTTCCTTGCAGGCAATAAGGAGCCTCCGGTTATGACTGTCATAGCAAATACCTTCATTATCCTTTGAGGGGATCTCAGTCTGGTATGATATAACATTGTAACTGTCTGATCTGAAATCTTTAATCCCATAAACAAAACCGTCACTGCGAAGGACATACAAGGTATCGGCAGCCCTGGCAATTCCTTCGTAATCCCCATCAGGACCGAAATTAATCTGCTTTGTGATTTTTTTCATTTCCAGATCATAGAAGAAAACGATCCCTTTCTCATCCTGGATACATGCAAGTGAACTGCTGTCAACCATTACAATTCCCGATACTTCGCGAAGAATGGCAGGAAGAAAAATCGACGATTCCGGAGATGAAAAATTGTACCCGCTGATTTCCTTATCAGACCCGTGACTGCTTTTACATTGTGCAAGAACCAGACAGGCCATAATGGGAATAAATAACCAATATCTTTTCATGATAAGTATATTAAGCAGCTCCAATTTACGTTAAAATATTATTTTTGAGGAATAGGGGAACCCATAAATGAGAAAGATATTTTTAATACTGATCCTTCTGTATATTATTGACAATTATGTATGCGGCCAGGTGATTACAGACAGTAATCTTCCAATAGTAATTATCAATACTGATCGTTCTGCCCCGATTGTAGATGATCCAAGGGTTCTTGCAACAATGAAAATAATCTATCGCGGACCCGGGGAAAGAAATTACCTTGCTGATCAGAACAATTTTCAATACCTTAATTACAATGGGCGGATCAATATTGAAATCAGGGGTTCATCAACCCAGGAAAGACCAAAGAAACAGTATGGATTTACAACCCTGATGTCTGACAACATCACCAAAAATAACGTGAGCCTCCTGGGCCTGCCAAAAGAAAATGACTGGATACTGAATGCAATGGTCTTCGACCCGTCACTTATGAGAGACTATATTTGCTATAACCTCTCGCGGCAGCTGGGGGAATATGCCTCACGGACAATTTATTGTGAGCTGATGATCAACGGAGATTACCGGGGCCTATATCTTCTGCAGGAAAAGATCAAGGCTGACGATAACAGGGTAAACATTACAAAAATCACACGGCAGGATAATACTTTGCCTTCAATTACAGGGGGATATATTATCAAGGCAGATAAAACCACGGGAGGTGACCCTGTTGCGTGGACAATGAAGGACTGGTATGGAACCGGGGTGGCTTTTATCCATGAATTTCCGGATCCTCAGGATATTACAGCTCTTCAAAGCGATTATATCTATAACCGCTTCCTTTATCTCCAAACAGCTGCATTTACCGGGAATACATCCGCTCCGGACGGATTCCAATATGTTATTGATGTTCCTTCATTTATAAACTATATGCTGATAAGTGAGATTTCATCCAACTGTGACGCATATCAGTTCAGCACTTACTTTCATAAGGACAGAAACGGTAAGCTTCGCGCAGGCCCGGTCTGGGACAATGACCTTACATTCGGGAACGATCTTTTTTTCTGGGGATTTGACAGAAGCAAATCAAATATCTGGCAGTTTTCCAACGGCGACAATGAGGGAGCAAGATTCTGGAGAGACCTTTTCAATAATGATGAGTTTAAATGTGCACTTGCACGAAGGTGGAATTACCTCATCCAGCCGGGGCAGCCTCTTAACCCTTTATCGCTTGAAACTTTTATAGACCAGACAGCCTCATATATAGCCGAAGCAGCAGCACGTGATAATTCAGTCTGGGGAAATACGGGCAACCTTCAGCAGAGGGTGCAGCAAATAAAGACTTTCATCGGTGTAAGGATTCCATGGATTACAAATAATCTGCTTATAACTTCATCATGCGGCGATGCAAATATTCCGCCCCTGGTTATAACGCGCATCATGTATCATCCATTGGTTTCGTCAACATATCCCGACAATGATGATATGGAATATATTGAAATCACTAACAATGGCAGTGAGCCTGTTGATCCCGGAGGAATATTTTTTGCCGGAACAGGCTTCGTTTACGAATTTCCCTCCGGCACTAAGATAGAACCATATTCTTCAGTTATTCTTGCAGGCAATTACAAGGTTTTCAGATCTCTATACGGTTTTGCGCCATTCGGGGAATTTTCCAGAAACCTGTCGGACAAGAGCGAAAACCTTGTCATGTGTGATCCATTCGGAAATGTAATCGACAATGTCTGCTATCAGGATACTGTTCCCTGGCCTGATGCTGACGGCAACGGTTATTATCTGAAGCTGACGGATCCGGATCTCGACAATAATGATCCGGCAAACTGGGTTGCATCAAGAGATGTTCTGACTTCCACCGGAAGCATTGTTGAAAATCATGATCTTATTATATATCCAAATCCGGCGACAGAAGTCCTTAACATTGAGTCGCGCGAAATTATGGAGACTATAACAATCCATGATATTTATGGCAGAAAGCACTCATCTGCAGAACCTCATTCGGATAATTACATAATGAGAATTAGTGATCTCCCTTCAGGTATCTATATATTAAGTGTTGAAACTGCAGGAGGAAAATCAACAAGGAAATTTATCAAGACGGCATTTTAACTGATCGGATGTTTATAAAATTTCTGTAGCAGTGATGGGCAAAATAAATGACAGTCAATTTGATATTAACACAAAAAAGAAAAAGTCAAAGCTTAAACGTCTTTTGCAGGTCCTGAAGGATCCTGACAGAAAATCCCTATTCAGGATCTTTGTTGAAGTTATGTGTGTTTCTTTCGCAAAGAGAAACTTCCCACCTGGTTTCTACATGTCGAGATATCTTTTCAAGAAATTCAGAACTAATATTTTTGATTTCTATCCATACAGTTACTTTGACAGGTTAAACAGATTTTTTAATGACGACGAAGCCAGACCTGTCCTTGAAAATAAACTTTTCACACATTTCTTTTATTCCCGGTTTCATGTTCAAATGCCGGTACTACTGGCATTTAACCATCGTACCAAATTTGTTGTTGGTAACGTAGTCCATGAAGTTGCAGACAAGGATGATTTCAGGAAGATACTTGAGCTTCTGCTTTCAGGCCTGGCTGAGAATGAGTCGGTTTTTATTAAGAAAATGTGGGGAAGTTACGGAGGTGAAGATATTTTCAGGGTTGACAAAAATATTTTTTCAGATAACTCCCATTTTCCTGATGACCTGTATAACCGGGTAATAAGGTCTGATTTTATTTTCCAGGAGCAGATTAAGCAGCATCCTGTTCTGGATCGTCTTAATCCATCCTGCGTCAATACGGTACGGATTGATACATTTATAGACAAGTCGGGAAAAGCTGAAGTCATGTCGGCCTATCTGAGACTGGGAATTAAAGGATCGCATGTAGACAATATTACCGCAGGCGGTTTGGCAGTGCCGGTTGATATTGAAACGGGCCGCCTTAATAAATTCGGGTATCTTGGATCCTCTGAAAACTGGACCATACTGCCTGAAGAACATCCTGATACTCACACTAAGTTTGAAGATATCACAATTCCCTTCTTTGATGAAGTAAAGCATCTTGTTTGCCGGATGGCTGCTCTTGTACCGGAGCTGAGGCTCTTGGGTTGGGACATTGCAATCGGGGAGTCCGGCCCGGTTTTTATTGAAGGCAATACATTTTATGATATGTCGGGTGTTGACCTGAATTATGGAGGATATCGTAAAAACCCGGTTTTTAAAAAAGCCATTGAGGAATATAAAGGAATAAAGAGGAAATAATTGAAATCGGAAAGATCTGTTTAAAATCCATGCCTGTTGGGCGAGATCCGTCATTCCCCCCCCAGGATTCCAAATCCAAAATTTGTCATTCCGAATAGAGCCAGACCTGAGTTTACAAGGGTATGGCATAATGAGGAATCTCATTATTTTAAAAGGCAGAACACTTCAATTGCCGCATGGCATAAACTTCCTGAAAAGCTTCAGTTTGAATTCACCTTCCGTGACATTGATTGTATTTCCCGACGGAGAATGCAGGCTCCCTTCGAATGTTCCCGTCACTATGTCATCGGTAATATCTGTGATAAAAACATTCTGACCATAAAAACTATCCAGAGAATAATGGGAAGGAGAGGTGCTGTTCCAGTCGGAGAAAGGATAAAACTGTATTTCGGCAAATCTGCCGGCTTCAATGGGAACGGGTTTGCGGAGTGGCAGTGAGTCGAGATCGTATCCCAGAATATATATTGCAAGAACGAATTCATTATCACATCTTATAAGGTTTATCTGGCCAAAGTCGTCGTTGCAGGCGCCATAGAAATAGCAGTTTGAGAAGCTGTCAACAGGCTGAACCTTTTCAATATGCTGAATAAATATTCTGTAATCATCGCCAAAATAGCCCCTGATTGATCCAAGCTGAACCGGGAAATCGGGTTTCTCATCTTTTTCCCTCACAGGTGGATCAGGAAGTGAGACTTCAATATTTACCTTGTCGCAGGCAGATATTATAATAATCATTAATAAAAATGATATGAATGAAGATGTTAAGGCAGATTTCATAATAGATTAATCAACGATCATGTTTTCCTGAATTCAATCATTTAAAGTCTTGAATCCTCAGTCTTCCGCTACAAAATCTGTGCCCTGTATGGTTATTTCTTAATGAAAATAACAACCCGGATTTGTGGCAATAAAAATAGGCATAATATTAAAAAAATAGTTGTCTGTCTATAAAAATAGTTGTATATTTGTTGAAAATGGTGCAGCCATGAAAAACAGAAATAATGAAATACCTGATTTCGATGATATAGTATTCGAAAACAGGAACAGGGAATACGGGGCATACAAGCTCCGGAAAAATTACAACCGCAACGTGATGATATCTTTAACTGTTGCAATGCTGATTTTTGGAACAGCGGTAATCTGGCCGTTCATAAATGCAAAAGCCGAGGAGAGCAGGCTGAAACGTTCAGAACGACAGGTCGAGATAAGGATGGAAAATCTCGATCAGCCTGCAGAGCAGGTTGCCCCTCCTCCTCCGCCTCCAGCGCCTCCTCAGGAAGTCATTCAGCAGTCGAGGTATGTTCCTCCAGTTGTTGTAGATTCCGTAAAACCCGGGGACAACATACAGCTTATGACTGCCGATCAGGCACAGATAGAAATAAAGAATGAGGATGTAATTGAAGAAGTGGTTCAGGTTGCAGCCGAGGTACAGGAAGCAGAGACTGAGCCCGAACCCTTTTATGTAGTTGAGGAGATGCCGATGTTTCCGGGAGGTGATGCAGAGATCCAGAGATATATCGGTGAAAATGTCGTATATCCTGAAGTGGCAAAGGAAAACAATGTTCAGGGACGAGTTGTCCTTAAGTTCTGTGTAACGGAAACCGGAGGGGTTGACCTGGTAAGTGTGCTTAAAGGTGTCGATCCTGAACTTGATGCAGAAGTTGTGAGGGTTGTAAAGACCCTGCCGAAATTCAAACCGGGAAAGCAGGGAGGAAAGCCTGTAAGGGTATGGTATACCATTCCAATCCTTTTCAAGCTGCAGTAGGGATGCAATTCATGAATATTCTGTATTATCTAAAAATGCAGTAGCTGACGGGCTTTTTGCTGCTCTGTCAGGGCTCGAACCGGGCCGAGCGTTAAGAATCACGGCTGTGGCGTGATTTAGCGAAGGAGCAGGCTGCCGCGATGGCGTTCGGGCCCTCGTAACATCCTGAAAGTAAACAGAAAATAAAAAAGGCCAACTTGTTATCGTTGGCCCCTTAAAGTTGCTCTGTCAGGGCTCGAACCTGAACTTTTCTGATCCAGAGTCAGACGTGTTGCCAATTACACCACAGAGCAGTATGCGGGGGACAAAGATAAGGGATTTTTAAATAATTTCAAATCTGGAAAACAATAATAGGGTCTCTGATGGTCTGATGGTCTTATGGTCTGCTGGTCTACTGGTCTGCTGGTCTGCTGGTCTGCTGGTCTGCTGGTCTACTGGTCTGCTGGTCGTGGAATGAAAATATTTCTTAACTTTATAGAATGTCTCACCAAATGTGCTAAAAATGGGAACAATAAGGAATTTTGAAGAATTGGAAATCTGGAAACTGGCCAGAGAACTGGTAAATCAGATTTATGCAGATTTTAAAATATGCAATGATTTTACATTCAAAAAACAAATCACCGGAGCAGGGATTTCAATAATGAACAACATCTCTGAGGGTTTCTGCCGGAGTGGCGATACAGAATTCAGAAACTTTCTCAATATCGCTGCAGGCTCTTCAGGAGAAGTAAAATGTATGTATTATATTGCCGAAGACCAGAAATATGTTACACCAGGAATTGCCATAGACAGGCGTTCAGAGTGCCAAAAGATAATAAACGGCACCAACAGACTTATGAGCTACCTCAGATCCTCAAAGACCATCAGACCATCCGACCATAAGACTATAAGACCATAAGACTATAAGACCATAAGACCATAAGACCATAAGACCATAAGACCATAAGACCATAAGACCATAAGACCATAAGACCATCAGACCATCCGACCATCCGTCCATCCGACAACTACCTGTTGATCTTCGCCCACGTATCCTTCAACCCTACAGTCCGGTTGAAAACGAGATGGTCCTTTGTCGAATCATAATCGACACAGAAATAACCAAGCCTCTGGAACTGGAACTTATCAAGGGGTTCAGCAGTTCTAAGAGATGGCTCAACCTTGCAGTCTTTAAGAATCTTAAGTGATTCAGGATTCAGGAAATTCCTGTAATCCTCATCCTTCTGTCCTGCAGGATCTTCGTGGTTAAACAACCTGTCATAGAGCCTTACTTCGGCATCAACGGCATGTTCAGCCGATACCCAGTGAAGAGTGCCCTTTACTTTTTTGTTTGATGAACCGGCACCGCTTCTGGTATCCGGATCATATGTGCATAGAACCTCAGTTATTTTTCCTGATCCATCTTTCATGAATCCGGTGCATTTGATGATATATGCTCCCTTAAGCCTTACCTCCGCTCCGGGTGCAAGCCTGAAAAACTTGTGGGGAGGATTCTCCATGAAATCGTCCTGCTCGATATATACCTCCCTGCTGAAGGGAATCTCACGGCTTCCCATACTTTCATCCTCGGGGTTGTTGATAAGCGAGACATATTCGGTTTTACCTTCGGGATAGTTTGTTATAGTCACCTTTAGTGGATTCAATACGGCAAAAACCCTGGGAGCCTTCAGATTAAGATCATCCCGAACAGCATGTTCCAGGAGTGAAACATCATTTATGGCTTCTACTTTTGTATATCCAATCAGATCGATAAATTTTCTTATGGATTCAGGGGTATATCCCCTTCTGCGAAGACCGCACAGCGTGGGCATCCTGGGGTCGTCCCATCCCGAAACCTTCCCTTCCTGGACGAGTTCCAGAAGCTTGCGCTTGCTCATCATAGTATATGTAAGATTGAGCCTGTTGAACTCGATCTGTCGCGGCCTGTAATCGCCTGTTTTAAGCTGGTCGATAAGCCAGTCGTAAAGCGGACGGTGAACTTCGAACTCAAGTGTACAGAGAGAATGTGTTATCCCTTCAAAATAGTCGCTCTGGCCATGGGCAAAATCATACATCGGATATACTTTCCAGGCCTCTCCCGTCCGGTGATGGGAAGCTTTGATAATCCTGTAAATTATCGGATCGCGCATCTGCATGTTGGGGGAGGTCATGTCGATCTTTGCACGCAATACCCTGGTTCCTTCCTCGAACTCCCCCTGGTTCATCCTTTCAAACAGATCGAGGCTTTCCTCAGCGGACCTGTTTCTGTAAGGACTTTCAATTCCGGACTGCGTGGGAGTACCTTTTTGCGATGAAATGACATCTGCCGGCTGATCATCAACATATGCAAGACCCCTTTTGATAAGGTCTACGGCAAAATCATAAAGCTTTCCGAAATAATCAGATGCATAATATTCCCTGTCGTCCCAGTCGAATCCAAGCCACCGGATATCTTCCTTTATCGAATCGATGTATTCAACTTCCTCCTTCACAGGGTTTGTGTCATCAAACCGAAGATTGCATTTGCCGCCGTATTTTAGCGCCATCCCGAAATCGAGACATATGGCTTTGGCATGCCCGATATGCAGGTATCCGTTTGGCTCGGGAGGAAACCTTGTATGGATTCTTCCGCCATTCTTCCCGCTTTCAAGATCTTCAATGATTATCTGTTCAATGAAACTTACAGGAGTCTTAACCTCTTCACCATTTTTTTTCTCTTCACTCATCCCTTGAAATTTTATGGACTACAAAAATAGGATGAATTTGAGACCCGCTGGCTATGAAAAGCTGTTTTTTTACAAGTCGGAAGGATTAAACAAATACCGGAGGACATAAGACAGGGGGTAAGAAACAGTTACCTGAAATAAGTGATGAGATAACCTTCAAATTGATTTTACCCGGCCTTCCCCTACGGGAGAAGGAGACCTTCGATTTTGGATCCATCCTCTGATCCAAATTCCGGAATTCAAGCTAAACAAATACTTACCTGATATCAGTATCGTCGAAACACATATTATATTTGCAGGCATATTAATTCCTGATGATATGGGTCTCATTCAGATTGAAAACATGGAGTTCTACGCCTTTCACGGGCATTACAGGGAGGAACAGATAGTCGGCAATAAATTTATTGTCGACCTTACCATAGAGACCGATATGACAATACCCGCCAAAAGCGACAACCTAAAAGATGCTGTAAATTATCAGAAAGCATATATGATTGTCAAGGCCGAGATGGAAAAGAAATCATATCTTCTTGAAAATATTGCAGGAAGGATCCTCGATGCACTGTATTCTGAAATGCCTGGAATAACCAGGGCAAAGGTCAAGGTTTCAAAAATGAATCCGCCAATGGGAGGGAAGATAGGATCAGTGAGCGTTATACTGGAAAGATAAATCGAATTAACATTGCTAATTTTTGCCGGGAATAAATTTAATGCTATTTTTGCTTAACATTTGAACAATTGTTCATATATCATCATTAATGAAACAGAATGCCACCAACAGCAAGTCAGTATCGTTTATTGAGAAAGAAAAAGTACGGTCGGTGACGGGAAAAATGAGGAATGAGAGATTTTTTCACGATCTCGCAGAGACTTTCAAGGCAATGAGCGACCCCACCCGGACAAAAATAATTTATGCCCTGTGCCAGGAAGAAGAACTCTGTGTTCATGACATTGCCATGATAATCGGAACAACAAATTCGGCGATTTCCCATCAGCTGAGAACCCTGCGGAACATGAAGCTCGTCAGATATAACAAAGTGGGTAAAGTGACATATTATTCGCTTGATGACCTTCACATTAACAATCTGTTTGCTGAAGGCATCAGGCATGTTGATGAAAAATGATTTTTTTGGTACTATAATTGAATATGTGTTCACACGTCGATATTTTTTATAAGCTATGGATGACTATAAAGATCTGAAAAGTCTTACAGAGATCAGGGATGGCCAGCTTGCAGTAATTGTTTCGGTATCAGGAGGAAGAGCCCTGACAAAAAGACTGGCTGATCTGGGCCTTAGATCGGGAATTATGGTAAAGGTATTAAGAAGTGCGTTGTTCTCGGGTCCGGTACAGATAGAGCTTTGCGGTTCAAGACTTGTACTGGGCCAGGGTCTGGCATCGAAGATAATGGTGAAAGAAAGACGGGAGACCGAAGACTGAAGACTAAAGCAGCGGATCCCATCCCTTGCGAGCCTGCCACGTTTCAGCGTGGGGTCAGGGGTGGGTTAACAAAAGAGATAAATGGCAGATGACACAAAAATAAATATCGTCCTTGCGGGGCAGGGGAATGCCGGCAAATCAGTTGTTTTCAATTATCTGACAGGACTTCACCAGCATATTGGCAACTGGGCCGGAAAGACAATAGAAAAAAAGGAAGGCACCCTGTATTATAAGGGATATACAATTGATATCCTTGATCTTCCGGGGATATATTCCCTCAATACCTATTCAGAAGAAGAGGTTATCTCACGCGAATATATTGTCCACCAGAAGCCGGAATTTGTAATAAACATCATTGATGCAGTAAACCTTGAAAGAAACCTTATATTCACTCTCCAGCTTCTCGAACTCGAGTGCCCTGTTATACTGGTGTTGAATATGATGGATCTGGCCAGGAAAAAAGGTATCACAATTGACACTGACAAACTTGGTCATTTACTTAATACGCCGGTTGTTCCGACAGTTGCTTTGCGTGGTTCAGGGATAACCACCATCATTGATAAGGTCATCGAACTTAAGGATAAGGAGAAGAGGTACAGTCCACCCGAGTATGGAAAGGAAATTGAAAGATGCATTTCGGTTTTATCTGAAAAGCTTAAAGATTCACAACTCCCTTATCCCCCAGGGTGGATGGCAATTAAGCTGCTCGAAAAAGACAAAGACATTATTAAACTTGTTAAGGATTACAATAAGGATATTATCACTGCTGCAGAAGAACTGGGTTCTGAACTTGAAGAGATCCATGGACATGACAGCTCTATCGTGATTTCAGATGAGCGTAGTCACCTGGCGGCCCAGATAACCCGGACAGTTGTGGAAATTTCGCCGCGGCAGAAACTTACCCTAAATGAAAGGCTCGATTTTATCACAACTCATAAATTTCTGGGCTACCTGGTAATGACAGTCATACTGGGAGGAATGTTCCTTACCGTTTTTGGTTTCGGCAACTGGCTTTCGTCGATATTAGATAATCTGTTTGGTTCCTGGCGTGACTGGTGGAATGGTTCCCTGGGAGAGTCTTTTGCCTCATCCCTTGGATGGGCAGCAGTTGAGAGCGTGCTGGCACTCACCCAGATAGCATTTCCTTACATCCTGCCTTTTTATATCCTTTTATACATTCTTGAAGGCTGGGGATATATAGCCCGTATCTCTTTTTTAATGGATAACCTTATGCATAAAATGGGGATCCACGGGAAGGGATGCATCTCGTTTATTATCGGGCTGGGATGCAATGTGCCGGGTTGTCTTTCATGCCGGATAATGGAATCACGACGCGAAAGGTTCATAACTGCCGTTCTTGTCACTCTTGTGCCATGTTCTGCAGTTTCGGTGATCGTATTCGGGCTTGTCGGAAAGTATGTGGGACTGTTATGGGCTCTTGGGCTTTATCTTTTCGCCATGATAATAATATTTCTTGCCGGCAGGATTTCTTCGAAGTTCATTACAGGAGAACCTGTCGAGCTTATAATGCATATGCCGGATTATAAGACACCTCATCTCAAAACCATTGTTACCCAGACATGGGAAGCCATCAAGGAATTTATTTATATCGCCGCCCCCATAGTAATAATTGCCGGTGTCCTCATCCAGGCCATTAATCTGGCTGGATGGATGTCAGCAATATCCGATGTCCTGAGCCCCGTAACAGTAAACTGGCTCGGACTTCCTGCTGTTAGCGGCATCCTGCTTATTTTCGGTATCCTCAGGAAGGAGCTTATCCTTGTAATGCTCGCTGCATATCTTGGCACCACAAATTTCGGAGATGTACTTACTGCAAGGCAGATGATAACGCTTGCAGT
>JAAYUS010000063.1 GCA_012517605.1 Bacteroidales bacterium
TCATCGAATCATTTTGCTCCGGTATACCACGGGTTCTGTTCAAGGAGATCGTTTACTTCCATTTCCCTGAAAGGTATCGGCAGAATGAGGTTTCCTGCATTGTAAGGCAGGTCACCGACATTCGAATGCCATCTCTTCAGGTCATGCAGCCTGTGACCTTCCCAGCAGAGTTCAAAATAACGCTCTGCCCTTATCTGTTCCTGTGTAACTGTTCCTGTGTAAACAGGCGCAAGCGACCTGGCTCTTACTATATTTAGATCCTGTGTGGGTGTATTCGGACCGATTGGTGAGCCTCCTTTTTCAAAGTTTGCTTCAGCTCTTATAAGATACATCTCGGCAAGACGGATCAGAGGGATGTTTGCATAATAATCACCCCATTTCGAAGTGTTGATACCCCCGTTATTCAGAATTGTTCCCACACCTATATAATACATATCTGTTATGTCGGCAATAGTAAATGAAGGGTCTGTATCCTCCTGCAGCATACCCCTGAGATCAGAAGGATCAAATTTAGCAAGGAAACCCGGCTGGATGTCATAATCGCCTCTTCCCATACCATTGAGTGATGCATACATGACTGTAAGCGTAGAAGTGTTTGAAGCTATATTATTCTGAAGAGCAAAAATAACCTCCGGAGATGTAGCCCTGTTGTTGAATGCCTGAAGAGGGCTGGCCGTAAGTGAAAACAGCCCGCTCTCAATTACCTTGTTTGCTTCGGTGGCGGCATTTGTAAAATCGCCCTGCTGAAGGTACAGCCGTGCAAGCACTGCGCTTGCTGCATATGTGGTTGCATAAACACCGTTTTGTTCGGGCAGAAGGTCTCTGGCAGCAGTAAGGTCCGCTATAGCCTGGGCATAGCATTGCTCAACAGTATTCCTTGCAACAGGAACAGCGTCGGCAACGTCCTTTGTCGGAGTGAGCACTATGGGGATACCGGGCTGTGTGTTCTGAGAACCCGGCTCGTAGGGAAGCCCGAAAAGTCTGGTCATTTCAAAAATCACCCATCCCCGAAGGAATTTTGCTTCACCTTCGACAATGTCTTTGTCTTCCTGTTTTTCAAGGACTGCGAGTGTTTCAGGGTCAAGCAGTGTGTTGCAGATGTTTATAAGACCATATCCATCAATCCAGCAGTTCTCAACATAACTGTTGGTAACAGTGATCTGCTTCTGGATTATTTCCCTGGGCTGAGCATATGTCCCGATAAAATTCATGTCGGAGGTAGCAGCAAGGAGTTCGCTGAACTCATTGAAGGAACCTCCAAACGTAGATGAACTTCTTGCCTGAAGATATGCACCGACAAGGGCGGTTTTGATATTCTCGGGAGACTTAAGGGCGATAGAGGCATCTATCGATTGCTGCGGCTTCATATCCAGCTTGTCGTTGCAGGCAAAAAGCCCGGCGAGAAGCGGGAGGATCAGCAACCATTTTTTAGTGGCAAATAATATATTTTTCATAATATTCATTGTTAATGTTTAAAATGAGAGGTTTATACCGACAGTATAAGTACGGGCCTGCGGAGCAGTATAAAAGTCATACCCCTGAATGATGTTCGTATTCTGGGTAGTCCTTCCCGTCCCTGTATAGTTTACTTCAGGATCCCATCCCTTGTATTTTGTAAATGTATAAAGGTTCTGCACCCCGACATAAATTCTGGTTGAAGAAAGCCTCATCCTTTTTGCCAGTCTCGATGGCAGATTGTAGCCGAGGTTGATATTCCTGACCCGAAGATATGATGCATCAGAAAGGTATCTGCTGGAGTTGTTTGTGCCATTGCTGTCGCCCAGCCTTGCCTGCGGAACATCTGTAATGTCGCCGGGTTTCTGCCATCTGTTCATCTGGTCGGCAGTCTGGTTATCAAACCAGTCGGCATTGGCTGACTGATATCTGCCACCTCCGTTGTAAACCTTGTTGCCATAAACGAAACTAAGCAGAACATTCAGATCAAATCCCTTGTATTCCATATAGTTGTTGAGACCGCCTGTGAAATCGGGGTTAGGTGATCCGACAATCAGGTCGCCTGCAAGATTATAGTTGCTTGTAGCTTCATCACTTGTATTGTTGATATAATATATAGCATCACCGTTATCGGGATCAACGCCTGCATATTTTCTCATTTTAAACACACCTATAGGCTGTCCTTCAATAACATAGTTTATTCCATTCGGAGTAATTTCCGGACCATTGATGTTCAGGATCTTATTCTTGTTGAATGCAATATTGAAGTCGGTCGTCCATTTGAAATCTCCCACGAAGTTGTTTGAATGAAGGGCAAATTCGAGTCCTTTGTTCTCGAGTTCACCGATATTGCTCCAAACCCCTGTGAATCCGGATGTGGAAGGCAGAGTTCTGTAAAGAAGCAGATCGGTGGTCTTTTTGTAATAAAGATCCAATTCACCGGTCAGCCTGTTATTGAAGAGTCCGAAATCAATGCCAATGTCAGTCTGGGCCGTATTCTCCCATCCCAGTTCCCTGCTCTGCAGCTGTGCCGGCTGGAGTGCATTTCTGCCTGCATAGTTTACACCTGCATAAAGAGCCAGGTGAGCATAATCAGGAATTCCGGAGTTGCCGGTTATACCATAGCTGGCGCGAAGCTTAAGGTAGCTCAGCGTGTTTTTGATACCCTGCATGAATTCTTCTTCCGAAATTATCCATCCTGCCGATACTGCCGGGAAAAATCCATATCTGTTATCGATGCCGAAACGGGATGAACCGTCAACCCTTCCTGATAATGAGAAGAGATACCTGTCTTTAAGCTTGTAATTTGCCCTTGCAAAATATGAAAGATAACTGTGCCCCTGATCCCAGCTCGAAAATTCAACTGCCTCGGCTGCATTTGCTATATTATGAAAATCGTCTGTCGGGAAACCTTTGCCGTATACATTTGATCCCGTCGTCATCGACTCCTGGTACGACATACCTGCCACTACATTTATGTCGTGGACATCAAATGTTTTTGCATATGTAAAATAGTTTTCCCAGTTGTAATTCACAACTCTGACTGATCTGTTCTGGGCTTCTCCTGCCGGTCCGGCCCCTATTGTGAGCCTGCCCCAGAAATTCTTCTCGCGCATGTCCATGATGTCGGTTCCGAATTCCGATTTGAACGTCAGGTCTTTCAGTATCTTGTACGAAGCATATGCGTTGGCCAGTGATCTGAATACTGTCTGATTGTTGAATCCGTCCCTGAGGGAGATGAGACTATTATAATATATGGTATTTGTATTTAGTTCACCCGTATCAGGGTCATAGACCGGCGTTACAGGTGCCTGGGCTACAAGTTGAAGTGGAGTGGCAAACGCATTGTCATTTTCAACCCTGTCCATCTCGGTCCGTATAAGGTTCATCTGTATACCGAATGAAAGCTTGTCTGTTGCTTTCTGGTCGAGGTTAAGGCGACCGCTAAGCTTGTTCATGTCGTTGCCGCGAAGGATACCTTTTGTACGGTCATAACTTATGCCTGCATAATAAGTTGTATTGTCATCGCCACCGCTACCCGACACGTTTATCCTGTTGAGCATGCCCTTCTGGAATGCTTCTTTCTGCCAGTCGGTATCATAGCCTTCGTTCCAGCGGGGTACGAACATATCCCATATGTCTTCTTTAGGGAGCCATCCCCACACAAGACCATCACCGTCCGAAACGTTATCCATCGATTCGTTGAGAAGCTCGAGGTACTGGTCCGCATTAAGCCATTTAATAAGATGGCTTGGCTGGCTTATGCCGGTCGTATAATCAACATTGAATTTCGTGGCGCCTTTTTTGCCTCTTTTTGTTGTAATAATGACAACACCGTTTGATGCCCTCGATCCGTAAATGGCGGCTGCCGAGGCATCCTTGAGCACCTGTATCGATTCAACGTCGGCCATAGCAAGGTCGGCAAGAGGACTGACAGGCTGGTTGTATTCATTACTTATGCTCTGTGTTGTTATCGGAACCCCGTCAACAACATATAGCGGCTGGTTATCGGCCGACACTGATGATGATCCCCTGATCCTCATTTTTACTGTCTCCCCAAGCTTGCCGCTGGCCTGCTCGATAAAAACGCCTGCCGTTTTACCCTGAATGGCCGATTCAAAACTTGCTGTCGGCATATCGGAAAGTCCTTTGGTGTCGACTTTTGTTATTGCCCCTGAAACAGTTCTCTTAATGGCTGATCCGTACCCGACGACCACAACTTCATCAACTCCAAGCATTTCCATATCAAGCGAAACATCAATAACATTGGATGTCCCTACTGTAATTTCCCTGGTGGTCATGCCTACGAAACGAAACTCAAGTACAGCACCCGGCGCTGCAGAAATCTGGTACTTGCCGTTAATGTCAGTAGTTGTACCAACGGTGGTGCCTTTAAGCATTACCGTGGCACCAACCACCGGTTCCCCGTTATCAGAACTGGTAACGGTACCCGTTATGGTCTTCTGCTGACTTATCGCAGGCAACAAAAAACCAAACAGTACAAAAAATAGTAACAAAAACTTTTTCATAATTTTTGGTTTAGGTAGTTAATAAATTTCAGGAATCAATCAATTCCTTTTACTGTCCTTAAAAAACAATGGCATTAAAAAGCAAAAATATGATTTTTTCCAAAGTAAAAAATTACGAAGTATTATTTTCATAAAAAAAACCAAATTTGTTTTGGTTTAAGGATCCATCAGCCGGGAAATATGGTCACTTTTGGCTATTTTTGTGTTCCAATCCCTAACGATTTTTCACCAATATGAGTTCGTTCGCACATCTTCATGTCCACACACAGTATTCCATACTCGACGGAGCTTCAAATATCTCACTGCTTATCGACAAGGTAAAAGCTTTGGGCATGGAGGCAGTGGCAATAACCGATCATGGGAACATGTTCGGTGTAAAGGAATTCCATGCCACAGCGCTCAAAAAAGGTATTAAACCCATAATCGGATGCGAGATCTATGTCGCTAAAAGATCAATAACCGATACCTCAGGGAAGGAAGACAGGTCAGGTGATCATCTAATTCTCCTGGCAAAAAACCTTAAGGGCTATAAAAACCTTGTAAAACTCGTTTCAACAGCCTGGATAAAAGGATTTTACTACAAACCCAGGATCGACAAGGAGCTCCTTGCACAATACAGTGAAGGGCTCATCGCATCATCAGCGTGCCTGGCCGGCGAGATTCAGGATGAGATACTTAACGGGTCATTAACCGGGGCTGAAGAAGCCCTTAAAGCCTATATCGATATTTTTGGCGAGGATTTTTATCTCGAAATACAACGTCATGAGACCAATGACCCGGAAGCCGACAGAACGGTTTTTCCCCTTCAGGAAAAGGTTATTGAAGTCTTTAAGAAGCTCTCGGAAAAATATAAGGTCAGGATCATTGCCACCAACGACGTGCATTTCATCAATGCCGAAGATGCAGGGGCTCACGACAGGCTTATCTGCCTTAATACTGCGAAGGACATAGATGACCCCGACAGACTTAGATATACACGCCAGGAATATCTCAAGAGCGAGGAGGAGATGAGGAGCATCTTCAGCGACATCCCCGAAGCAGTGGATAATGTAGCTGACCTGGTTCAAAAGGTTGAGAAGTACAAACTCGACCATGATCCTATCATGCCTGATTTCGACCTTCCCGAAGGCTATAAGGACGACAATGAATACCTCAGGTTCCTTACATACAAGGGAGCTAAGGAAAGATGGGGAGAACTGACAAAGGAACAGGTGGAACGCATAGATTTTGAGCTCGACACAATCGCCAAGATGGGATTTCCGGGATATTTCCTTATAGTCCAGGATTTTTTAAGGGCCGCCAGGGAAATGGGGGTTTCGGTCGGGCCCGGAAGGGGATCGGCAGCAGGTTCAGCCGTGGCCTTCTGCCTGAGAATAACCGACATAGATCCGATAAAATACGGGCTCCTGTTCGAACGCTTCCTTAACCTCGACCGTATTTCAATGCCCGATATCGATATTGACTTTGATGAGGACGGAAGAGAGGATGTTCTTCGTTATGTAGTGAACAAATATGGTCACGACAAGGTAGCCCACATAATTACATTCGGATCGATGGCTGCAAAAATGGCCATAAGAGATGTTGCAAGAGTTCAGAAACTGCCTCTTCCTGATGCCGACAGGCTCGCCAAAATGGTGCCTGAGCGTCCTGGAATAACACTTGCAGCAGCATATGCCGAAGTTCCCGAGCTTGCAAAAGAAAGAAACTCATCAAACAAGCTAATATCACAGACCCTCAAATATGCAGAGGTTCTGGAGGGTTCGGTGCGTCAGACAGGGATCCATGCCTGCGGCATTATAATCGGAAAGGACTCCCTCGACAACTATATCCCTCTCTGCACGGCAAAGGATACGGACCTGTATTCGACACA
>JAAYUS010000064.1 GCA_012517605.1 Bacteroidales bacterium
CAAACGCCATCACGGGGGTTATCTGGGAGTAAAATCGAGGGAAAAGTCAGGTCATTCAGGCAAGGTATCCTGAATTTATTTTGCAGCCTTTCCAAAAAAGATTAGATTTGAAAATTCTGATTGTTTAATAAACAAAACCCACATTATGGCTAACAACGACTCCACAAACGGCATCAGTAAAAAAGACTATTTGTTTTCAATAACTGTAATCGGTCTCTTCTTTTTTATTTTTGGTTTTGTAACATGGCTTAACGGGGTGCTTATCCCGTTCCTTCGTACAGCTTGCGAACTAAATGATTTCCAGGCCTATTTCGTAACTTTTGCATTCTATATTTCTTACTTTGTGATGGCACTTCCATCCTCTGCAGTACTAAAGAAAACAGGTTTCAAGAACGGCATGGCATTTGGATTATGGATTATGGCGGCAGGAACTTTAATTTTCATCCCGGCAGCGCTGACAAGGACTTTCGGATTATTTCTAACCGGATTGTTTGTTGAAGGTACGGGCCTTGCGCTATTGCAGACTGCATCGAATCCGTATGTAACGATCATTGGTCCGCGCGAAAGTGCCGCAAAAAGGATTAGCATTATGGGTATTGCAAATAAATTCGCAGGCGTAATTGCTCCAATAATTCTCGCAAGCATAATACTCAAAGATTCCCATATTCTTGAAGAAAAACTTGCCCAGGCAGCAGATCAGGCATCCCGGGCCGTAATACTTGATGAAATGGCACGTAATGTAATCATGCCTTATATTGTTATGACAGTTATTCTGCTGCTTCTTGGACTTCTCCTGAGATATGTTCATCTTCCCGAAGTGGATACAGATGCCGAGGATGAAGCGGTAGGTATGGCAAATCTGAAAAAAACCAGCATATGGCATTTCCCTCATCTTATTCTTGGGGTAGTTACGCTGTTTTTTTATGTCGGAGTTGAAGTTATTGCGGGTGATTCTATAATAAGGTACGGACAATCTCTGGGAATAGGGATGGATTCGGCAAAATACTTTACTTCACTTACAATGGTTTCAATGATAATCGGGTATTTCGCAGGCATAATATTAATACCTAAATACCTTAAACAGGCTGATGCCCTTAAGATTTGCACGATACTTGGCGTTATCTTTTCTCTCGGAGCTGTATTTACTCCTGCTGATAAGGTCTTTACGATGCCCTTTATCGATCTTGTGACATTCAAACCGCTTCAGCTTGTACTCCCGGTAACGGTACTTTTCGTTGCACTCATGGGTCTGGCCAATTCTCTTGTCTGGCCTGCAGTCTGGCCTCTGGCTTTGAACGGCCTAGGGAAGTATACAAAAACAGCTTCGGCGATGCTTATTATGGCAATAGCAGGAGGCGCATTACTACCATTGCTCTATGGCAAGCTTGCCGTTTCCTTTTCCACCCAGTCGGCATACTGGCTATGTCTTCCATGCTATCTCGTCATAATGTTTTATGCATTTATCGGACATAAAATAGGTCTCAGGAATGAAGCATGATCTTAAGGAGATCTTCAACTCTTTTTGTGCTGAGGGATCTTTTTCCGCTGCTGTAACATGCGGCAGCGGACATATTCATGATACCTACAGGATAATCAATGCCGAAAAAGATAAGGATGACTATATTCTTCAGAGGATCAACAATAATATATTCAAAAAAGTCCCTGAACTCCAGCAAAACATCGAAAGGGTAACACAGCACATTCAGGTCAGGCTGTCACAAATCCCGGGTTCTGACATAAAACGTGAATCACTCACACTGATCAGGACAAAAAACGGAAGATCATGGATAAAAGATGAAAACAACAATTACTGGAGACTCTTCATATACATTACCGACCACAGATCATACGACATAGTTGATTCCCCGTCAAAAGCATATGAAGGAGGCAGGGCTATCGGACGGTTTCAGACAATGCTCGCTGATCTGCCGGGTGAGCCGCTGCATGAGACAATACCATTTTTCCATCACATCGGGAAACGGCTCGACACTTTCCTGAATAGTGTAAGAACCGACCGGGCAGGAAGAGTTGCGAGTGTATCTGAGGAAATCGACTTTGTGCTTAAGCGGGCCGAGGAAATGAAAGTCATAATCAGCCTTGGTGACGAGGGGAAAATTCCACTCAGGATTACCCACAACGACACAAAGTTCAACAACATCCTTTTCGACAAAGATGATAAGGCGCTGTGCGTCATTGACCTTGACACCGTAATGCCGGGCTATGTCCATTACGATTTCGGGGATGCAATAAGAACTGCCGCCAATGTGGCATCTGAAGACGAAACAGACCTTTCCAGGATCAGTATGAACATTGAGCTTTACAAGGCCTTTTCACAGGGATATCTCTCTGAGACCATCGGCACTCTCAACGATGTTGAGAAGGAATATCTTGCTTTTGCGCCAAAGCTGATAACCTATATTATGGCTGTCAGATTTCTGACAGATTATCTCGACGGAGATATTTATTACAAAATCCGTCATCCAAATCATAATATCGACAGGGCAAGAGCCCAGATGAAGCTTGTAAAAAGCATGGAGGAACAATACGATGAGATGCAGAAAATAATAAGGAATACTATCTGATACGATCATCAAACAGCATTGAAACAGCAAGGAGGATAATGAAACAATATGGGAACGCCTTATTCTGACATTAAGTGGAGCAACAGTGAAAGAAAATTCCTTGAAAGTTTCACCAGTCCCTGGTCAGTTCAGGAATACCTCGACTCAATTGACTATAATCCGGATTATGAATGCAGGTCGCCAAGGTATGTAATGGAACGTAAAAAGGCTCACTGTTTTGAAGGAGCCTTATTCGCTGCTGCTGTTCTCGATTTTCTTGGATTTAAGCCGCTAATAGTCGACATGAAGGCATGGAACGACGATGATCATGTTATCGCCGTCTTCCGGCAGGATGGCTGCTGGGGGGCCATCGCAAAATCGAACTTCACCACACTTCGATTCCGTGAACCTGTATACAGAAGTCTGCGCGAGCTTATAATGTCGTATTTTGAATTTTACTTTAATGTGAATGGAGAAAAGACACTTCGATCGTATTCCCTTCCATTTGACCTCACATCTTTCAATTCCAGAAACTGGGCCATCACAGATGAAGATCTGGAATACATAGGAGACAAAATAGAATCCCTGCATCATTTTCCTGTTGTAACCGATAAAATGGCAAATAATCTGAACCGGGCCAGCAAGTTGGTAATAAGCGCCGGACTGCTTGGATCAGATGAAAAAGGTTTGTTCAGACCAAAGAACTGACTCATGACGGTCGAAAAATAAGTATTGTTAAAGTATTAACAATAAACAACATAGCCAGCACATTATATTCCCGTTCGAAAGTTTTATTTGGAATTATTCTGAATATATATATTTTTGAGCCTTCAAAATGGCCTGAATTGTTAAAACCAGTTGTTTTGATTCTTGTCATTGCATAATACTAAAATTAAAAGCAGGATATGGATCTATTAGGGAAACATTACAAAGCTTTTACAGAAAGGCAGGAAGCTATTAAGAAACAATACAGTCCGGAGCAGGCCGCAAAGCAGCATTCGAAAGGCAAACTTACGGCCTGGGAAAGGATTGACCTGCTATTTGATTCCGGCACTTTCGAGGAGATTGATGCTTTTGTAACACCGGCCGGCCAGCCGGTGGAATTCGGCAAAGTTGAAAAGTCATTTGGCGACGGAGTCATTGTCGGCCACGGAAAAGTAAACGGGAGACTTGTGTTTGCCTATGCCCAGGATTTTACTATCATGGGAGGTTCACTTGGCATTGTACACGCGAAGAAAATAGCCAAGATCCAGGAAATGGCCCTGAAAATGGGATCTCCTATAATCGGACTGATCGATTCGGGAGGCGCCAGGATACAGGAAGGTGTTGCAAGTCTAAGCGGCTATGCAACAATTTTTCAGAACATAATACACTCTTCAGGTATTATTCCACAGATTTCTGTTATTATGGGGCCTGCCGCAGGGGGAGCAGTTTATTCCCCTGCCCTGACTGATTTTGTCTTCATGACAAACCATACAAGCTACATGTTTGTAACAGGGCCTAATGTTGTAAAGGAGGTGCTCAACGAAGAAGTCACTTTTGATCAGCTTGGAGGCGCAGAGGTTCATGCCCGCAGCAGCGGAGTTGCCCATATGATTTATGATGATGAGGAGAACACCATTCTTGCTCTTAAGAAATTTCTTTCCTACCTTCCTTCAAATAATGTGGAAAATCCGCCTGTAGTAGCTGACGACGGAACAATACCCGACATCAATCCAAAGCTTCGCGACATAATCCCGGATGACCCATATAAGGCCTATGATGTAAAAGATGTCATAACCCAGATAGTCGACAGGAACAGTTTCCTCGAGATCTCTGAACTATTTGCACCAAGTCTTGTTACTGGTTTTGCCAGGCTTAAGGGAAAAACAATAGGAGTTGTGGCAAACCAGCCAAAAGTTCTGGCAGGTGTTCTCGATATCAATTCATCAACCAAGGGAGCAAGGTTCATCCGTTTTTGTGATGCATTCAACATCCCTCTGCTCACCCTTGAAGATGTTCCGGGTTTCCTTCCGGGAGTCGATCAGGAACATTCAGGAATAATAAGGCATGGAGCCAAGATGCTCTTTGCATACAGCGAAGCAACTGTTCCGAAGATAACAGTGATTCTTAGAAAAGCCTATGGAGGGGCATTCATTGTGATGAACAGCAAGAACCTCGGAGGAGATTTCAGCTTTGCCTGGCCAACTGCTGAAATTGCCGTGATGGGTCCGGATGGAGCCGTGGCAATCTTGTACCGCAGGGAACTGGCAAACTCCAAAAATCCGGATGAACTGAAGAAAGAGCTTGTCAAAAAATACAGGGATAAGGTCGCAAATCCGTTCATTGCCGATGAGAGCGGGTACATAGATGAGGTTATTGATCCGGCAGTGACAAGGAAGAAGATTGCTTCTGCACTGTCGGCCCTGAACAACAAATGGGTAAAGGTCCCGTCCCGCAAGCATGGAAATATGCCATTGTAAAACCAACCGGGCAGACCAGTAAAAATTGAATCACCTTAATTAATGACGATGAAGATAAAAAGGATACTCATAGCAAACCGTGGTGAGATTGCAGTAAGGATCATACGGACAGCCCGGAAAATGAAGATAGAGACTGTCGCTGTGAAAACATCTGTTGAGCCAGTTGCAATGTTCCTTTCAGATGCCGATATTGTTTATGACAATACTGAGGATAATTCGGAAATTCCTGTTTTTCTGAATATTGAAAGGCTGATTGAAATTGCTCTCGAAACAAAATGTGATGCAGTCCATCCAGGGTACGGATTCCTTGCAGAGAATGCATATTTCGCACAGAAATGCATTGACAACAATATTAATTTCATTGGCCCGTCACCTGATGCCATATACAAAATGGGCAACAAAACCATTGCCCGCAAGATTGCCCTTTCCGCCGGTATCCCTATGGCCATGGGAAGCGAGGGAAATATAGCAAATGAAGAAGAAGCCGTTGCAATAGCAGACAAGATCGGGTATCCTGTAATTATTAAAGCAGCCTCAGGCGGGGGCGGACGAGGTATGAGAATAGTACGCAAGCCCGAGGAGATGGAAAAGATGTTCATTATCGCCAGCAAAGAGGCGGAAAAGGCTTTTAATGATCCGTCAGTATTCATTGAAAAATACATTGAAAATCCAAAGCACATCGAGTTCCAGGTTCTTGGCGACAAAAAGGGGAATGTAATCCACCTTGGTGAAAGAGAATGTTCAATACAGAGGAAGCATCAGAAGCTGCTTGAAGAGGCTCCTTCCGTTGCCCTCGATGACGAACTCCGGAATACAATGGGGAAAATCGCAGTTCAGATAGCGAAAGCAGTAAACTATTATTCTGCCGGAACGGTTGAGTTTCTGCTTGATTCTGAAAAGAACTTTTATTTCATGGAAATGAATACCAGAATACAGGTTGAGCATCCCGTAACCGAAGCAATTACAGGCATTGATCTAATTGAGCAGCAAATCAGGACAGCCGCCGGGGAGGCGCTGAAATACAGGCAGGAAGACATAAAGCTAACCGGTTGGGCAATAGAATGCAGGATTAATGCAGAAGATGTCCAGTCAGGATTTGCCCCTGATCCGGGCAAAATTGAAAAGCTAAGTCTGCCATTAGGTTCAAATATACGCGTTGATACAGGCGTTCAGGCAGGATCAGCAATTGTTCCCAGCTATGATTCAATGATAGCCAAGCTTATCGTCAAAGGGAAAGACCGAAAGGATGCGATAAAAAACTGCAAGCTTGCCCTCGACAAGGTGTGGATAAAAGGAACGAAGACTACACTTCCTTTTTTCAGAATGCTTGTGAGAAATCAGAAATTTCTGAACGGTACTTTCACAACCGCTTTTATCGAAAAAGATCTTGACAAATACTATCTGAACAGCGAATATGAGGAGATGCTTGCTGCGTGGCTTGCCACAAAGCTGTTCATTGAGGAGAACCTGATGGATAACAGCATCAGTGTAGATTTCGAAAACAGCAGGGAAATGAGTCCCTGGCTTCTTAACAAAAGAATTAATCAGTTTTAATTATGACTGCGACCGGACCAAAGGTAAAGAAACTGTATGCTCTTTCATCGGAGAATAAGAGATTCTGCTTTTCACAGCCACTTAAACATTCGATAAGAATAGGAAAGCATGATTATGAAGTGAAACTCAAGGCTGACGATAAGTATGGAACTTACATACTCTGGAAAAACCGTAAATATCCTGTTGAAATAGTCCGTTCCAGACAAAATAAATATGAAATCCTTTTCAATGATATAAGCTATACTTTTACCATCGAAACCCCATTTTCGATGCAGAGGATGAAAGTATTGAATGCATCAAGGGGAAAGAACGAAAGGGAGACACTAAAAGCGCCAATGCCCGGAAAGATCATCGATGTTCTTGTAAGAGAAGGGTCCACGGTACTGAGGGGAGAACCGCTTGTAATCCTTGAAGCAATGAAAATGCAGAATGAGATCCTCTCTCCTGTCAACGGTCAGATCTCCAGGGTACTGACAAAACCCAATACCAATGTCATGAAGGACGACATGCTTATAGAGATAAAAGTCGACTGAAAAGCTTACATTTGCTGGTTGCTGGCAGCAGGTTGCAGGGTACCGGTTGACTGCAGCAGGCACCCGGCAACATGGAATCAGATTATTTAACCGGCACCTCCTTCAGCGTTTCGCAAAGAAAATCATAAAACTTCTTTACTGTCGGAATATTCACCTTTTCATCCGGTGAATGCGGATGCTTTATGGTAGGTCCGAATGATATCATATCGAGGCCGGTGTATGTGCCGCCGAGAATTGCACACTCGAGCCCTGCATGAATGGCTTTTACCTCGGGGGCATTTCCGAATTTCTTTTTATAAACCTCTTTCATCGTTTTAAGGATGGGAGAATTCATGTTTGGCTTCCATCCGGGATAGCTTCCCGACAGTTTAACCTCAGCTCCTATCAGATGGAAGACAGCAGCTATCTTCCATGCCGTAGCCTCCTTTGAAGAATCAACTGATGATCTTGTAAGGCAATGCGTTTCAAAATTTCCGTTAACGCATCTGACAATAGCCAGATTGTTTGAAGTTTCAACAAGTCCCTTCATTGCCTGGCTCATTCTCTGCACTCCGTTAGGACAGGCAAATACTGCACGTATTATCTTATACTGGTCAGAAGATTTCATGACCCTGGCCGGGACATCAACTTTTTGTGCAGTGAATGAAAGGTCAGGTTCCGTCTCCGAGAATTCTGCCCTGTACATTTGTTCATAGCCTTTGATAAATTTCTTGAAGGAAGATGCCTTAGCCGCCGGCACCAGAACAACTGCATATGATTCCCTGGGGATTGCATTCCTCAGGTCGCCACCTTCAGCTTCTGAGAGTCTTATGGCAAAATCTGATTCAGCCTGCATAAGGAATCGGAACATAAGTTTGTTTGAATTGGCTCTCCCAAGTGCAATGTCGACACCTGAATGTCCTCCCTTGAGGCCTTTAAGAGTTACCTTAAATGCCTCCATATCCTGAGGCGCTTTTTCCCGGCCATATTTCTTCACAGCGCTGACATCAATTCCTCCTGCACATCCAACGCAAAGCTCTCCTTCATCTTCAGAGTCAAGGTTCATAAGGATCTCGCCTTTCAGAAGACCTTTCTTCAGTCCGAATACACCTGTCATACCTGTTTCTTCATCTATCGTGAAAAGCCCTTCTATCGGTCCGTGCGGAATGTTTGTCGACGCAAGCACAGCCATGGTGGCAGCAACCCCTATTCCATTATCTGACCCCAGGGTAGTTCCGTTTGCCTTCACCCATTCACCATCAATAAGAGTTTCAATAGGATCTTTTTCAAAGTCATGCTTTTTGTCCCGGTTTTTCTGGGGAACCATATCAAGATGGGTTTGCAGAATGACTCCCTTTCTGTTTTCCATCCCTTTAGTAGCAGGCTTGCGTATTATAACATTGCCAACTTTGTCAACAATGGTCTCAAGATTATGCTTCTTCCCGAAATCCTTCATGAATTCGATTATTCTCTGTTCTTTTTTCGAAGGATGAGGGATCTGT
Organism: Bacteroidales bacterium; assembly: GCA_012517605.1. Lineage (GTDB taxonomy): Bacteria > Bacteroidota > Bacteroidia > Bacteroidales > VadinHA17 > LD21. Next base: position 8,592 of record JAAYUS010000064.1, read on the forward strand.
GTAATATCATGGAAATAATTCCAGAGCGGTTTTGGTTCAAGATTACGTATGTCGTTCATATTAATGTTTTTAAATTTATAAATGTTTACCGGTAAAAGTACAAATATTTTTCTAATTTTGGGCACCTTTAAACATTTAAGGGCAACACTAAAATAGAAGAAGCACCTGCGGTAATTATCACTGAAATGAAATCCTTTTTAAAACCATTGATCCGGTTATGACATTTTTGTATGTGGTTATTGTACTAGTGCTTGTTTTCGATTTCATAAACGGATTTCACGATTCTGCAAACTCAATTGCTGCAGTAGTTTCGACAAAGGTTTTATCACCGCTTGCGGCTGTATCTATGGCTGCATTCTTCAATTTTATAGCTTTCACGGTATTTCCCATGAATGTTGCACACACTATAGGAAAAGGTGTCATTGATCCCGACGTATTAAATCTTATTGTTATTGCTTCAGCGTTGGTGGCAGCTATTACCTGGAATTTAATAACCTGGTGGTGGGGATTTCCATCAAGCTCATCACATACCCTTGTCGGAGGGCTGGTAGGCGCGGCGATTGCACATACCGGAACAGGCTCAGTCATCATCGGCGGCGTGCTTAAAATAGTTGCATTCATCTTCATTGCTCCCCTGCTTGGCTTCATTCTTTCATATGCAATTTCAAACCTTGTTGTTTTCGCCTGCCGAAAGCTGGCTCCTTTCAGGGTTGATAAAATATTCAGAAGGCTGCAGCTCATTTCCTCATCGTCATTCAGCCTTGGACATGGCGGAAATGATGCCCAGAAATCGATGGGGATAATCTGGCTTGCACTCATCATTCAGGGTCTTACAACAAAGGATGAACCGATAGCGCTATGGATAAAACTTTCATGCCAGACTGCAATCGCTCTCGGGACATTGTTTGGCGGATGGAGGATCGTCAAGACAATGGGCCAAAAGATAACCAAGCTCAAGCCCTATGAAGGCTTTTCCGCAGAATCAGCCGGAACCATGACACTGTTCCTTGCCACCTTCTTCGGAATTCCGGTAAGCACCACACATACAATTACAGGCGCCATTATGGGCGTGGGTGCAAGAAAAGGGCTCTCAGCAGTAAAATGGGGTATCACTGCCAAAATTTTCTGGGCGTGGATATTTACAATACCCGTATCGGCTGTGATCGGAGGATCAATGTATTTTGTTTTTAAATATTTATTCCCTATTGCATAATTTTGAAAAGGAAAATCAAATACTTACAGATATGAACATCGATAAATTGCTTAAGTTTTTCGTACCGAAGGACCATTCGTTCTATCCTATTTTTGAAGAAGATGCAAAAAACCTGGTAAAGGCTTCAGATCTTCTCAAGGAACTGCTTTCAACTGAGGACATTCAGGAACATGAAAGGATTTACCAGCAAATAAAGGATGTGGAACATTTAGGTGACCTGATCACAGACAAAGCCTATAAACAACTTAATAAATCCTTCATCACCCCCTTCGACAGGGAAGACATTCATGAGCTTACTGCAAACATTGACAATGTGGTTGATTCAATAAACGGAATTGGCAGGAGAATATGCCTTTACAGGCCTAAAAAGCTTTTGCCGGTATATGCCCAGATGGCTGATATGATTATTGAAGCGGCAAAACAGATTCAGATATGTGTTCATTGTCTGAATGATGCAGCTGCAAACAAAAGTGAAATAACTGCTGCATGCGACAAGGTGAAGGAAATTGAGCATAAGGCAGATGATTATTACTTCGTTGCTGTTTCCGAGTTATTTGAGAAAGAAAAGGATACTGCCGAGCTCCTCAAGAACAATAAGATCCTTGAGATCCTTGAAAGATGCGTTGACGAAGAGGAGGATGTCACCGATACAATAAAGGCTATTCTTATAAAGATGGCATAATAAAACCAGGGATATGCCCATCTTGAAGGATGATCTTCATAAAATGTTCGGCATATCCCCGGAAATCAACTTAATATCTGTCTTTATTTCTTGATGTTGGGCATCTCGAGCCCGTAACCTTTCTTCTTATCTTCAGCCTTCAGCAGCAGGGCAAAGACAAGTGCAACAACACCGAAAGATGTAAATATTATCATCGGAATGGTATAGTTGTAACTTGGCACCTCGACTCCGTCAAGCAGGTGTGTCCCTGTAACGCAGAATTTGTCAAGAACCCATCCGATAAGAGCAGGAACGAGCATCAAACCTATATTCTGTACCCAGAATATAAGTGCATAGGCAGTACCCAGTTGTTTTTCAGGTATGATTTTAGGCACTGAAGGCCACATTGCAGAAGGAACAAGCGAAAATCCTATGCCCAGAATTATAATAAGTATGATAGCAATCGGTGTTGCTGTAAGAAATGGTATTGAAAACATTGTATGTACAAAAATGAGAAGAAGCGCTCCAAGGATCATAATTGATGCTCCTTTGCCTTTTCTGTCATACAAATTTCCAAAAAGAGGTGTCAGGATCATAGTGCCGAATGGCAGCATTCCCGGAATGATACCTGCTATTTCGGGATCGACCTGGAATTTATTTACCATCAGGTCGGTTGCATATTTAAGGAAGGGGAACACAGCTGAATAAAACAAAACGCAAAGAAGTGCAATATACCACCAGCCTTTGTTTGTTATTATTTTGAAAATATCTTTTACACTGAATGATTCTTCACTTTCAGTGACATTGTTCCTCTCAGCCTCATCAGCAATCGATTTATCAAGCTTTTTGTCCATAAAAGTATAGACTATAAAGGAAATGAGACCTATGCAAAGCATTATGAGACAAACCAGAATTGGTTTTGACACACCTCCCAAAGCTCTTGCAATCGGCACTGATGTCGTCATCGCAAGTGTGGTTCCGATACGTGCAGTTGCCATTTCAAGACCCATTGCCAGGGCCATTTCCTTTCCTTTGAACCATTTGACAATAGCCTTGGAAACTGTTATACCTGCAGTTTCAACCCCCACCCCGAATGTTGCAAACCCAAGACCGGCAAAAACGACCTGGGACTTTATCCCGAAAATTGTCTGGCCGTCAAGTGAGTGAGTTGAAACAGCCCAGTATTTAATTGCCGTCCCGATAACCATTATAATTGCCGACATGACGCCTGTAAATCTTATTCCCATCTTGTCGAGGATTATCCCGCCGAAAATGAGCATAAGAATGAATACATTGAACCATCCGTAAGCGCTAGTAAAAAATCCATATTCAGAGCTTGTCCAAAGAAGCTCTTTTTCGAGCATGGGCTTCAGCGGTGCCATCACATCCGTAAGATAATAGCCGCAGAGCATAGTAAAAGCAATCAGAGCCAATGCTGACCATCGGGCAACTTTGGAGTCGCGCAGTGTATTTGTTATTGTTTCCATAAAAAATGATTAGTTCCGTTTTAAGTCCGGTAAATGTAGAAAAATATTTTTATCAAATTCCTGTTATAAATAACATAAAATGAACTTCCACAGCCAATATTTGTTATAATTGACGAAATTATTTCATGCATTTGCTGCCAGATTTGATATGATTTGTTTTGCACGATTTTTGAACTGTTAATTTCTAAACAATGATATGAAAAAAGTATTCGCCATCCTTATATTATCGATAATTGCCCTGTCAGCTTTCTCCCAGAACGTTACCGTTAAATGGTACACCATTGAAGAAGCTGAGAAATTAAGCAGGCAGTCGTTCCGTCCGCTTTTCATTGATGCATATACCGACTGGTGCGGATGGTGCAAGAAGATGGATCAGGAGACATTCACAAATCCTGTGATAGCTGAAATCCTCAATACAAGCTTTTATCCTGTCAAATTCAATGCTGAAGGTTCCGAAAGCATCAGCTTCTTCGGGCAGACCTACATTAATGACGGTAAGTATGGCAAAGCCCATCAGCTTGCTGTTGCCCTGCTGCAGGGTAAACTGTCATATCCTACAGTTGTTTTCCTGACAAAAGATGACAACAACAAGCTTTCGGCATCACCTGTACCAGGGTTCAGGCAACCGAAAGAAATGGAAACGCTTCTGAGATTCTTTGCCGATAAAGCATATATAACCCAGAGCTGGCAGGATTTTCAGACAAATTTCAAGGGAAAGATTCAATAGTATTTTTTCTATTTGCCAAGGATATAATTCTGAGGCATCCTTATTACCTCACCAAACTGGTAAATGAGTTTTCTTGACGTATTAAGGGTTTCATTACCGAAAGATATCCTTACATTAACAATATCAGGCACTCTATAGAACAGTTTGTCGGTTGATTCTGATGCCTTTGACCCTGACCTGGCATAGTTCACTTTAAGGCCTGCTGTCTTTAGTTCAGGAATGAATTCCACAACAACAGGTTTTCCGTTTTTATCTGCAGATGTAACGGGACCTGAGTTTTCAGAAAAACGGCACAAAACGGTCTGACTGCCCGTCATCTCTTTTTTCGGAATAAGCTGATATCTGAAGACCTTTTTTTCCCTGAAGGTTTTGCCGGTAAACAGTTCGGTATATTCCTTTTCAAGACGGTTTATCTCATTCAATGCAGCATCGCTTTGCGGAAATATATTCGTTTCTCCGGTCAGAATCAGGTGCTTCCCGTCCCTGAGTTCCATAAGCCTCACAGCTGCCTTTTCAGCAAGCTGGTCTAATGTGAGCTTTTGTTTCTTTTCAACGAGATAAGGTATCCTTATAAAAGCGGTATCAACATTTATTACCCTGAACAAGGTGTCTTTTCTGTTTCTGAAATACTCATCTGATCCAAGATCAAAACTTTTCAATTTGCTGAAATCTGTCTCTGAATCTGATATTCGGCCTGAATTATAGTTATACATACCCGGATTGATATCCAGGATCAGCCCTGATTGCTTAAGCTCAAGTACATTTGTAAAAAACATGCCGCGCGCTTCAATCACGTAAAGCTGCGAAGGATCAAGTTCCTGGTGTGAGCCGATATTAACACCGGTAATACTCCAGTTTTCACTTTCCGATCTGATGACATCCGTCAGGCCAAGAAGGTCAGCAGCATATTTTGAGTATGGACCCGGCTTTTCAATAACACGTTCTGCCTCAATTTCCACATCAAGGACCGTAAGCGGCAGGCCATAGATCAGGCTGCCGTCAGTAACTGAGGCATTGGCTGACAAAGGAGAAACAAGTCCTCCGGAATTGTTAAAGGTTTTTTCCGTCGCACAGGCACCCGCAATCATTGCCATGACCAGCAAAAAGAATATTCTGTTTATCATGATGGACTGTTTTTATGATCACAATGATACTATGTTTTTTAATTTAAGAAATGCATTTCCGATATTTTCAATTATATCGGATGCCGTTAGCGCTTCCATTCCTGTTTCGGATGCTGCTATATCGCCTGCCAGGCCATGGAGATAAGCTCCCACGATGGCTGCCGTCCCTGGCTGATATCCCTGAGCCAGGAGAGAAAGTATTATTCCTGTAAGGACATCGCCGCTACCTGCAGTTGCCATACCGGGATTTCCGGTACTGTTGAAGCTGACTTTTCCGTCAGGTGTTACAACAGATGAATAAGCTCCTTTAAGCAGAACCACACAATTATATCTTGATGAAAATTCGATCTGCCGCTCAAGCCTGGCATAACTGTTTCCCGAGTTTCCAGCAATCCTGTCGAATTCCTTTAAATGCGGGGTAAGGACGCAATTTTCGGAAAGGGCACTAAGCCATTTGCTGTTCATCCCCAGAATATTCAGGCCATCTGCATCAATAACGATCGGTTTGTTCCTGTTCAGCAAAAAGGAATGAAGCGCCTTCTGAGTTTCTTCACCGGTACCAATACCCGGACCTATTCCAAGTGAATCATATATATCCGTCCCTCCAATTTCGGTTACTTTCGAATCATCTTTATCAGTGCGGACCATTGCCTCCGGCACAGTCGACTGAAGTATCTGATAACCGCACCCCGGAACATGGCAGGTCAGCAATCCCATTCCTGTTTTCAGCGCAGCCTTTGCGCTGAGAACTGCCGCTCCTATCCTGCCATATGATCCTGCTACCAGCAACCCATGTCCAAACTTTCCCTTATGATCAAACTTCTGGCGTTTCTTCAGCAATGAGGATACGAAATCTTCCTCGATAAAATAATAGGGTGTCTCAGCCGACATCACCGCTCCTTTATGGAGACCAATAGGCAGTATTGTCCACTCCCCCGTATACCTGGCATTTTCCGGGAACATGAAGCTGAGCTTCGGGAATTCAAAACTGAGTGTGTATCCGGCCTTAACTATTGAGTCAGGATCGTTTGCAGAGTTGTCCTCTCCAAAAAGACCTGAGGGAATATCGACCGAAACGACAACTGAACCTGAATGGTTTATCTTCTTTATAATTTCAGATGCCAGACCAGTCACAGGTCTTGTCAGCCCGGATCCGAAAATTGCATCGATAATAATGTCATCATGCCCGACAAAAGGGAACTGTTCGGAATTTTCCAAAGAATTGAAAATCACCGGCGTCTCATTTATAAGCCGCTGATAATTAAAGTTCCAGTCATCCGATGTTTTGTCAGATATTTTAACATTAAACACTTCTGCAACGAACCGGTTGGCCGACAATAATCTGGCAAGTGCAAGACCGTCACCTCCATTGTTGCCCGGTCCGGTGAAAACAAGCATCCTCCTTGTCCTGTCAAAATTCCTGACAATCCATCTCAGAAGCTGTTCGGCAGCTCTTTCCATGAGATCGACTGACCTTACTGGCTCATTTAATATTGTAAGCTCGTCAATCCTTTTTATCTGATCTGTCCTGAATATTTTCATAAGACCTTTCTGAACTACAAATTATGGGTTTATAAAATTAAGCATTCGATCTCAATTAATCTAATTCTGACTTAAAGCATGCCTGAAAAGGCCAATAAATAGCAGATCTTATGAATATGATATTATTTTGAATGAAATCAACAATATAAAACTGACATTTTGCCTCATCCCGTTGGCTCCGGTTATATAAAACCTTATTTTCAAATGTTAAAAAGATTAATATATTTGTTGTCAGCAGGAATTGTCACAGGATTGGCTGTATTTCTATCCGCCTGATAATAAGCATAAGAACGAATTAATAACAATTTAAATAAAAAAGGACATGTTAAAGAATCATCCCAAAGGCTTGCTTGTTGCATTTTTCTCCAATATGGGAGAGAGATTCGGATTTTACACCATGATGGCCATTCTTGTTTTGTTTCTGCAGGCAAAATATGGTCTTTCTGCACAGGATGCAGGAAATATCTACAGCTGGTTTTATTTTGCCATTTATGCACTTGCCCTCGTCGGTGGTATTATCGCAGACTCATCGAAAAAATACAAATTTGTCATACTGGCGGGAATCATAATAATGTTCGCAGGATATCTGATTATGGCTGTCCCGGGAATGAGCCTGACAGTAACAATAGCCGGCCTTATGACAATTGCCCTTGGCAATGGCCTTTTCAAGGGTAATCTTCAGGCTGTAGTTGGCCAGATGTACGATGATCCCAAATACTCCAAACTGAGGGATACAGCCTTTATGATATTTTATATGGGTATAAACGTGGGTGCCTTTTTCGCCCCGTTTGCGGCAAACGCAATGCGCAACTGGTGGCTGAAAACAAACGGATTCACGCATGACGGAAGCCTCCCGGCCCTTTGCCACCAGTACATTAACGGGACTCTGACCGATACAACAGTTTTCCAGCAGCTTGCCAATAATGTAAATGTTGCAGGACCTGTCACTGACCTGTCGGCTTTTGCCAACAAATACCTTGAGGTATTTTCCAAAGGTTATAATTATGCATTTGGTATCGCTGCGGGCGCAATGGTTATTTCACTACTGGTTTATGTGATCTTTAACAGGCTGCTTCCGAATAAGGAAGTCAGGGCAGCTGCCGCATCATCTGAGAAGATCGACTTCAAACCAGTGCCATTCATCGCTGCCATTGCCGCAATGGGCATCACTGCATTTGGGCTCCATTTCATCAGGCAGGTAGGATGGGCAGCAGGATTTGCCTTCGGTCTTTTTGCGGCATTCGTCACATGGATAATCCTCTCTTCAAGGAAAGAGGAAAGGGTGAGGATCACAGCCCTTGTGCTTGTATTCTTTGTTGTGATCTTTTTCTGGATGTCATTTCACCAGAACGGACTCACACTAACTCTATTCGCCAGAGATTATACGGCAAAACAGGTTGGCCCTTTCACAAACCTTTTCTTCACACTGCCCTCAATGCTGGCAGTGATCGGCTCAATAGCCGGTATTGTCATTATTTTCTATAAGGGCATCAAAACCGGTACAAGGATCTTCGGAGGAGCCCTTTTCCTTGTAGCCTTCCTTCTTGCTGCATTCTTCCTGACAGGTTTTGATCCGACAACGCTTTTCGGAAGGTGGTTCTCATCATTCGACTCGCAGAATTCAATTGCACCTGAAGTGTTCCAGTCATTCAATCCCCTCTTTATAGTAGCCCTCACTTTCCCTGTGATGGGGGTCTTTGCATGGATGAACAAAAAAGGAATAGAACCAAGCACTCCCAAAAAGATCGGCATCGGGATGATCATTGCGGCACTTGGCTTTATAATTATTCTTATTGCCTCGGTTGGCGCACCATCCCCTGTTTCCCTCGCCGGAGCTCCCGTATCAGATACTTCCAGGGTATCTCCATACTGGCTGATGAGCAGCTATCTCGTACTTACAATAGCCGAGCTCTTCCTGAGTCCGATGGGATTGTCTTTCGTCTCAAAGGTGGCCCCGTCGCGATTCCAGGGACTTATGCAGGGTGGCTGGCTGCTTGCAACAGCGGTCGGGAACAAACTGTTGTTCGTAGGTACACTCCTCTGGGATAAAGTTTCACTCAGCGCTCTCTGGCTCGTGTTTATAATATGCTGCCTGCTGTCGGCTACTTTTATCTTCAGCATACTTAAACGTCTTGAAAAAGCCTCATCAGATCACGCATAAAATCCCGGAAAAGCAAGACACATCCGGTTAAATGTCTTTTAATCCTTAGGGCCGCAAAATTTACATTTATTAAATATTGCGGCCCATATTTTTATGTTTATAAATTGTAAATATTAATTTGATTGAATTTTATTATTTTTGCACCTTCAATTCACAACAGACAGAAAGATAAAGACATTTTACCGACCTTTAATGAAAGTACTAAAATTTGGAGGATCATCAGTTGGAGATGCTGAGAGGATCCGGATTGTTAAAAAAATAACAGAAAACGAACCGCGCCCTCTAGTGGTTGTTGTTTCTGCTTTCAGAGGTATCACCGACGCACTTAAGACTGCCGGAGAAACGGCTGCAAAACATGATCCTCAATACAAAGATCTTCTTGAAGAAATTATAAAAAAGCACAGGACAGTCTGCAACGAACTTCTGCCTGTTATCAATCCTGATCCTGTCAGGTCTGAGATGGAAGAGATTTTCACTGAACTGAATGAAACACTTAACGGATTGTTCCTGTTAAGAGAGCTCAGCAATTATTCGCTTGACAAGCTTTTGAGCTGCGGAGAAAGACTCTCTTCCCTTATCATTTCAGCTTATTTTGAAGGATCAACACTTAAAGATGCCCGTGAAATAATAAAAACGGACAATAACTACGGCAATGCAAATGTGGATTTCGAACTGACCAACTCGCTTATAAAAAAAAGTATTGGCAGGATTAATGGTCTTGTCGTCATACCCGGATTCATTGCAGCAACAACAAATAATGAGACAACAACACTTGGCCGCGGAGGATCAGATTACACTGCAGCCATAATTGCAGCAGCTTTGAATGCTGAAGCTCTTGAAATATGGACCGATACTGATGGTTTCATGACAGCCGATCCCAGAAAGGTGGATAAGGCGTACACAATAGAAAGCCTGTCCTACCCCGAAGCAATCGAGCTTTCTCATTTTGGCGCAAAAGTAATTTATACCCCTACACTGCGTCCGGTATATAAGAAGCTTATCCCGGTATATATAAAGAACTCATTCAATCCTTCAGCAGGAGGAACACGCATAGGTGAAAAATCACTTAACGGCAGCAGGAGCCTCATAAAAGGCATTTCATCCATCGACCATATCGATCTGATTACATTGCAGGGCCCTTCCATGGTTGGCGTATCGGGTACATCAATGCGTCTTTTCGGTTCTCTTGCAAGCCGCAACATAAGCATCATCCTGATCACACAGGCATCATCCGAATATTCGATAACATTCGCAGTAAATCCGCCCGATACCAAAATGGCAGTAGAAGCCATAAACAGGGAGTTTGAAAGAGAGATATCCTTCAGAAAAGAGCTCAAGTTGCTTGTTGAAAGAGATCTCTCGATAATTGCCATTGTCGGTGAAAAGATGAAGAACACTCCCGGCATATCTGCAACACTTTTCAGGTCACTGGGCAGGAATGGAATCAATGTTGTAGCGACAGCCCAGGGTTCATCAGAACTGAATATTTCTGTCGTGATCAGAAATGACAGTCTGAAGAAAGCATTGAATGTCATACACGATGGATTCTTTCTTTCAAAATACAAGGAGCTTCACCTTTTCATCGCCGGTACGGGATTTGTCGGAACAAGCCTCATAAATCAGCTGAAAAAGCAATCAGAGATGCTTCTGAAGGAACATAACCTGAAAATCAATCTGTTTGGAATCACAAATTCAAGAAAGATGCTTATCGGGAATAAATCTATCCCTCTGGAGAGCTGCAAAGAACTCCTGTCAAATACCGGAGTGAAAAGTGATATTGATTCATTCATGGCGCAAATGACAAAGCTTAATCTCAGAAATTCAGTTTTTATCGACTGCACTGCCGATGCGAATGTCGCATCAAAATATTTATTTGCCCTTGACAAATATGTTTCGGTGGTTACAGCAAACAAAATCGCATGTTCATCAGAATACTCATATTACCAGCAACTTAAATCGACCGCCAGCGATAAAGGCATTCGTTTCATGTATGAAACTACAGTAGGCGCCGGGCTGCCAATAATCAAAACAATCAATGATCTGGTTGTAAGCGGCGACAAAATACTGAAGATCGGAGCCGTCCTTTCAGGAACACTGAATTTCATTTTCAACAATATCGGCCCGGAAATGCCACTTAGTGAGACAATCAGGGCAGCCAAGGAAAAAGGGATATCTGAACCCGATCCGAGGGTAGATCTCAGCGGGACCGATGTCGTCAGAAAAATCCTCATCCTGGCAAGGGAGGCTGGATATTCAATTGAGAAAGAAGATGTTGAGGTTAGAAAATTTCTGCCGGAAGACTGTTTTAAAGGCAGTCTTGACAACTTTTACGCCAGGGTCAGGGAACTTGATGATGATTTTGAAAAGAGGCGTAAGCTGCTTGTCAGTCAGAACAGGAAATGGAGATTCTTTGCCTCGCTTGACCGTGGAAAGGCATCTGTAGAACTTATAACCGTCGATTCGACTCATCCCACATTCGACCTGGAAGGAAGCAATAATATAGTACTCCTCACAACAGAACGCTACCGGGAACTTCCGATGGTTATAAAAGGGTACGGAGCCGGGGCGGATGTAACGGCGGCCGGGGTCTTTGCAGATATCATGAGGGTAGTCAATGTTTGAAAATGAAACAGTGAAAGGAATCGATATAAAATACATTTCCACAAATCTCAAGGCACCTCCTGTTACATTCAGGGAAGCCCTTCTGAAGGGACTGGCGCCTGACGGAGGTTTGTATCTGCCTTCAGTTGTTCCGCTTTTGACGTCAGACGAAATGGAGTCATTGATCGGAATGGAATATCCGGAACTTGCTTCAAAAATTGTCGGAAAATATACATCTGATGAGATTTCATCAACAGAACTCGAATCTATCTGCAGGGCAGTTTACAGGTTCAGCCTGCCGGTTGAACATGTTGATGGCTCATCATATATTCTCAGGCTTGACCAGGGACCTACAGCCTCTTTCAAGGATTTTGCGGCACTTCTGATGGGAAGGCTCATGCAGCATTTCCTGTCGAGGGATAACAGGAATATAATTATTCTGACTGCTACATCAGGAGACACCGGAAGTGCTGTTGCCAACGCATTTGCCGGTCTTGGGAATATAAGAGTGATAATACTATATCCAGCCGGAGAGGTGTCAGATTTGCAAAGAAAGCAGATGACTACCTTTGACGACAATATCAGTGTTATTGAAATAGGCGGAAAATTTGATGACTGTCAGCAGCTTGTCAAAAAAGCATTTATGGACAGAGATCTTTCCGGATTCAACCTTTCGTCTGCAAATTCAATTAATATCGGCAGGCTTCTACCCCAGTCGGTGTATTATTTCAAAGCATGGGCAGAACTGACAAAAGGCAGAGCTGACAAAATAATCTTCAGCGTTCCATGCGGTAATTTCGGAAATGTGGCAGGAGGCCTCATTGCAGCCAGAATGGGGCTGCCGGTCAGCAGATTTGTCATTGCAACGAATGAAAATAATGAAGTTCCTGAATTCCTTTCAAGCGGGACATATGAACCTGTTGTCCCCTCAAAAAACTGCATATCAAGCGCAATGAATGTGGGCCATCCGAGCAATCTCGCCCGGATCGTATCGATGTATGGAGGAATAATGGATGAACACGGCAGGATAATAAAAGTTCCTGATCTGAACCTTATGAGGAAAGATCTTTTTGCAATAAGTGTTTCCGACGAGCTGACAAGGGCTTCAATGAAACAGTTTTATCTTGATTACGGAAAGCTTTTGGAGCCTCACGGAGCTGTTGCATGGCATGGACTTTCCGGATACCTCAGGACCCTGAAAAAGACCGAAAACAAAGGGATAATAAGCGTATGTCTCGAGACAGCCCATCCTGCAAAATTCAGAGATGAGATCAGGTCGCTGCTTAATGTTGATCCTGTCATGCCTGATTCTCTGAAGACAATTGAATTCAAAAAAGAAGAATATATATCTTTAGAGAATAATTATCCTTTGCTAAAGGACTTTATAATTAAAAATTTTTAATCATTATATTGAATTAGATGTATATAGTTTGCAGTGATCTTGAAGGAGTTCTTGTCCCCGAAGTATGGATAAACGTTGCGAGATGGACAGGAATTGACGAATTAAAGCTTACAACACGCGATATCAGCGATTATAACGCATTAATGAGGCGAAGGCTTGAAATCCTGAAGCAGCATGGAATTACAATAAACGACATTCAGAAAGTGATATCACTTCTTGAACTCATGCCGGGAGCGCTCGATTTCATAAACTGGCTTCATGGCAAGGTTCAGATGGTGGTTGTCTCTGACACCTTCCGCGAATTTGCTGATCCTCTTCTTGCAAAAATGGGCTGGCCCGTTTTGTTCTGCCATCATCTCACAATCGACAAGGACGGAAACATAACAGACTTCAATCTTCGCCAGAATGATGCAAAAAAGAAAGTCGTGGAAGCAATTCAGGATCTGAATTTCAAGGTAATTGCCATTGGCGATTCCTATAACGACATTTCAATGCTCCGTCAGGCAGAATACGGGATCCTGTACAAACCGCCACAGAACGTAATTGATGACAATCCCGACATAAAAGCAGTTACATCCTATTCCCAGTTGAGACACCTGGTTTCCCAAATACTTGAAAAGGATAATTTGTAATAATTCACATTTTTATTAATAATTGCCTGTCATGAAAGACTTGCGTTCTCTTATTCTGCTGTGTCTCTTACCTGTTTGCCTGAATTCCCAGGAACCGCAGGAAGACCTTATTCTCGGCGCCATGCATTCAATTTCCAGTCACGACCTGTTACAATATGTCCGCATTCAGTGTGATGAAAAATACCAGGGCAGACTGACCGGGACTCCGGAATATCAGGAATGCGCAGAATGGCTTGCAGGGCAATTCAGAGACTGGGGTATTACTCCGGCCGGAGACAACGGTTCATGGTTCCAGTGGTTCAGTGTTCCATACACACTTGTCTTTCCTGATTGCGGGGTTGAAATGCACCTGACTCAGAAAGACGGGAGTGAAATTTTAAAATCCTATAAATATGTTACCGAATATATGCCGGGCTCAACTTCCGGCAACGGAGTGATAACTGCAGAAGTTGTGTATGCCGGCTATGGGATAACTGCTCCTGAGCTTGGTTACGATGACTACAGGGGAATCGATGCAAAGGGCAAAATCATTCTGATCGAAAGGGAAGCTCCAGTTTCACCATCAGAAGGCGCTGATAAATTCAATCCGTGGTATGAATATTCCTTTCATCAGTATAAGCTTGCAAATGCTATAAAACACGGAGCGGCGGGAATGCTGTACAACTATGGACCCATTGCAAATCCCAACAACGACTATTATGACAACTTTATTTATGTACATGTCGGCGACTCAGTTGTAAAGGATGTCTTTGCAGGAACAGGCAGGTTTCATAATGAACTTGTTGAAAGGATCAATCATACCCTAAAACCACAGTCCTTTAACACAGGGAAAAAAGTCACAATCAGGATGAGCACGAAACATTTTCCCGATGGAAGAGGCAGCAACATTATAGGTTTGCTAAAAGGTTCGGATCCCGAGCTGAGCGGTGAGGCCGTCATTATAGGGGCACATCTTGATCATATGGGCAAATGCTATGAACTGATCCCCGGTGCCAACGACAATGCCTCAGCAGTGGCAGTAATGATGGGTGTTGCAAAAGCCATTGCGGTAAATAAAATCCCGCTTAAAAGGTCTGTGGTCTTCATCGCCTTCGGATCTGAAGAACAGGCACTTCTTGGATCAAAGGCTTACATAAAGAATCCGGCGGTACCGCTTGATAAAAGTGTTTTTCTTAATATGGATGGTGTGGGAATAGGTCATTCTGTAAGTGCAACAGCCGGCATGGATTTTCCGCTGATGTGGAATTTCATAGAAGAAGCCAATAACCAATATGTTCACAGAAGGATCACAGCAGGTTCATTCCCCAATCTTGGCAGGCCTCGCCTCGATGCTGCGATATTTCTTAGGGCAGGTGTTCCTTCCATCAGTTTTTCGACCTATGGTTCAGAGAATTATTATCACGTTCCGCAGGATAATCCAGATATAATAAAACCTGAGATAATGGAAGACCTTGCCCAGATGTTGTTCATCTCGGTGGTCAGAATGGCCAACAGTGCAGGCCCACTTCGATAAGCTTTTTTCAATTCAATTATTTCAGTATCTCTGAGGTATATCTGTCGGCAATATCTGACTGGTCTTTCGCAAGCCCCGATATTATCACGATTTTCCTGTCTTTCCATGCAAGGAAAACTGATCCGTTATACCCATCAGTCAGTACAAATTTGCTTTCGGCAGTTTCCACAGGAGAGATACCTGTTGAAGCAATGTATGTTTCTGCAGTCTTTCTGGCTTCGTCAGCAGAATTGCTTTCAATAATAAAAATGCTGAATGCATCATTTCCAACCTGATACGAAGCTTTGAATCCCTTATTCAGGAAACTGTGTCCCAGGATGCTTTCATTAATATATACTTCTTCATTTTGCTTCAGGCCGTCTGAAGGAAACCATGCAAGCATTGACGGCATTGATGCTTCACCAGGAAGCATGGCTGCAATTCTTGCAGCCAGGTTTTCTTCTGCACGCAGGACCTTTTCCTTTTTTGAGTATGTTTTAATCTTAACATAATAGTTTCCCTTGAAGAAATTGATGGCTCCGTCAGCGATATAACCCTGAGAACCAAGGTTCACAAACCGGAATGACGGTGAACGTTCCGAAGAGTAAATTCCAAATGCCATTATATTATCGCTGTGCCTGTAGATTTCGGCTTTTATCACCGCCCTTCCCTTTTTATATTCGGCTACATGGACATCAATAAATCCATATGCAAGATAATTGTCAGCGGCGCCGTCTATGAAATCCCAAAGATTTTCCCTTACATAAACAGGATATTCAGTACTTATCTTATATCCTTTCAGTGCCGGGAAGGAAATGTCCTGGGCTACTGATGAGAATGAGACAAGACATGCAGCCAGTATATTCAGAATCAGCTTGTACATAATTTTCAGGTATTAATGAATAAGCTTATCATGCAAGAAATTCAGCCGGCACATCATTGAGCCGTGATATGTCGGCAATTTTGTTCTTCACATCAAAATTCCTGGAACATTTCACTGCACACTGCGAAGTGCAACCTTTACAAGGGTCATTCCCATATCCCAGTTCCCTTATCAGTTCACCTGCCTGGGCAGGGTTGTTATAGCCGTAAGCATACATATATGCCCGCATAAGATCAGGAATCGCCAGTCCTTTAGGGCAGGAAGCCAGGCATTGCTGACAACCTGAACAAAAGAGGCCTGGTTCAGCGGAGGCAATAAGAATATCCTGTCTTTCCTGGTCTGTCATTGAAATATTTTTCAGGATCGTGGTGTTGAGATCGAGCTGGTCAAACTGGGTCATTCCCGGGATTGTTGTGGTGATATCCTGATTGGAAAGTACCCATTTAATTGCAGCAGTAGTATTTATTGGTTTTGTTTTTTCCTTATCCATAAAACCTCCACCGGCAAGAGTCTTCATTGCGACAATTCCTATACCGGCACCTGCTGCCTTATGAACAGCAGCATCAAGTTCTTTTCTGTACGCCTGCTGAAAATTGTATGATGTCAGAATGACATCCCAGTCGCCTTTTGAAGCAGCAGCATCAATAACGGCGGCTTCATTCCTGTGGGTTGAAAATCCAATAAAACGCACCCTGCCCTCCTTTTTCAGTTTCTGAACCGCATTCACGATTGGTTTATACTCAAGCATCTCCGGATTACTTATATCGTGAACATACAGAATATCAACATAGTCCATCTGAAGACGAGAAAGGCTGGTGCTGAATTTAGCCAGGAAATCTTCAGCGGTAGTTTCCTGAGTTGGTGTTCCTTCCCTTGTTATGCCTGCTGCCTTTACTTTGGTTGCAAGGAAAAAAGAATCACGAGGATAACTTTTAAAAAGGTTTCCAAGCATTGTCTCATTATTTCCGTTCTGATACCCGTTTGCGGTGTCAAACAGCCTGATTCCCTTATCATAAGCTGCTTTACACAGACCCGGGTTATCGGATCTCATCACCCCAAATGATACAACAGGAACTCTGAGCCCTGTTCTTCCAAGAGTTCTGTAAATTATATCGTCAGTAACCTGACTCAATGTTTGTGGTATAGTTGAAGGCGACAAAGCAATACCGGCAACTCCGGCAATTCCTGTTTTTAAAAATCCGCGTCTGTTAAGGTTTTTCATTGTCGTTATTATTTCAAATTACGTATTCTGACTTCAATATTTGTATTTTTTAACAATTTCACAAGCTCATCGGTATTTGTATCGCCATAATGATACGGATAAAGTATTGCAGGTTTGAATTCATTTGCAGCATTGGCTACCATTGAAGGCGTCATCGTATAGGGCAGGTTCATTGGAAGAAATGCAACATCAATATCTTTAAGTGCTTTCATCTCGGGGATATTTTCTGTATCGCCGGCTATGTAAAATCGTTTATCACCTATTGTCAGAATATACCCGTTTCCTACACCTTTCGGATGAAAAGGCTGTCCCTTTGATCGCTCATGAATTATGTTATATGCGGGGACAACTTCAATTTTGACGTTACCGGCTATCCTTGTATCACCGGGTTTGACTGCCTGTGCCCACGGAACCTGAGACAGGGAAGCATTGTTACATAGCATAACTGTCTCCGGTTTTCTGAGGGTTTTTATGAGATCAGTATCAAGATGATCATAATGTTCATGGGTAACCAGTATAAGATCTGCCTTTGGCAGATTATCATATTTACCTGAACTCTTAACAGGATCTATATGAATGACAAAGGTCCCGGTTTTGAACATTAACGAGCCATGTCCTATGAAGTACATTTCAACATCTCCCGCCGTAGTGCTGATTTTATCAACTTCCGGCTGATTCTGGGAAAAAGCCTGAGCAGTCATAGCTACAATAATTAAAGTTAAACTTAGATTTCTCATTTCACATGATCTTTTAGCTTACCAAGATAATAATATTTGTTTTAACACTGATGACCGGCAGGGCCCATTTGAAAAAATGACCAAAGAATCAGTAACTAAATCAGATAACAGAGATTATGCCAAAAACATTAACCTGTCAAAATTGTTTCACAATATCCGGGAGGTATTGAAATTTTAAATAACTTTCCGGCAGAATTCAGGTGCAGTGTTAATTAATTAACATTGATGTATTTAGGGTATAAAGGAAAGACAGGTATAATTTTACTTTTTCTGTTCACGGTTGCTGCAAACGCTCAGACAGGCAGCGGGTACAGATATATGTTCGGGGCTGATCAGCTTAAGGGTAATATCAGATCAGACGACCGGACAATAATCATTGATTATTCACTGCCAGAGCTTTACGTTAACAACCTGACGGACAGGAATGGATCATTTTACAGGCTTGCTGCTCCGGGGCATTCCCTTTCAAGTGATCCTGGAAAGCCTGAACTTCCTGTATTCAGCAGGCTCATCACCATTCCGGAAGGGGCTTCAGTGCACGTTAAAATATCAGGAGTAAAATCACAAAAGATCACTCCTTCGAGGAATAATATTCAGGGAATTCTGTATCCTGCCCAGCCTGGTGAAACAAAACAACAGGAAGGGAGGAAACCGGAATTTGCTTTCGACAGGAAAACATATTCGGCCAGAAAAACTATTTTTTCAGATACTGTTGCAATCGAACCTCTTGGCAGGATAAGAGGCAAGCAAATCTCAAACCTGGTCATATCTCCTGTAAGATATAATCCCCGGGCAAATGTCCTGGAGGTAATTACTTTAATGAAAATAGAGATCAGATTTACAGGAGGGTATGACAAGGGAGACTCCTCTCCTTCCTCAGAGTCTGAACTTTTTAATGAAACACTTGATAAAGGATTGCTGAACTATTCTCCTGCCGGTCTCATCACGGGCTTTTCTACTGAACCTGTGGGGATGATAATACTTACAGACAGCACGTTCCGGAAATGCCTTGAACCTTTATATAAATGGAAAACGCAAAAAGGCTTTAAACTGAATATTCTTTACAGGGGGAAAGGGACAACAGGATCGACATATTCTGAGATGAAGGATGCAATATCCAGGGTTTATTCAGAGGCGCTGGCTAACGGACACGCTCCTGAATACCTCCTTATCATTGGAGATATATCCAGGATACCATATTACGGTACCGACAATATCACAGATATGTATTATGGGGAAACCGACGGCGGAAGCGATTACCTTCCCGATATGTATATCGGAAGAATTCCGGCTCCGGATACAAACTCCGTGAAAATTGCTGTAGAAAAAATACTGCAATACGAGAGATTCGAATTCGCCGGCACCAATAACTTCTATTCAAAAGCCCTGGTATTCGCAGGCAAGGATGCCACTTATGCCGGCTATATGAATGGCCAGATAAGATATGCCCTTGATAATTACCTCAATACTGCAGGGAATATTTCTGAAAGACATTTTTTCTATCCTGAAGGCGCAACAAAGAAGGATTCGATTTTAAAGCTAATTACAGAAGGACTCTCCTTCATTAACTATACAGGACATGGCTCACAGTTCGGCTGGCTGCACGTAGATATCAAATCGTCTGATATCAGGCTGTTGAAAAACCAGAATATGTATCCCTTCATTATAAGCAATGC
>JAAYUS010000269.1 GCA_012517605.1 Bacteroidales bacterium
TTTATTGAGGCACTTATCATCCATGAAAAGAAGTCAACCAGCTAACCTTTTATTCAGATAGAAACAATAACTAACCAAAAACAAAACCAAAAATCAGTTTATGAAAGATCAGAAAAAGTTATGGTCGCGGCGCCGGTTCCTTGGCTCTGCAGCCTTTGGGATGGCCGGAATGGTTGTGATACCTGCGGTCGCAACATCATGCAAAGGAAAAACAAAAGCAGCAGCTGCCGAAGGCGGTGATGAGATCACCCTTGGGTTCATAGGTCTGGGGCAGCAGGCAATGTTCCTCCTCAGCGGATTCCTTCAGGTTTCCGGAGTAAAGGTAGTTGCCGGATGTGATGTTTACGGCATCAAGCGCAAGCGTTTTGAAAAGAGGGTATCTGACTATTATACAAAGGCAGGCACCGAATTCAAGGTTGATACCTATGAGAAGTACCAGGATCTTCTGGCAAGGCCGGATATTGATGCTGTCGTTATTGCGGTACCGGATCATAACCATGCCATGATAGCCATTGCTGCATGCAGGGCCGGAAAGGATGTTTACCTTGAAAAGCCAATGACATTCACAATATATGAAGGTCAGCAGCTTAAAAAGGTTGTCCGCGAGAACAACAGGGTTCTTGCAGTGGGCAGCCAGCAGCGTTCGGACCCCGGTTTCCAGCATGCCGTCAATCTGGTTCTGACAGGCGCTCTTGGCAAGATAACCAAAGTTAATGCATATGTTGGTGCGCCTCCCAAGCCTTACGATCTTCCCGAAGAACCGCTTCCTGCAGATCTTAACTGGGATCTCTGGCTCGGCCCGCTTCCCGGCAACATACATTTCAACAACCAGCTTGATCCTCCCATATCGCTCGATCCCGAAAAGAATGAGGAGTTCTGGGGAGCATGGCGCTGGTATAAGGAAATGGGAGGCGGATTCACGACCGACTGGGGCGCACATATGTTCGATATAGCACAGTGGGGACTTGGTATGGACAAAAGCGGACCTGTTGAGATATCACCAATTGGTGACGGTTCCGAATTTATAAGCTGGAAATATTCTAACGGAGTTGTAATGACATCCGAACCTTTTGATGACAAGCTTACAAAAGGAGTTAAATTCTGGGGTGAAAACGGATGGATTGAAGTATCGCGCGGCTATTTCAATGCTTCTGATCCGAAATTCAATCCTCCGGCATCTGCCTCAGCAGCAGAGGAAGGACCATATGAGACAAGGATTCCTCATCAGGTTAATTTCATCGAATGCATAAGATCGCGTCAGGACCCTGTTGCTTCAGTCGATATAGGACACAGCAGCTGTACAGTCTGCAATCTTGGAAATATTGCAGTCGACCTGAAAAGAACAATAAAATGGGACCCTGCCACTGAGACATTTGTTGATGATACCGACGGTGAAGCTGCAAAGCGCTTGCACTATACATACCGCAGTCCGTGGAAACTCATTTAAATAAAGATGTATAAAAAATAAAAGAGGCTGCACGGATATGCAGCCTCTTTTTTATAGTTAGGAGCAAAAATTATTCTACTCTTTTTACCTTGATAGCAACAGGCCCCTTTTCTCTCATCTCAACCTCAAATTCTACAGCCTGTCCTGTTTCAAGTTCGGAATGAGGAACCTCAAGTCCGGAGCGATGAACAAATATGTCCTTCTGATCTTCTGTCTGAAGAAATCCGTAACCCTTAACTCTGTCATACCATTTAACAGTACCTTTCATAGTTTTTGAGTTTTTATTTCTACCTGTAGTTGTCTCGTCTGTTACCACCACCACCGCGGCGGTCGTTATCTCCGCTTCTGAAATTGCTTTTTCTTTCTGGTCGTTCAATTGATTCATTAACAATAATTTTCCTGCCCTGAATTTCTGAGCCATTAAGTTCCTCAATGGCCTTCTTTGCTTCGGCATCGTTAGGCATCTCGACGAAACCGAATCCTTTACTTTTTCCAGAGTATTTATCAATAATGATTTTTGCGGATGTTACCTCGCCATACTCTTCAAAGAGCTCTTTTAATTGTCCTTCATTCATTTTGAAGTTTAAACTTCCAACGTAAATGTTCATAATTCAATAATTAAGTAAATAACAGAAACAAAGGTCACATTTATTTTCGAAATCCGGAAATAAAACCGTATAATATAACGGATTTCGACCTAAAATGTTCTTGAAAACTCCCTGAAATTTCATTCCGGCGGGCCCATGAACCATATTCTTCACCTTCTGACCGTCAGGCAATGGCCGTTTATTACAGGCATTTTTTCCCTGTCATCCGGGTGATTTCAAGCTTCAGGACCAGCATCCTTGACAGCGTTGACCTTTCATAGGTAAACCCGGTTTTTTCCGAATAATGTGACATTATATGATCAAGGCCTTTTATTTTATCCTGTTCATCCGTGACAATGGTCATCTTTCCCCAGCCCACAACAGATCTGTATTTCATTCCGAAATCACAGGCTCCTGGTCCGCCGTAAAGTTCATGGTCAGTATCCACCTCGAAGCAGACATTATTATTCTTTCTTATCATTTCCAGCTTTTTCCCCTCACTGGCGCAGTGAAAATACAAAACCGGCGAATCGAATCCTGAATATCCGAAATTCATAGTCACAATATAAGGGACATTGTTATCTGCAAATGCAATTCTGCATACATCTGCTGATTCAAATACCTTTTCAATCTCCTTCAGATCGGTTATCTCTCTTTCACTTCTTCTCATGGCACTTCACTGTTTATATTGAATTAAATGTCATTTACAGTATCCATTCTGTTTAACATGGCATAAAAATATTAATTTAGGATTAAGATTATTATTAAATTTGTCCGAATCTGAAAAAGACACAAAAAAGTTTGCGATATGGGAAAAGGTGATAAAAAAACCAGAAGAGGTAAGATAATTATCGGCACTTATGGTGTAAGACGCCCGAAAAA
>JAAYUS010000065.1 GCA_012517605.1 Bacteroidales bacterium
AATGTAAAGATAAATTTCAGCGATGTTGCAGGTCTTGAAGAGGCCAAGACTGAGGTAATGGAAATCGTTGATTTTCTCAAGAATCCCAAGAAGTACACCCAGCTTGGAGGTAAAATACCAAAGGGAGCGCTTCTCATAGGACCTCCCGGAACCGGGAAGACCCTTCTTGCAAAGGCGGTGGCCGGCGAAGCCAACGTACCTTTCTTTTCAATATCGGGGTCCGATTTTGTTGAAATGTTTGTTGGTGTCGGGGCATCAAGGGTGAGGGATCTGTTCAAACAGGCTAAGGAAAAGGCTCCTTGCATAGTTTTTATAGATGAGATAGATGCAGTTGGCCGCGCAAGAGGGAAGAATGTGAATTTCGGGTCAAATGACGAACGCGAAAATACCCTTAATCAGCTTCTTACCGAGATGGATGGTTTCGGAACCAACATGGGAGTCATAATACTTGCTGCCACCAACAGGGCTGATATTCTCGACAGGGCATTGCTAAGGGCCGGACGGTTCGACAGGCAGATACATGTTGAACTTCCGGATCTGAACGAGCGCGAAGCGATTTTTAAGGTGCATCTGAGGCCCATAAAGCTCGAAAAAGGATTTGATGTCCCGTTTCTGGCAAAACAAACTCCCGGTTTTTCAGGTGCAGATATAGCAAACGTATGCAACGAAGCTGCCCTTATCGCTGCCCGTAAAAACAAGACAGCCGTCGGAAAGCAGGATTTTCTTGATGCAATCGACAGGATAGTGGGTGGACTTGAGAGGAAGAACAAGATAATTTCAATGGATGAGAAAAAGACAATTGCATATCATGAAGCAGGACACGCAACAGTAAGCTGGCTTCTTGAGCATGCAAGCCCGCTTTTGAAAGTCACAATAATTCCTCGCGGAAGGGCTCTGGGTGCTGCCTGGTACCTTCCGGAGGAACGCCAGATAACGACACGGGAACAGCTTCTTGATGAAATGGCATATGCCCTTGGTGGCAGAGCCGCCGAGCAGCTTGTTTTTGGAAAGATATCAACAGGAGCTCTGAGCGATCTGGAAAAGATAACAAAACAGGCCTATGCCATGGTTTCCTATTTCGGCATGAGTGAAAAGGTCGGGAATATAAGCTTTTACGATTCATCGGGACAGTCGGATTTCGGATTCACAAAACCTTACAGCGAAAAAACAGCTGAACTTATTGACAGGGAAGTAAAGGAGATAATTGAAGAATCCTATAAACGGGCACAGAGTGTGCTGAAGGAGCATATGAAGGGATTGACTGAACTGGCCGAACTCCTTCTTGAAAAGGAAGTAATCTTCAGCGAAGACCTGGAAAGGATCTTTGGCAAGCGGAAAGGAGAACGCGTAAAGGAAGAGAAGGAAGCCACTGCGAAATCTTCACTACAGGACAATAAGACTGAGAAGGAAAATGCCACGGAAAAAAAGTCTGAAACTGAGACCAGAGCCGAAGCTGACGGCCCCGACGACAGCCCGGAATCGGATGCTTCTGAAACACCTGGAGAAAATAATACGAACAATTCAGAGAGCAAAAATCAACAGCTTTGAGCAATTTTCTGAGGCGGACACTTACAGCAGTCTGGATAGTTGTTTTTATCCTTGGAGGATTCTGGCTCCATCCCGTTACATTTTTCTTAACGGGGCTTGTGCTTCTCACAGGGGCACAGTATGAATATTACCTTATTGTCAGGAGCAACGGCACACCAGTCCAGATGGTAAACGGCATAATTACCGGAGCAGCTTTGTATATAATTTCCTCACTTGTAGCTGCCGGTCATATCGATGCCCGGTTCCTGATGCTGATATTCATTCCCGCGTTCCTTATAATGACTAATGAACTTTACAGGAAGCAGGAAAGACCATTTGATTCACTTGCACATACATTTTTTGGTGTTGTTTATATTGCATTCCCGTTTTCATTGTTCCCCTTTGCAGCTTTCTCACAGACAGGCATGGATACACTTATTCCGCACGGGGACATTGTTTTTTCCCCGGGCATAATCGTAGGATTCCTACTGCTTCTCTGGGCAAACGACACCGCTGCATATCTGACAGGAGTGACAATAGGACGTCACAGACTCATGGAAAGGATATCACCAAAGAAATCATGGGAGGGTTTTTTCGGAGGACTTATCATCACTGTTCTCGCCGCGTGGCTCCTTTCCGGATGGTTTGGAGTCGTCAATACGGCAGGATGGATAGTTATTGCTCTGATAATAACTGTCACAGGAACTTTCGGAGACCTGATTGAATCAATGTTCAAACGGAGCATGGGTGTGAAGGATTCAGGAACCATATTGCCAGGGCATGGCGGGTTCCTTGACAGATTTGACAGTGCAATAGTGTCTTTCCCACTGGTATATCTTTTTATTGCTCTTTTTGGCTGATTGGATTGTCTTGATTAGTTTTGCGCATTATTTGATGAAATGAGTATTCATAAGGAAGGATATAAAATACTTGGTTTTGGTTTTTTGATTCTGCTCATGCTCAATATTGCAGCATTGATTGTATGGGCCGACAATTCAGCTGTAAAGTGGTCATTCCTTGTAATCTCGCTGGGCTTTTATATTTTCATACTTTTTTTCTTCCGCTTTCCGGTAAGGGAGCTTGAACCAGATCCCGGACTTATCTATGCCCCTGCCGACGGAAAGGTTGTTGTGATAGAGGAGACCTTCGAAAAGGAATATTTCAAGGATAACCGCCTCCAGGTTTCGATATTTATGTCGCCATTCAATATGCACAGTAACAGATATCCGGTTTCCGGGAAAGTAAAATATGTCAATTACCATCCGGGTAACTATATGGTGGCATGGCATCCGAAATCTTCGGAGCTCAATGAAAGAAGTACAATAGTCATTGAAACTGAGAACGGCAAGGAGATACTCGTCCGTCAGATTGCAGGCGCCGTCGCAAGAAGGATCGTTACATATGCAAAAAAAGGCCAGAAGGTAACCCAGGGAGACGAACTGGGATTCATTAAGTTCGGTTCACGGGTCGATGTCTTTCTTCCACCCGGGACAGAAATTGAAGTTCCCATACTTCAGCAGGTCAAAGCCAATAAAAGCATTCTGGCAAAAATCTGAAAAGGAAATTTCGTTACTTTTTTTAAATACATAAAGATGAGAAAAGACGATACCGGTATAATCGGAATTACACCCGATGTTAAATGGACAGGAGTGCTCGATTATGATATCAGGACTTTTGATATTGTAATGACCACAGATTATGGCACTACGTACAATTCATATTTTATAAATTCACAAAAGAGAGCTTTAGTTGAGGTTGCAAAGGAAAAGTTCTTTGATGTATTCCTTAACAAACTCAGGACCCTGACCAATCCTGAAGAGCTTGAATATATCATACTTGATCATACGGAACCCGATCACTCGGGAAGCCTTGGAAGGCTGCTTGAACTTGCTCCTTCAGCAACGGTTGTCGGCAGCGGAAATGCAATCAGGTATCTTGAGGATATAATGAACAAGCCCTTCAGATCTCTTGTCGTGAAAGACGGAGACACCCTTGATCTCGGCAACAAAACCCTGAAATTCATTGCTGCACCCAACCTCCACTGGCCCGATTCAATTTATACATATCTTGTTGAAGACAGGGTTCTTTTTACATGTGATTCGTTCGGGGCACATTACTGCGATGAAAAAATGTTCAGTGAGCTTTCAGATGATTACCTGTCGGCGTTCAAATATTATTTCGATGTCATTCTTAAGCCATTCAGCAAATTCATGATAAAGGCAATTGAGAAGATAAAGCCTCTTGAAATTGATGTGATTTGTCCGGGTCACGGCCCCATTCTCCGTGAACACCGAAAGACGATTGTGGAGCTTACGGAAAAGTATTCGAATGATTATCTTGAAATGGTTGCTTCCGGGACAGTCAGAAAAGTCCTTATAACATATGTTTCGGCCTACGGTTACACGAAGCAGGCGGCAGGATATATTGCGGAAGGGATAAGGGAATCGTGTAATTGCGATATTGATATAGCAGATATAGAGGAGATTGCAGCTTCTGAACTGGAAGCAAAACTGACAGTTGCAGATGCTATCCTTGCAGGTTCGCCCACTATAAACCAGAATACGCTTCTTCCTGTTTACAGGCTGTTTGCCCTTATAAATCCCCTGCGCGACAAAGGAAAACTTGCCGGAGCTTTCGGATCATACGGCTGGAGCGGTGAAGCATCAAAAATAATTCTTGATAATTTCAGGAACCTTAAGCTTAAAACATTTGATGACCCTGTCTCTTTCAAATTTGCCCCGGGAGGAGCAAAAAAAGAACTCCTGATGGAGTTCGGCAGGAAATTCGGCGAAAAAATGCTTGAAAATCAATAAGAAAAGGCTGTATCAAATTGATTGATTAAAAACCGCAAAGTTCGCCGTCGTTTTACGCAATGAACCCTGAGTGAATGGACTTCAGTGAATTACACTTTTCAAACTCTGCACGGACCTTGCGGACTTTGCGGTTACAGGATCTTTGATACAGCCATTTTTAATTATGAAATCTTGATTGTTTTTGAGATCTTCTTCTTCTCTTCCTCAAATTTTGGAAGCGAAACACTCAGGATCCCATCCTTGTAATTAGCTTCTATCTTATCCTTCTCGATGTTTTCAGGTAACTGGAAACTTCTGCAGAAAGATGAGTAGCTGAATTCTTTCCTTTTGTATCCTTCCTTTTCCTCTTCTGATTCATTCTTCACCTCCGAGGAAATTGTAAGGACATCCTCATTGATATCGATCTTGAGATCCTTTTTGTCCATTCCGGGAACTGCCAGGTCAAGAACGAATTTTTTTTCATCTTCCCTTATGTTGACTGCAGGCATGGAACCTGAAGTTGACGGGAATACAGGGAAGAAATCATCATCGAAAATGCTGTTCAGATAAAAAGGTCTGAAACTTCTTCTTGCAATTGTTGGTAACATAGCTTTGCCCTCCATTATTTTAAGTTTAACATATTCACTTTCGTTCCCAATATTTCAATTTCCATTCCATAACACAAATAAAGACATAATGGCATGATAAATGTCAACTTAGCAGACAAAATGGCAGGCCTATAGAAGGCTGGAATTGTTATGGAATTAGGAAATTTCTGATTAGGTTTGTATAAGAAAAACCTCTCCATGAAAAGCACCCTGAGAAACTTCCTGATTATTTTAGGGACAGCGGTCTTTCTTGCTGCCCTGTGGTATTTCAGGAACATTGCCATATATATTCTTGTGTCAGGGGTGCTTTCAATTATGGGACGGCCGCTTGTTGACCTGTTTTGCAGGATCAGGATCGGGCGGTGGTCTTTCCCCCGGGTTCTTGCCGCGCTGTTTTCCCTGATAATAATCTGGAGCCTTATAGCACTTTTCTTTGCAATCTTTGTTCCACTTATAACAAGCCAGATAAATTACTTTTCAACGATTGACAGTGAGAAGATTGTGCAGATCATTGAAGGCCCTATCGACAGGATAGAGGGTTTTGTGACTTCAATCAATCCCAAACTGTCCGATCAGCTTTCGTTGAGGGAATATGTTAACAGCAAGATAGAGGGAGTTCTGAACGTTAAGATGGTCCAGGATTTCCTGGGTTCGTTTGTGAATCTTATGGGAAGCTTTGTCATAGCGGTGTTCTCCATAACATTCATTACGTTTTTCTTTCTGAAGGACCAGCACCTTTTCTTCGAATCAATACTGATGTGGATTCCCGATAAATATGTTGAGAATGTCACACGGGCTCTCAATTCAATAAAGAAGCTTCTGACGAGGTATCTTATCGGGATTGTGATTCAGAGTACCTGCATAATGATCCTCATAGATATAGGGATGACGCTTGCCGGCATTGAATTCAGGCAGGCTCTTGTCATGGGGCTGATTCTTGGTGTTCTGAACGTAATACCTTACGTCGGACCGTGGCTCGGACTATTTATAGCCCTTATTATGGGTATTGCCTCTCATATCAACATGGATTTCTCCACCGTAGTTGTTCCTCTCATATTCAACATGATCCTTGTTGAAGCAATTACCCATCTGATTGATAATGTCGTATTCCAGCCTGTGATTTTTTCAAACAGTGTCAAGGCACATCCTCTTGAAATATTCATTGTTGTACTTATTGCAGGATTTGCCGCAGGAATTCCGGGAATGCTTCTTGGG
>JAAYUS010000066.1 GCA_012517605.1 Bacteroidales bacterium
GCCTTCAGAACCTGGATATCAGCCTCGCTTAGCTTCAGCCTTGCCTTGAGGAGATCGTTATCCGTAATGATACCTTCCGAGTGGATATTTTCAAGGTCAGTGACCAGTCTTGCCAGCATGTCATGGTACTTACGGGCCAGTTTTACCTTTTCTCTCAATGAGACTATTCTCCAGTAAGCTTCCTCGACTGAGTATATGAGCTCATTCTCTGAGAGAGACAGATTATAATCGGCTATTTCCTTTGTATAGCCGGCGATTTTATTTGCCTCCCTTATTTTTCCGCCTGTGTATACAGGCTGTGTGAATCCGCCGGTGACTATTGCCACATGGTCGAGGTCGAGCACTGATTTTGATGCAGGCAGATATGTATATTTCTGGAAGACCGGGTTTCCTGATGCATCTGTGACCACTGTGCCTGTCGAGGGATTGATCACGAAGGTGGAAGCTGCTACCGAAGGATTCTGCAGTGCAGCCTGGCTTAGACCCCCTGTTGACTGATCAATTGCTGTATAAGGTACAACAGGAAGAAAAAGATCCTCTTTAAGCAGTCTGTAATCCTTATTTATATAAGTATATCCGCCGGTTACCCTGAAGTCGGGAAGGTGCTGGGTAAATGCAGATTTTTTAAGATCCTCCGCAGCCTTTACCTCCTGCTGTGCGGCTTTTATTTTCTGATTGTGCTCGAGTGCCATTCTGATGCACTTTTCGAGTGACAGATCCTCCTGGGCAGTAAGTGTTGCCCCAAAAAACAGGATTGTAATTAATGTCATAAGTTTTTTAATGTTTTCCATTTAATATTCTGTATTTAGACTATAAAACAAGTAGACTAAAAAAGTATTATGGTCGAATATATATCAAAAAAAATTATCGCTTTACTATTCCATAGAAAAGATAATTGACCAGATTATTCATCCTGTCCTCAAAATTACTGTTACCCTTGCTTATAAAAAGGGGTATTTCAAGGCCTTTCATTGCTGTTACAATCGCAACTGCGCTCTGATGGGGGTTTTCAATTGAGAACTTCCCGTCATCAATCCCTTTCTGGAGTATACTTGTTATGATTTTAACTTCATTGTAATCATATTTCTTTCTTATTTCTTCAATGAATTCAAGCTTATTGAAATAATCGCTCTTCAGTGCAGTATAAAAGTTCTTAAGCTGTTTGATCCTCTTCATCCTTGTGGAGATATAGAACTTGAGCTTTTCAACGGGATCTTCGATTTTCTCAAGTCCGGCAGTTATTTCTTGAAGAAGCTCGTCAGCCTCCTTCTCAACAACGGCCTTGAAAATATCCTCCTTGCTGCTGAAATAATAATAAATTGACGATTTCCCCTTTCTGGAAGCCTGTGCGATCTCTTCCATAGTGGTTTTCTTAAAACCAAAATGGCTGAATATATTGCGTGCAATATCAATAATCATTGTCCTTGCTTCATCCTGTTGTGAAATCATTTCAGGCAAAATTTTAAACGGCACAAAACTAAAACGAAAAAAAACAAAAAACAAATTTTTAACCGACTATTTGATCAAATTGGTCGAATGGTTTTTTATGAAAATGTAAATTATTGTTTTTCAAACGATTTTAATGAGTTAATGAGTTGCACCCTGTTTTTGACATTTGTCTTAATATATATCCTGTGTGTATGATCCTTTACAGTCTGAAGGCTTATGAACAGCTTTTCGGAGATCTCTTTGTTGCTTAGTCCGTTGCAGATTTCTCTTATCACATCAAGCTCCCTTGGTGATACATCAAATTTCCTGCAGAATTCTTCCATGGGAATTGCCGAATTTGTTTCAGAGGTATATGCAGGCAGGAGAGTACAGTAGTTAAGGTAAACAGGCAGAAAAGTATTCCCGAGGAAAAATGCAAATATGAAAATTGCTGCCAGCCATGTTTGTGAGGTGTAGAAAAAAAGCGGAACACACTGAACGAGCATGATAAGGAATAAGGCCGGAGCAATTACCCTCCTGTCATAATCGTGAATTATCTGGCGACCTTTCCAGGGAAAATGTATAAGATAGGCTGCAATGAAGTAGTAAAACAGGCTCATTATGATATAGTATTCCTTTATCAGCAGAGTGTTGTTAAAGCTGCTTTTGCCTGTAATAAAATAACCCATGGCGGTCAGGACGGTAAAGTTGAAAAGGAGAAACCAGAAAATGAACCACTTATGATCTTTCCGGCCGGATAGTCCTTCAGCAAACCTTATAAGCATAAGCCACGCGATGATAAGAAACGGCAACCCTAGCAAAATAGCAATATCGGCAAGTTTTGAAAGGCTGGCCGGCGACAGAATATCAGGAAGAAGCATCTTCACTGCCACCTGTCCCCATATTCCGTAAAATCCGAATGTATAAATGAAAACCTGAAAATAGAGAAGCGTGGAGAATACATCCGACCTGAACCTGTTCCTGATCCGGGATGCAAGTATTATTCCTCCTGAAGTAAGCGCAACGGATATTATAAAGATCAGGTAAAAGATCAATTTCATCATGATATAAAGATATTATGATTATTTCGGATTTCAGAACAGTGATTTCGGAATTGTGGTTGCGGATTTGTGATTTCGGATTGTTCTGATTTCGAAACCGCAAACCACATGCCGCACACGGCATACCCAATACTTAAGTATCGTTGCCCATACTTTGGTAGGATTCTTCCAAAGTCACTACTTCCGTATTGAAATCATCTCAAAAAGGGGGTTTAATTTTGAGGTGTGAATTGAACACAAATATTTTAAATTAACGGCAACTATGGAAAATGGAAAAAATTACAGACTGGTTCCCACATTCGGGAATAGTTTCGGGACAGGCTTTCAGGTTATGCAGGATAACTTCCTCAGACTTTTTCTTGTGGTTATTGTCCTTGCGGTCCTGACTGCACCTTTCAGCGGATTTAACTGGAAATTCAACCTGAATGATCTGCCAAAAACACCTTTTGACTGGGGTCATATGCTGGGGCATGATCTTCAGGGTATTTTTACTCTTGGGGCGCTTGGAATGCTGGGAATATTTTTCGGCCTGCTTGCCCTTGCATATTCATTTCTTGCCGCCCCTGTGGTCTCCTACGGAGGTGATATGATATTTGTGCAGGCCGTAAGAAAGATAAAGCCCGATTTCGAGCTTCTGATAAGCGGTTTCTGGAAAAATTACCTTTATATAATACTTGCAAACCTTCTTGTCACCGCACTTATTGTACTCGGATTTTTTGCCCTGATAATACCCGGGATCATCATAGCCTGCAGGCTCGTTTTTGTCTCATACATAGTTATGGACAAACAGCTTGATCCCATCGAAGCTGTGGAACTCAGCTGGAAACTTACACGGGGACATGGATGGAGGATATTTGCGATGGGAATAGTATCCTTCTTTATAATCATTTTCGGATTATGCCTGATGATAATAGGAATCTTTCCGGCAATAATGTGGATATCCTGCTCATTCGCTACACTTTACCAGTCGGTTCTCCTCGAAAAGGAAAAACCGGCTGAAGCAGAACAACTTGCAGCTTAAAAGCTTTGCCTGATAAAAGGGATTATCGACGTGGAATTTTTTTAGTTACACAGATACACTGAGAACCACAGAGAAAACAGAGAAATACCATTAGCTCTGTGATCATCTGTGGCTTCTGTGTAAGTTCTTAATTAACCTTTTTCTTCATAAATTACATCTTCAATTAACCGCAAAGTTCGCTGAGTTTTTCGCAAAGTCCGCAAAGCAATACTTCCGGAGTAAAGCTCTTTGCTGACTTTGCTTTTACTTTGCTGCCTTTGCGGTTATAAGCCTTTTGACAAAGCCCCCTATTATTTGACAATCAGCAATTGCATATATCGGGATTTTTTTTATTTTTATATGCCTTTTTCAAAACTCCGAAAAACCCGTAATACCGTATCAGGACAATTTCAATTACCTTAAAAACATAAATCCAATAAATCTAATCCCGGAGCCAAATGAAATCAATATTTAGAATTTTACTTATGCTGGCAATCTTCGGTATGGCATTGAATGCTGAAGGCCAGATTAAACTCGACCTAAAGAAGAAGCTGGAGAACAAGGTTAACCAGAGAGTCAACCATAAAGCCGACCAGGCAATTGACAAAGGCCTGGATGCCGTTGAGGACGGAGTAAAGAATGACGCCAGCAATAACAACGCAGGCAACAAGAATACCAACCAGGGCAATACAGGACAGAAAAACCAGGGTGATAATGGTGGTGATGCCGGCAAGCAGGCTGCCGGAGATAAATCATCAGGCCAGGAACAAACTAAACTTGAGTCATATTCAAAATATGATTTTGTTGCCGGTGAGAAGGTGATCTTCTTTGACGATTTCAGCCAGGATGCTGTTGGTGACTTTCCTGCACTATGGAACACCAATGGAACAGCAGAAGTTGTTACTACGAATCTTTTTCCCGGGAAATGGATGAAGTTTGTGATGAATCAATGTGTCTGGACTGACCAGCTTCTTAAACTCCCTGAAAATTATACCATTGAATATGATGTAATCCCGATTGGAGGACTTGAGGGTGAGGGGATGTCAGGATGGCATATGAAACTCATGCAGGCCAAAAATGCAAAAGCATGGGATGGCGGCTCCGCACCCGGGAACGGAGGATTTGAGTTCAAGGTGGAGTACTTCGGCCGGCCAAGTTATCATACATGGTTTATGGGTGAAGAATGCGGGCCTTCAGCATTGTCGGGATATGTTCAGCAGGAGAATTTCAAGGAAAAGATTAATCAGATGTATCATATTGCTATCTGGGTTCAGAAAACCAGGATCAGGCTTTACCAGAACCAGGATAAAATCATTGACCTTCCGCGTGCTTTTTCGGCAGGATGTGTAAAACCCGACAGGATTCGTTTTGAATATGGGGCTGCAATGATTTCAAATGTCAGGGTTGCTGTAGGAGCTCCCGATATGAGGAATAAGCTGATCACTGAAGGCAAACTGGTTACATATGGGATCTATTTCGACGTGAACAAGGATGTTGTAAAACCTGAATCATACGGTACGCTTAAGGAGATAGCAACAGTTCTTACCGAGAATCCCGATGTAAGAGTGAAAATTGTAGGCCATACTGATTCAGACGGAGCGGATGCTTCAAATCTCGACCTTTCAAAGAGGAGAGGAGCATCTGTGAAAAATGAGCTCGTCAAAACATTCGGAATTGATGCTTCCAGACTGGAGTCGGACGGGATGGGAGAAACCCAGCCTGTGGCACCAAACGATACCCCTGCAAACAAAGCACTGAACAGGAGAGTGGAATTTATAAAGCTCTGAACCGGATCAGTTCATGGCAAAATTGTAACTTTACCTGGAAAACCAAATATATCTGAATTATGAAAAACAAATCGATTCTTTTTATAACTGCATTGGTCATTCTTGCAACAGGCATTTCCAACGGACAGGTCGGGAACATTCTGAGAAACAAACTAAATAAGGCTATCGGCAAAGAGGTACAGAATAAAGCCGATTCGGCAGCAAATAAGGATCAGAATGAGCAGCAGGCTGAAGGAAGGAGAGGTTTGGGCGGATTGCTTGGCGGAAAGACCGACATCAAACATAGTGATGTGTACGACTTCACAGGCAGGATCTACATGACAATGGAGACCTATGACAAAAAGGATGTCAAAAAATCCGACTACTTTACTTATTTTAATTCCGGTATTCCGAATGCAGGCATTGAGGTGAAAATTGTCGATCCCGATAATAAAGACCAGTCAATTCCTACAACCTTCCTTTTCGATGGTGAAAACCGGTGCTTCATGATACTTATGGAAGGTACTGACTCGAAGACCGGCATCATCTCAACAAT
Source organism: Bacteroidales bacterium (assembly GCA_012517605.1). Classification (GTDB taxonomy): domain Bacteria; phylum Bacteroidota; class Bacteroidia; order Bacteroidales; family VadinHA17; genus LD21. The sequence continues at coordinate 5,812 of JAAYUS010000066.1, forward strand.
TCCCGATGACTCAACTCTCAATGCACAGGCAAAAGGCATGAAGAACCAGGAACAAAAACCCGCAGTGATAACAAAAAC
>JAAYUS010000001.1 GCA_012517605.1 Bacteroidales bacterium
ACCTATCATATCTCAGGCAAGGAATCACTGATTAAGTTTGTAAAGAACCAGGAAGAACATCATAAGTCTGTTTCTTTCAAAGACGAACTGATCATACTGCTGAATGAACATGGTGTTGATTACAAAGAAGAATATTTATTTTCCTGATTTTCTTCAACACCTCTGGTGTTGTAAACCCATTCAGCCATTTACCATGGATGTAACCATGGATATTAGACTTGGATGCCTCCGGCATCTCACAATTTCGATCATTTCCATAACTTTCTGTACAGCCTTCTATTTAATGATTTCATAACTTTTAGAATGAATATTTGAGCAAAGATGTGTACAAAGAGTAGCTCTGAAGGAGGGTGAAGATCTTATTTAGCTTTTTAGTCCCCTTTTAGGGGGGCTTGCGGGGCATATTTTAAAATAAATTTGGATATTTCAAAAATAAAAATTTACTTTGCAATTCAAAGTACTTTTATATGGAAAACAACAATTCGTCAGCTGAAGATCTGAAAACCATCAGGAAAATCATGGAGGAATCGACAAAATTCCTTTCGCTGAGCGGTTTTTCAGGCATATTCCTTGGCTTGTTTGCCATTGCCGGGGCTGTGATTGCCTGGTTCATTATCCCCGATGGCGGAAATATAGGTTCTGATCAGTATCTTAAAAGCATGCCACAGAATGAGGCTGCAATTATTAAATGGCATATGGCCCTTACAGCCTTTGCTGTGTTATTCTTTTCAGTATCAACAGCCCTGTTCTTTTCTTACAGGAATGCCATACGTTCTGGAAAAAGCTTCTGGACACCTGCCTCAAAAAGACTTCTTGTAAATCTATTCATTCCCCTGGCGGCAGGTGGCATCTTTGCTCTGATCCTTGCATTTCAGGATCATTTTTTGCTTATAATACCGGTGTTTCTCATTTTCTATGGTCTGGCCCTTATAAATGCCGGTAAATTTACCTATGACGAAATATTCTACCTAGGCATCTTCGAAATTATTACCGGTCTGGTTTCAGCCTTATTCCCTCAGCAAGGATTGTTATTCTGGATTCTGGGATTCGGAATTCTCCATATTGTTTATGGAGTAATGATGTACAGAAAATACGAATTATGAAGGATCTCATTGCCGGTTTGAATAAAGTCTTCGAAAGCAGGGTCAGACTTGGCATTATGTCGATACTGATGGTGAATGACTCATACGATTTCAACAGCCTGAAAGAATCACTCGATGTCACCGACGGTAATCTGGCCAGCCACCTTAAAGCCCTCGAAGACAAAGGCTTGATACAAACTAAAAAGCAATTTATAGGACGTAAGCCAAATACAAGCTATTGCATTACGGAAGAAGGAGCCAGATCATTCAGGGAACACCTTATTGCCCTTGAAAATCTCATAAGAAACCAATAATTTTTTTATTTATACACTTTGTAACTCAAAGTACTTTAATTTAAAACCTACTGACATGTCCGACACGATTAAATCCCACCTCAGCAATCCTGAAATGCTCGAAAAGCTTTTCCGTAATGACAGGAAAGCATTCAAATCGGAATTTGACAGGATTTATCCTGAAATTGAAACCACTGAAGCCGCAAAATTCTGGAAAGCACGGCTTGACGCTGAAAACAAACCCGATATAATCAAGACTTTTGCCCTTTCAGAAATAGCAACAGTCGGGGCACTCTGCATCCTTGTTGCGTTTCTGATAAAGATCCCGTCATTGTTTAACCTCGGGTATTCTGATGAAATATTCTATATGAAGAATGCAGCATTGATAGTTTTTTCAGGCCTGACACTCTACGCTATGTGGATTAACAAGGTCACACTGAAAGGTCAAATAATCATGACAGTCATGGCATTTCTTATACCAGCTGTTTATATAAACCTTCTTCCTTCTGATCATGCAAGTGATTCCATGAATCTGGCATATATTCATCTTCCTTTTCTTATGTGGTTCATATTTGGATTCGTATACACAGGTTATGATTTCAGGAACCTGAGCAAACGCATCGACTTCATAAGGTTCAATGGCGACATGGCAATTATCTATGCCCTTATTGCAATTGCAGGCGGCATTCTTACGGCAATAACAATCAATCTGTTCGGATCGATTGGTTTAAGGATCGAAAAGTTCTATAGCGAATATATAGTTGTGGCGGGTGCAGCAGCAGCACCAGTAGTGGCTGGATTTTTAATTCAAAAGTTCCCGTCTCTTGTAAGCAGAACTGCCCCTTTGTTAGCAGCCATCTTTAGCCCGTTAGTCCTTCTGACATTGGTCATCTTCCTGATCACTATTGCCGTAACAGGAAAAGATCCTTATAATGACCGCGACTTCCTCCTGATATTCAATATTATGCTTCTCGGCGTGATGGTGATAATCATCTTTTCAGTTTCAGAAACTTCAGTAATAAAAAACCAGAAGTTCAATGCAGGTGTTCTGTTGGCACTTTCACTGGTTACAATTATCATCGACCTGATAGCCCTTTCGGCTATCTTTTACAGGCTTGGAGAATACGGGCTCACTCCAAACAGGCTGGCAGTACTTGTCTCAAATATCCTTGTCCTTATAAATCTGGCCCTTATTATGGCCGACCTGTTCAGGATCAACTTTCAGAAAAGGGAATTCAGAATTGTTGAGACAACAGTATCGAAATACCTTCCGGTCTACCTTATCTGGATCCTTATTGTGGTCTTTGCCTTCCCGGCTGTCTTTGGTTTAAACTAAACGTTTAACATTGATCAGACTGAAGCAAAAGTCCTGAACAGCCTGTTTCTTTTTGTACAGGTCTTCGAAGGAAGTTATCTTTATGCATTATTCTAAATCTAACGAGTAAATACAAATTTCCCTGATGAAATCGCTATATCTCATTTGCATAATAATCATAACAACCTTCAGCAGTAACCGACCGGATGAAAAGGTCCTTTTCAACGGAATCTCCATGGACCACTGGGAGGTCTTGGATTATGAGGGACACGGAGAGGTCACGGTTGCCGACAGTTGTATTATTATCGGGAAGGGTGAACTGATCTCGGGAATCAGGTGGACAGATGATTTTCCAATCTCAAATTATGAAGTGACTCTGAAGGCAAAACGTGTGAACGGGAATGATTTCTTCTGCGGAATGACGTTCCCGGTGAGGGATTCATACCTTACCCTGATCCTTGGCGGATGGAGAGGCGCCCTGTCGGGACTGAGCTGCATCGATGGCTATGATGCCGCAAATAACCAGACCGGAATTGCATATGGTTTCGGAACCGGCTGGTGGTATGATGTACGTCTCAGGGTAACAGACGAGAAAGTTGAAGCCTGGGTGAGTGACGAAAAACTTGTAGATTTCACAATAGGCAAATCAAGACTCTCTTTAAGGTCGGAGGTAGAATCATCTGTCCCCTTTGGCATTACAACCTATAAAACTACCGGGGCTATCCGTGACATCAGGCTAAAATATATAAATAAATAAAAACCCGTTTTTACACCTGAGGCCGTCTCAAGAGTAGGATTTATAGAACCGCAAAGTGCACCAGGCATGTCGCAATGACAGCAAAGTAATGAAATTAATAAATTGCCTTGTGACCTTTGCGAATACTTAGAGCCCCAATCGCGGTTAAATATTTTTTTGTTACAGCCTCAACTTATACTTTTCCTTCAATTATTCATATTTTAGCGACTGTGCCGGATTGACACTGGCGGCTTTAATAACACGGTAACTTATTGTTACAAGTGCAATCCCCATTGCAATAATTAATCCTGCAATGAAACTGAAAAAACCCAGATTTATCTTGTAATAAAAGTTCTCAAGCCATTTCCCGGCATAGTAATAAATTAAAGGCCAGGAGATAAGTGCTGAAACAGATACAAGTATTATAATCTCCTTTGATATCTGCATGTAAATACCTGCAACTGATGATCCCATGGCTTTTCTTACTCCGATCTCCTTTGTTTTCTGCTCCACGGTGTATGATGTAAGGCCGAATAGCCCGAGAGAAGCTATAAAAATCGCAAGTAATGAAAATATCATAGCCATCTTGGCATTTTGCTGTTCCTGACTGTACATTTTTTGAAAATCAGCATCCAGAAAGTAATACTGAAGAGGAGTGTTTGAAGCAAATTCCTTCCATGTCTTTTCAATAGCACTTATGGTTGACGCATAATTTGCTGATGAAAGCCGTACTGTGATATAGCCCCAGTAATTGTTTTCACCCTGCAGAAGAAGTATATATGGCTGAACAGGATTGCGGAGGGACTCAAAATTGAAATTTTTCACAACTCCTATTACAGACAGATATTCCGATCCGTTTTCATCTGGTCGCATTATCCTTGTTTTTTCCATGCTGGTTATGCCAAAATTCTTCATGGCACTTTCATTCAGGATGCATGCCTGTCGGTCAGTTGTAAAAGATTCATTGAATACCCTGCCCGAATCAAGCTTCATCTCGTATGTGTCAAGAAAATCATAATCAACCCAGCTTGTTGTCATCAGGAAAGTCTCATCCTTTCTCCCCTCTATCATATAACCGTTATTGTTATTGGTGCGTCCGGGGAGAGCAGTAGAACTTGCCATGTTTATTACTCCTGGTATGCTTTTCACCCTCTCCTTGAACGATTTCATCCTGTTCCCTATGACATGGGCTCTTTCGATAACAATAAGCTGTTCCTTGTTAAAACCGACATCTTTGTTAAGCATATATTTTATCTGCTTATTCATTATGAGTGTACCCACAATCAGAAGGATGGAAACTGCAAACTGAAAAACTACGAGAATTCGTCTGAGTTTTCCGTTGCCTGAACTGTTCCTGGCATTTCCCTTGAGCACCTCATACGGGTTGAATGAAGAAAGAAAGAATGCGGGATAGCTTCCCGACATAAGACCCACTATCAATGTGAATAATATCAATCCCGGGATAGTGTACCAGGCTGCAAAAAGGTTAAGAGAAAGTTTTGTTCCAAGAAGATTGTTAAAATATGGCAGACTCAGTTTCACAATCAGGAGGGCAAATATCAGAGAAACAAAAGCCAGGATAAACGACTCTGTAAGAAACTGGGCTACCAGCATTCCACGTGTTGAACCTCCGATTTTTTTGATTCCGACCTCTTTTGCCCTTCTTGAAGCCTGTGCAGTAGCGAGATTCATGAAGTTAATAGCTGCTATGAGAACTATCAGGATCGCAATACTTCCAAAGATAATGAGATACTTCGGATCGACCGGTGCTTTAAAATCTCCTTGTACCGTATTGTCAAGATGAATATCGGTTAGTTTCTGAAGATAAAACCTGTATATGTTGCCTCTTTTTATAAATTCCTCAATTGTTGTACCCATGAATTTCTGCACCTCGGGCCCGACATACTTGACAATCAGCTCCGTGAACTTGGCATCCACCGTGGCAGGACTTGAATTTGGTTTTAGAAGCAGATAAAGACCGAAGCTGTTGTTAAGCCAGATTTCATCCTTTGATCTTGGATTTGTCATAAAGGAAGTCACCATGCTGGCATCAAAATGCGAATTTGAAGGAACGTCTTCCATAATGCCCGAAACGACATATCTAATTGAATCGGATCCAATTTTTATAAGTTTGTCGATAGGATTCACATTGCCAAAAATCTTTCTGGCAGTTGTCTCAGATAGAACGACCTTATGAGGACTGTTCAGAAGATTTTTCGGATCACCCTTTATGACAGGAATTGTGAAGAAATTAAAAAAAGATGAATCAGCCTCAATTATATTGTTGTCAGTAAAGATTTGCTGTTCATATTCCACTGTTGTGGGACCCATGCCGTTCATTCGCAGAAAATCCTCAACCTCAGGGAATTCCCTGGGCAGAGTCGGCCCCATTACCGCTGGTGTAAATGCTCCGTTGATCGTCTGGCTTCCGATCTTGCCATTAAGGATCACCCTGTATAACCTGTCTTTCTTTTCATTAAACCTGTCGTAGCCTGCTTCATTTATTACATAAAGAGTAATGAGCAGACTGCAGGCAATTCCAATTGCCAGGCCAATTATATTTATTACAATGTATGCACGCTGTCTTTTAAAAGACCTGAGACTATGCTTTAAAAGATCATTAAACATGTTCTGAATGGTTTTAAATAATTTCGGTTTTGCGGATCCTGATAAATAATTTTATCGGGCTCTGTTTTCTATGGTAAAGACTGAAAAAAGAAACGAGTGTTGCAGCAGGCAGTTGATGAAAAATCCGGTCATAATGGACTGTAATCTTTATTCATGGCATTCAGACCAGTATCATTATGCAGTTTTTCAGCAGGTGTCATCATTTTGTAAGCCTGTGATATCTTCAAGTAAGTATATTTGCAGAATATTATAATCAGGATGTTCAGATCGGGGAAAAAGACCGGAGAAGAGGGAAAGAAAGAAGCAGGATTGTTCAGTGTGCTTGTTCCTTACGGCGGTATTGTAACATTCCTGGTAATAATGTCACTGGGGGGGAGCAGTATAAATCTTCTTATCCCAAAGATCATTGCCCGTGCCATCGATGCTTTTTCAGCAAACAGTTTCAATGCGGGAACCGTCATAACCGAGCTCCTTGCTGCTGCTGCGGGAATATTTGTTTTCACCTTTCTGCAGGGTATTTTGCAGACCTATGCGGCTGAGAGAGTGGCAAAGGATCTGCGAAATAAGCTTGCTGATAAAATATCTGATCAGAGCTATTCATTCATTTTAAATTCCAATCCTGCAAAGCTTCTTACAAATCTGACATCCGACATGGATTCGGTCAAGATGTTTGTTTCACAGGCATTTGTCAACATCATTTCGTCGCTCTTTGTCATTATCGGAGCCGCTGTTCTGCTGATAATGATAAACTGGAAGCTGGCGGTTGCTGTTCTGCTAATAGTCCCTGTAATTGCCACAGCCTTCTATGTTGTTTTCAGAAAGGTCCGGGTAATCTTCCGGAAAAGCAGGGAGGTGATAGATGCCCTTAACAGAATAATAAACGAGAGCATTCTTGGCTCAGCACTTATCAGAGTCCTGAACTCACAGCAGCCTGAGTGCCGGAAATTCCTTGAAAAGAACATTGAATCGCGCGACCTTGGATTGTCGATAGTAAAGCTTTTCTCTGTCCTAATTCCTGTTATAATGTTAACATCAAATATCGCCGTAGTCACCATACTTGCACTGGGAGGGCATTTTGTTGTAACAGGATCACTTACGCTTGGAAATTTTGCGGCATTCAACAGCTACCTGATTATGCTGATCTTCCCGGTTATGATGATAGGATTCATGAGCAATATTATTGCCTCGGCAACTGCCTCGTATGGAAGAATAAAACAGGTCCTTGATGCGCCTCCTCCCGGGGAATCAGGAACAATAAGCTCTTCAATCAGAGGTGATATTGAGGTCAGAAATGTCAATTTAAAGTATGGTGACAAGCCTGTTTTAAAGAACATCTCATTTTCAGTCAGAGCGGGAAGCAGGACAGCAATAATCGGACCTACCGCAGCGGGCAAGAGCCAGCTGTTATATGTCCTGACAAACCTTATCAGTCCTGATTCAGGCAGTGTTGAATTTGATGGAGTTCCGGCAGGGAAATATTCAAGGGAAGTATTCCACAAACAGATAGGATTTGTATTTCAGGACTCTGTAATTTTCAATATGAGTCTCAGGGAAAATATTGCATTCAGTGATGCGGTAACAGATGAATCACTAAGGAAAGCAATAGAAACAGCCGAGCTGAACGACTTTGTTGAATCATTGCCGCAGAAACTGGAGACAATAGTTTCGGAAAGAGGAACCAGCCTGTCGGGAGGACAAAAGCAAAGAATTATGCTGGCCCGTGCTTTGGCCATTAATCCCAGGATATTATTGCTCGACGACTTTACTTCGAGGATTGACAGGATGACGGAGAACAGGATCCTGTGCAATATCCGGAATAACTACCCTGAAATAACACTTCTGTCAGTCACACAAAAAATTTCTCCGGTAACACACTTTGACCAGATCATTCTTCTGATGGAAGGCGAAATAATAGCCACCGGGAAACATAAGGATCTGAAGGAGAGTTCTCCTGAATATATTCAGATTTATAATTCACAAAGAAGTACCCAGCATTATGAATTATAATCTGAATCGTCAATCAGGAACCGACGCCGCGAGACTTCCGGTTTTTGCTTCGCTTAAGAAGATGGTTTCCATTATAAGCGGCGAACG
>JAAYUS010000067.1 GCA_012517605.1 Bacteroidales bacterium
GCAGATCATAAACGATGCAGGTCTTATTTGTCCAAGTTCACATTATGGCATGGCAGAATTCAGGGAACATCTTGAAGAACGCATAGATTTTGCTCTTGAATCCGGTCAGACACAGATGATACTTTCAAGTTTCGGACTTCCCCGGACAGCAACACTTGATGACTGGAGGAAAGCTGCAGATGAGCTTAACAAGATGGGAATGAAAGCCAAAAAAGGCGGGATACAGATGGGATTTCACAACCACCATGGCGAATTTGCAACACTTGACGGCATTCTAATTTATGACGAATTAATGAAAGTATTTGACCCGGAATATATAAAGATGCAGTTTCAGGTTGCGGTTATAAGCATAGGTTACAAAGCTGCTGATTACTTCAATAAATATCCCGGCAGGTTTATCTCCGCCCATTTTGCTGACTGGTCGGCTGAAAAGAAAGGCGAGGTTCCGGTTGGTCAGGGAGTCGTTAACTGGAAGGAATTAATTGCAGCTATGCCGGCAGGTGGCGTGAAAAACATTTTTGTGGAGATGGGAGAAGCCACTTTCAAACCAAGTGTCGATTATCTGAAAACAATAATCTGAAAGGCCGCCTGCATGATATCAAGACTCAGGGATGGTTCTATTTGTAGCGGAACTTATCCCTGTTTATTTCTACGATGAACCTGCTCGGATATGACAGGAATGCATTATAGACAGTGACAAAGGATGGCATGGTAATAATAAGATCCTGTTTTGCCCTGCTGCAGGCGACATAGAACAGCCTCCTCTCCTCCTCCACCTCTTCGATGTTTTTCAGTGACCGCACTGAAGGGATAAGTCCGTCAAGTGCATGAGGTATTATCACTGTATGCCATTCCAGACCTTTTGCCGAATGAATTGTCGAGATTGTAAGGGGCTCATCTTCAGATTCATCGATCAGTGGTGTCGTCTTTGTACCGAAATTTTTCGAAGGAGGATCAAGTGCAAATTCGGTAAGAAACTTTTCGAGAGAGTTGTATTTTGAAGAGAGTTCAATAAGTACATTAATATCGAGAAGCCTTATCTGGTAATCAGGTTCCCGTGCCTGAAGGAGAGGGGCATAGTATTCCTTTATAAACTCAATCTTCCGCGGAACAGGGATTTCATTTTCACGGGCCCTGACAAGCATTGTCATAAGGTTCTTCAAACCTTCGGCAAATCTGGCCCCGGAAAACGATTCCAATACATCTGATTTCCCGTTGAGAACCGTATCGATAATTTTTCGGGCGGTCATCTGCCCGACTCCGGGAAGATATTTAAGGATCCTGTTCCAGGCCACTGCGTCATAAGGGTTCTGAATTATGCGAAGGTAGGCAATAACGTCTTTTACATGCTTCCGTTCGTTGAATTTCAGTCCGCCGACAGCAACATAAGGGATGCTTCTCCTGTTAAGTTCAACTTCAATATAACGGGCATGCCAGAATGCCCTTACAAGAATCGCAATATTGCTGAGTGATATTCCTCTTTCGCGGTATTCAAGTATCCTGTCGACAACATATTCTGCCTCAGCTTCCTGGTCATAGAATTTCCTGATCACAGGTAAAGCTTCGGTTGTTATGCCTGAGTAAAGTTTTTTCTTATACCCGATCCTTGAATTCAGAATAATCTCATTTGTAAAGTCAAGGATCTTCTGGTTGCTCCTGTAATTTTCTTCAATCTTAATGACCCTGCAACCCGGATATTTCTGGGGAAATCTCAGGATATTCTCATAATTGGCGCCCCTGAAGGAATATATGCTCTGCGAATCGTCGCCAACGACCAGAACATTTGCTGAATCTCCTGCAAGAAATTCAACAATTTCTTTCTGGATTATGTTCGTATCCTGGTATTCATCAACCATTATGTATTTATAGGCACTGTTAAGTCTTTTCCGGAAGGTCGGATTATCGCGGAGCGAATTCCTGAGAACTTCCATCAGGTCGTCATAGTCGAAAATCCGGCATATCTTTTTGTATTTTTCATATCCCTGATTGATAAGTTCAATTTGGCCTGTAAACTCGGTGAGCCCTGTAAATTCTTCATCAATAACCTCTTTTATGGTAAGGTTTCTGTTTCTTGCCGATGATATTATTTCCTGAATCCTGTTTTTCCTCGGGAATGCTTTTTCGGTCTTTTCGGTTTTCAGCTCCGACCTTATCAGATCAATTGTGTCGGCTGAGTCTTCTTCATCAATGATGGTGAAATCGGGA
>JAAYUS010000068.1 GCA_012517605.1 Bacteroidales bacterium
GCTGCCTGATAACCCGACCCCGTACCTATTTCCAGCGCTTTTTTCGACCTCGCCGGTTTTACAGCCTCTGTCATATACGCCACTATAAAAGGCTGAGATATTGTCTGAGAATAACCTATTGGAAGCGGATTGTCATCATATGATTCACTGCGGTATTCTTCAGGAACAAAAAGGTGCCTCGGAACCTTTCTCATAGCCCTGAGAGTCGCCGGATCGGTAATACCCCGGCTTTCGATCTGTTCCTTTACCATCCGTTCCCTGGCTGCTGCATATCTGCCGTCCTGGCTTAAAAGCAAACCTCCCATTACAAAAAACAATATGACAGGAAAATATGCCACGACTGTCATGTTTCATACAAGATACATGATTTTCCTGATATTTCAAAACTCCTGCCTTTTAATCCGGGATCAGTTAGCTCCGATCATTGAAAGAAATCCCCGGGCCAGGAATTCCATTGCAGGACCAATCGGAAAAAGATTAAGGTCAGTAAAAACAGTTACAAGGATAAACCCCAGAAAGATATATGATCCGTATCTGTAAAGGGTATCATAAACTCTGGGAAATCTCTTAAACTGGTTCAAAAGAAGATGAGAGCCGTCGAGAGGAGGAAGAGGAATAAGGTTAAAAATGAATAATCCCCAGTTGATATAAATTCCGTAAAGGAAGATTTCTTTTATTGTCTGTATGCCGGTTGTATAATTTCCTTCAGTCATGTTGCCGTAAAATAAATACAGCACCGAAAGGAACATGGCGAACAGGGCATTTGAAACAGGTCCGGCTGCCGCAATTTTCATCACATCTTTTCGCGGATTCCTGAGATTTGCCTCATTGAACTCCACAGGTTTTGCCCAGCCAAAACCTGCAACCAGAAGCATAAGGAATCCAAGAAGATCAATATGCCTGAAAGGATTAAGCGTCACCCGTCCCTGGGCTTCAGAAGTGTTGTCGCCACAACGCCTGGCCATATATGCATGGCTGAATTCATGAACAGTCAATCCGATTACTATTCCCGGAAGGAACTTCAGCATGCGGGCCAGATCGAAATGCTCCATATCAGTCCCTGTTCTTTTTTACAGGAAGCCAGAAATCGCTCTCTTTCAATCCGCACTTCTTTATCATTTCAAGTGCATAGGCTGCTCCGGAGAAATTCTCGTCCGCATTGTTTGTACCTACAGTAAATTTTACACCTGCCTTTTTTGCCCTTTTAATAAAGGTCTCAGACGGTATTTTGAATCTGTTATTTATCTCAATTGCTATATTGTTGTTCTTTGCAGCCTGAATTACCTTGTCCATCCTTTCAGGGGTCCAGAACTGATCATATCGACCGGCCATCTGCTCAGGCAGGTATGTTGAATTGACATAAATATTTATGGGCTCGGTATTGAGGATTTTTACAAGCGTATTTACCATATAATCCATAAATTGCTCTTCATCATCTATCCATGTTTCATCTTTCAGCCATATCCTGTTCCTCCTTCCTTTTTCATCGGTAAAGGTCATGCAGTCGGTGAATACATAGTCAAATTTGTCTCTCGATTCTTTCGAAAAAGTGTTAACCCACTCCCTTCCTTCAGCCTGCATGGCAACATAAAACTGGGGATATCCTTTGAATGTGGCGAGAACCGAATCTATCTGATTGTCATTGTGAACAGGGAAACCCACACCACAGTTAACGGCTATGCCGTAATCAATGTTCTCAGCTAAGGATTTTGCAGCTGCATCTTCAATTGTCAGCTTTCCCTTTAAATGAACATGAAGGTCTGTAATCCTGAATTCTTCTTTTGTGCTGCAGCTCAGCACTAAAACTGTTGCCAACGTTAATGCTCCCAATAAGTATCTTTTCATTTCAGTGAATTGATTTGTATTGAATAATTGTGTTTTTCAGAAAGGCCTAAAGCTAAATAAAAAACAGCGAACAGACAAAATCAGGCAATATGCTATTTCAAAAAAAACTATTAGGTTTACATTTCATAAATAAATATGAAACGGACAATACTGATTCTTTCTTTACTTCTGTTAATCCCGCCGGCAGCTCTTGTCTCCCAGGAAGCGCCGGCAGCTGAGCTTTATCTTCTTACCTGCGGCCCCGGAACAGAGACATACTCAATTTACGGACACAGTGCCCTAAGGGTCGTGATCCCTGAAAAGAACAGCGATATGGTCTACAACTGGGGCGTATTTGATTTTGCCACAACCAACTTTGCGTGGAAATTTGCAAAGGGAAGACTGAAGTATTCTCTTGGTGTATCATCATACGATCGTTTCCTGAAGGAATATTTCCTGGAGCAAAGATGGGTCGTATCCCAGAAACTTAATATTCATAGCAACGAGATTCAGAAATTATTTGATCTTATTGCTGAAAACCTTAAGCCTGATAATGTTTCATATAAATATGATTTCTTCTATGATAACTGTTCCACAAGGATAAGGGATCTGATTGAAAAGGCACTGGGGGAGGTGCTGGTTTATCCTCCTGAAAAACCAGAAAAAGAACTTTCGACCTTCAGAAGCCTGATAGGAAAATATGAAAAAGGTTATCCCTGGCTTCAGTTCGGGACAGATCTTCTGATAGGATCTCCTGCTGACAAAAAAGCTTCGTTCCGAAATACCATGTTCCTTCCGCTGGAGCTCAGGGATGGCCTTTCGGAATGCCTGGTCCGAAGGGAAGGAAAGATGATACCTCTTCTTACCGATCCGGTGCTTGTCGTTGACTTCCCGACTCCCGACTCAAAAGAAAAACTCCTTTCTTCGCCGCTCTTTATTCTTTCACTGGTGCTGATCGCCATGATAATACTTACAGCTGCCATCCGTACCAGAAATGCAAACAATATTATTGATCTGATTCTCTTTTCTCTCTTTTCGGTTCTTGCATTGTTTATGATCTTTTTCAATTTTTTTGCCGAACATATTGAAACCAGGTGGAATCTGAACATCATTTGGCTTAGTCCCTTCCTTTTAATATGCCTCACAAGTCTTATACTGAAAAAGGACTGGAGCATTTGGTTCAGGGTGGTTTTCTTCATGACAACAGCATTTCTTGCATTTCTTGTAATACTTCCCCAGGATATAAACAATGCGTCTGTCCCTCTCATTCTTATTCTAATGCTCAGAAGTTCGATACGTTCAGGCTTTAGATGGAACCCGCTCACACTGCCCTATTTAACACAACTTTAACACTTCTTAACTCCGTTTTAGTATTTAGAGGCCTTCTTTTGTGTGTCTTTTCCGGTACATCTTCACCAGGATAACAGACACTTTGATTTTATTATATTTGCAGCTTAAATTTTTCATTTATGGAGCAGACAACAGATATCAGGTTACTGAATGAGCTTATCGAGAAGGAAAGTTCATTTGTCGATATTATAAGACTGGAAATGAACAAGGTAATAGTTGGCCAGAAACACCTCACCGACTCACTTATGATCGGCCTTCTTGCAAACGGACATATCCTTCTCGAAGGTGTTCCGGGTCTTGCAAAAACCCTCGCCATAAAATCGCTGGCATCAATTATTGATGCCCGTTTCAGCAGGATACAATTCACACCCGATCTTCTCCCTGCCGACCTTATCGGAACAATGATATATAGTCAGAAGAAGGAAGAATTCATTGTCAAAAAAGGTCCGGTCTTCGCCAATTTCATCCTTGCCGATGAAATAAACAGGTCTCCCGCTAAAGTGCAGAGCGCACTGCTCGAAGCCATGCAGGAAAGACAGGTCACAATCGGGGAACATACTTATAAACTCGATGAGCCTTTTCTTGTTCTGGCAACCCAGAACCCGATCGAACAGGAAGGGACATATCCTCTTCCCGAAGCCCAGGTCGACCGTTTCATGCTGAAGGTGCTAATCGATTATCCGTCGATGGAAGAGGAAAAACTTATAATCCGCGAAAACCTAGCAAGTGAATTTCCCGGGGCAAACAGCGTGCTCAAACCCCAGGATATTATCAGGGCAAGAAATGTTGTTCGCCAGGTATATATGGATGAAAAGATAGAAAACTATATCCTTAATATTGTCTTTGCCAGCCGAAATCCTGAAAAATACGGTCTTCCGGCTTTCAGTAACATGATTTCATATGGCGCCTCACCCAGGGCTTCAATTTACCTTGCCCTTGCAGCAAAAGCATTTGCGTTTATAAGAAGAAGGGGCTATGTGATCCCTGAAGATGTCCGCAGCGTTTGTCCCGATGTTATGCGCCACAGGATCGGCCTGACATATGAGGCTGAAGCTGAAAATGTAAACCAGGATAAAATAATTGCTGAGATCCTCAATGTTGTCGAGGTCCCGTGATTCTGACATCTGACCGGACATTCCTGGTCTGCATGCAGGTAATTGACTGAATATTGTTCAATAAAACGAGAATCAGTAGCAGTGGAAGCAACGGAACTTTTAAAGAAGGTTAGGCGAATCGAAATAAAGACTCGCGGTCTTACACGGCATATCTTTGCCGGAGAATATCACAGCGCCTTCAAGGGCCGGGGAATTGCCTTCAGCGAGGTAAGGGAATATCAGTTCGGAGATGATGTCCGGAGTATCGACTGGAATGTTACTGCAAGGTTCAATCATCCGTATGTCAGAGTATACGAAGAGGAAAGGGAACTTACTGTTATGCTTCTTATTGATGTCAGCGGATCAGGCAATTTCGGCACAAATTCCGGCTTTAAAAGAGACCTGATGACGGAAATAGCCGCCGTACTGTCTTTTTCAGCCATATACAACAACGATAAGACAGGTGTTATTTTCTTTTCCGACAAAGTGGAAAAATTCATACCTCCCCAGAAAGGAAGAAAACATATCCTGAGGATAATAAGGGAGCTTCTTGATTTTCAGCCTTCCTCCGGAAATACAAACCTGAGCGAGCCATTGAGATATCTCACAAACGGGATTAAAAAGAGGTGCACCGCCTTTATTTTGTCCGACTTCATTGCGCCTGAATTTGAGGAAGCATTGAGAATCGCCGCCAATAAACATGATGTTGTCGCACTGAGGATATCAGATAAACTCGAAAAAAGCCTGCCCGACGTTGGTCTTATAAAGATCAAAGATGCAGAAAGCGGTCTGGAAAGATGGATCGACACATCCTCAAAACATAACAGGAAAGTGTACCAGGAATGGTGGTCACGCCACACCGAATCGCTCAGCAACAGATTCAAAAAATGCGGTGTCAGTTTTACAGAACTTAACACCGGAGAAGACTATGTGAAACCGCTTATTAAATTATTTGAGAGCAGATAGCATATGAAAAAACTTGATCTGTACATATTGCTGCTCATCCTTTCGCTCCCTGCCACCCTGAAGTCGCAGGATGTATCAGTGACCGCCGCCTTCGATACAACAAACATTCTGATAGGCGATCAGATCAACTTCTCGGTAACTGTTGAACAACCTTCCGGCATAAAACTGGAAATTCCCGTTTTCAGGGATACAATTGCAAAAAGTATTGAAATCCTTTCTGGACCACACAAGGACACTTCAAAGATACAGGGAAACAGGCTGAGAATAACCGACAGGTACCTTATAACATCATTTGACTCTGGTTATTACAGGGTAAAGCCTGTTTACGCAGAACTGAATGACAATAACGGATTGAAAAGATATTTTTCCGACTACTCAGTCCTTGAGGTGCACCGCGTCAGACTGACTCCTCCCGATACATCAGCCAAAATATTCGATATCAAAGGTCCGTACAGGGCTCCGCTTACACTTGGAGAGATACTTCCCTGGATGCTTGTTGCCCTGCTTGCAGCAGCTATTACTTGGATGGTGATAAGGCTTATTAAGCTTAACAGGAAGTCCGCAGGGAAAAATACAGCCCCGGTTATAACCGAACCTGCACATGTGATAGCTTTTCGTGAACTGGAAAAACTTAAAGAGGAACAGCTGTGGCAGAAAGGGGAAATTAAAAAATACTATACCCGTCTTGCTGAAATAGTTCGCCAGTACCTTGAGAACAGGTTTGATGTGTATTCGATGGAAATGACAACCTCTGAGACTCTTCAGGCTCTTGTAAGGACGGGATTTAAAAGAGATGAGCACTACAACAGGCTTAAAACGGTTCTTACGGCTGCCGATCTTGTAAAATTTGCAAAATACAAACCGGATCCTGATGAGAATGAAAACTGTTTTTCGGATTCGTGGGAATTTGTTGCCGGGACAAAGGCTGAGGAACCACCTCAGATTGGTCTGGCTGCAATAGAAGGAAAGGAGGGACAGGCTCATGAATAATATTACATTTGCAAACCCCGCATATCTATATTTTCTGATCCTTATCCCGGCTCTGGTTGCATTTTATATCTTCCGGCAGGAAAAAACATCCGCAGCTGTAAGGATCCATTCCGCAGAGCAGCTCGGAAAAGCAGTTCCGACCTTCCGGAATTATCTCAGGCACATTCTTTTCTCAATGCGGATGCTTGCAGCAGGATTGCTGATAGTTGTCCTTGCACGCCCTCAGTCGACAGACAGGTTTCAGGATGTATCAACAGAAGGAATTGACATTGTAATGGCTCTCGACATTTCAGGAAGCATGCTTGCACGTGATTTTAAACCCGACAGGCTTGAGGCATCAAAAGATGTGGCAACAGAATTCATTTCCGGACGTCCCTACGACAGGATAGGACTTGTTGTGTTCAGCGGTGAGAGCTTTACCCAGTGTCCTATAACAACCGACCATGCAGTCCTTATTAATCTCTTGCGTGAGATTGAAAGCGGCATGATTGAAGATGGTACTGCAATTGGTATGGGGCTGGCAAATGCTGTCAACAGGCTCAGGGATTCAGAAGCAAAAAGCAAGGTGATAATACTCCTTACCGACGGTGTAAATAACAGGGGGGAAATAGCGCCTGCAACCGCTGCCGAACTGGCTAAAACATATGGCATAAGGGTATATACCATTGGTGTCGGAACTCAGGGAATGGCACCTTATCCGGTACAGACACCCTTCGGCCTCCGGTACCAGAATATGCCCGTTGAAATTGACGAACCAATTCTTAAGGAAATCGCACAAAAGACAGGAGGTCGTTATTTCAGGGCTACGGATAATGATAAGCTTGTTCAGGTATATAACGAGATAGATAAGCTTGAAAAATCGAAGATAGACGTGAAGCAGTTTACCAGAAAAGAGGAAAAATACCTGGCCCCGGCCCTTATCGCCTTCTGCCTCATTGCACTTGAAATTGTAGCTAGAAATACTGTAATGAAGAGTCTGACTTAATTTAAGCTGAACTATGCAACTATTCAGATTTGCAAATCCGGAATATCTTTATCTGCTGCTTCTGCTGCCGCTGATGATAGTGCTGTTCATCATAAATGCTGTCAGAAGGAGAAAAGCACTCGACAGACTTGGCGACAGGACTCTTGTCGGGAAACTTATGCCGGAGGCTTCCAGGTTACGGCCAGTGATAAAATTTGTCTTTATTCTTGTTGCTGTTTCTGCCTCAGTTATCATGCTTGCCCGCCCTCAGTACGGATCAAAGCTCGAGGAAGTGAAACGCCAGGGTGTGGAGGTTATTATAGCCCTCGACGTCAGCAATTCGATGCTTGCCGAAGATATACAGCCAAACAGGCTTACAAGGGCTAAACAGGCAATATCAAGGCTTGTCGACAATCTCGATAACGATAAGATCGGACTAATTGTCTTCGCCGGAGATGCATATACACAGATCCCGGTAACCACCGACTATGTTTCAGCAAAAATGTTCCTGTCGACAATAAATCCTGATATGGTTCCCAAACAGGGTACCGCCATCGGGGCAGCAATAAAACTTGCAGCAAAATCGTTCACCCCGGGGGAGGGTAAAAGCAAGGCTCTGATAATCATTACGGATGGTGAAAATCATGAGGACGACCCTGTTGCAGAAGCCGAGGAAGCCTCAAAGTCAGGTGTTGTGATCCATACCATCGGAATAGGTTCTGCGGAAGGAGTTCCTGTTCCCGTAAATACCGGCGGAAGACGCGATTATCTTAAAGACCGGGATGGCTCAACAGTTATAACAAAGCTTGACGAGGATATCCTGAAAAAAATAGCAATGGCATCAGGAGGCAGTTATATCAGGGCAAGCAATTCCAACATCGGCCTTGATGAGATATTCCGCGATATTAAAGGCATGAAAAAAGATGAAATTGAAAGCACAGTTTATACCGAATATGATGATCAGTTTCAGATCTTTTCAGGCATCGCGCTTTTTTTCCTTCTTCTTGAATTCATAATCATGGACAGAAAGAACAGAAAACTGCAGAATGTTCGCCTGTTCAGATTTAAAATTTGACCATTAACTGTTAAAGACATGCAGCCAGTACCGTTTAAAATAAGCACAAATACATTGTCAGTGGCAGTTATCCTTATCCTGCTGAACCTTTCAGTGATGCCGCTTTCGGCTCAGGCTGACAAGAAGTTTATCCGCCAGGGAAACAGGCAGTACGAAAAGGAGAAATTTTCCGATTCGGAGATCCTCTACAGAAAAGCAATAGACAAGAACAAAGGATCGGCCGACGCAGTATTCAATACAGGCGATGCACTTTACAAGCAGAAAAAATATGAAGATGCAGGACGCCAGTTCAGCGAGAACCACAAGATGTACGAGGATAAGGACAAAAAATCGGCCAGCCTCTATAATCTGGGAAACTCCCTCCTCATGGCGAACAAATTGAAGGAAAGCATTGAGGCCTACAAAAGTTCACTGAGGATAAAACCTGATGATCCTGAAGCAAAGTATAACCTTGCATATGCCCAGGACCTTCTGAGAAAGCAGGAGGAACAACAACAACAGCAACAGCAACAGCAGAATAAGAACGACCAGAATAGAGACCAGAATAAAAAGGATGATCAGAAAAAGGATCAGAACAACAATAATCAGCAGCAGGACCAGCAACAGCAGGATCAACAGGATAAACAGCAGGATCCCCAGGCCATCTCAAAGGAGGATGCTGAACGTCTGCTGAACGCCATAGCAAATGATGAAAAAAATGTTCAGGAAAAAGTAAAACTTGCAAAAGCTGCAAAAGAAAAGGTAAATACTATCAAAAACTGGTAATTTGGTGCAATGAAAAAATTACGATTTATACCGGTTCTGTTTCTTCTGATCTGCTTCAGGGCAGCGGCACAGGAAGTTTCTGTTGTTGCCGACTATCCTGAAGTGGTGAGCACCGGCCAGCAGTTTGCCGTATCATGGACAATTAATGCATCCGGAGGAGATTTTACAGAACCTTCATTTCCCGGCTTCTATAAGCTAATGGGTCCCCAGACCTCATACAGCTCAAGTACCCAGATTATAAACGGCAAAATAACAAGGGAAACATCATATACTTATGTTTACTACCTGCAGGCAATGACACCTGGCAAATATGTGATCCCGCCCGCCGTTTACAGGCTAAAGAACAAATCATACTTTTCCGATTCATTGAGGATTGAAGTCACGGGAAGCGGCACGGCACAGCAGAGCGCTTCCGGAAGATCAGCCCAAGGTGTTCAGGATGAGGATATTGCAACAAATGATGACATCTTCGTTAACCTTATCCTTGATAAGAAAGAAGTCTTTATGGGGCAGCACATAGTTGCAACAGTAAAGATCTATTCAAGAGTTGATATCTCAGGAATCAACGAAATCAAATACCCGGGATTTGAAGGATTTCTCAAAACTGACCTGGAAACTCCCCAGCTTACCTCTCTCCGACGCGAAAACATAAACGGCAGATTGTACGGAACAGGCATAGTCCAGCAATTTCTGCTGTATCCTCAGAAACCAGGCGAGATCACTATTGACCCGGTTCAGATTTCAGTCCTCATCCAGCAGAAGTCAGGTCAGTCAGATCCTTTCTTCGGCGACTTTTTCCAGACTTACACAACAGTTCCAAAGGCAATTTTCAGTAAAGCATTGAAAATAAAGGTAAATCCGCTTCCGGGGACAAAACCTGATGACTTCTCCGGCATTGTCGGCAAAGCTTCAATAACAGCAACTGCCGACAAGGATTCGGTAAACGTGAATGACGCTGTAAACCTTAAAATAGTAATTTCAGGCTCAGGCAACCTGAAGCTTGCAAATGCTCCTGACATAAAAATGCCCGCCGACATCGAGGTCTATGATCCTAAAGTCACCGATAACCTTAAAAACAGTTCAGCAGGTACTTCTGGGCAGAAAATTTTTGAATATCTCCTTATTCCCCGTCACTACGGTTCTTTTAAGATACCCCCCATCAGTTACTCGTATTTTGACCTTTCAACAAGAAGATATGAAACACTCACAACACCGGAAATCAGTTTTTATGCCCGCAAGGTAAGTGATCAGAATACAGGCATAACTGTTTATGGAGGAGTATCAAAAGAGGATGTAAAATATCTGGGAAAGGATATAAGATTCATAAAAACAAATCCGGGCGCTCTAAGGAAAACAGGAAATCTTATTGCTTCAAAACGCTCATTTTATACATTTTACGCC
This sequence comes from Bacteroidales bacterium, assembly GCA_012517605.1. Lineage (GTDB taxonomy): Bacteria > Bacteroidota > Bacteroidia > Bacteroidales > VadinHA17 > LD21. The sequence goes on from JAAYUS010000068.1 coordinate 10,430, forward strand.
TTTGCCCTGGTTCTGTTCTTTGCTGTTCTTTTTGTCAGGAGGGAACATGTCAGACGTAACTCTGATCTGACATCAGTGAAAAACCGCAAAGCAGGAAAAGTTGCAGCCCGAAGGCTGAAAGAAGCTGAAAAATGTCTGAAAGAAAAACAGACCGACAGGTTTTATGAGGAAATGCTTAAAGCTATATGGGGTTATCTGAGCGACAAGCTTAATATACCGGTTTCTGAGCTCACACGGTCGAGTGCGGTTCAGGCTCTGACTTCAAAAGGCATTTCTGAAGAAGAAATCAATATTCTCACCTCCATCATTGACAAATGTGAGTATGCCCGGTATGCACCTACATCATCATCTGAAGAGGCTGAGAAAATATATGACGGAGCATCCGGATTTATAAGGTTTGTTGAAAATTCAATCGGATGAGACATGAAGACATTTAAAAAATATATTCTTACTGCACTGCTGCTTATAATTGCTCTTTCCAGTGCAGTTTCACAGGATGACCACCTTGCAAAATTCAACAAGGGTGTGGAATACTACTCAGCTTCGAAATATCAGGAGGCTCTAAATGAATGGATGGATCTTTATAATACCGGCTACAGGTCAGCGACACTGAATTACAATATCGGGAATGCATATTTCAAACTTAATAATGTACCTGGGGCAATATTGTTCTATGAGCGGGCTTACCTGCTCAAACCGGCCGACAATAATATCAACTACAACCTGCAGATCGCAAAATCCCTGTGCGTTGATAAATTCGAGGCGATTCCGGAACTGTTCTTCGTTCGGTGGTTTAATTTTCTTTCTTTGCTTGCCCCGACAAACCGTTGGTCTGTTATCAGTATTGTAACATTTGTTACATTTTTGTTCCTCCTTTCCGTTTATATCTATTCATCCAAATACAGGATCAAGGTCATCTGTTTCTGGGCAGCAATACTGTTGTTTATTGTTTCGGCCTCATCTTTCAGCTTTGCACAACGAAACAAAACACTCGTTTACGACAGCAAAAGAGCTGTGATCTTTGCACCTGTGGTCAACGGCAAGAGTTCTCCGGATGCCAGCGGCACCGACCTTTTTGTACTGCATGAGGGTTCAACAGTTTCGGTCGAGGATTTGGTGGGAGACTGGTATGAGATACGTTTGTCGGATGGCAACAAGGGATGGGTTCCTTCCGGAAGCCTTACAATCATTTGAAACAATCTTTTTATCACTATGCGCAAAAAACAGATAAACAGCAGCCGCATGCCCATTTACAGGGATGCCGGGTTCGAACTGTATGATGCTGGAACAACAAAGGAGGCATTTGCAAAAGAGACCGAAAATGAAAGGATCCCTGAATTATATATCTATTCAAGATACAGGAATCCTACTGTTACAGCCGCTGAAGACGAGGTAATGAAGCTTGAAAAATGCGAATGGGCTCTTCTGACTCAATCAGGCATGTCGGCCATCGATACTGCTTTATCTGTATTCCAGAGAGGAAGTCAGACCCGGCCGTGGCTGTTTTTCAGTGAGATCTACGGAGGAACAATATCATATACAGATTCAATTTTAAAGGGCAGGAGAGGCCTTCAGGTGCACTCTTTCTTTCCATCCGGTGAGAAGTATGACAGGGAAGAATTCGACAGGATAATGACTGAAGCTGACCCGGAAATCATATACATTGAAATTATCTCCAACCCGATGCTTATTGTCACCGATCTGGAATATGTTATATATAAAGCTAACAGCAGGGGCGCGAAGGTGATTGTCGACAATACCTTCTCAACTCCCATTCTCTGCCGTCCGCTTGATCTTGGAGCCGACCTGGTCATTCACAGCGCTACAAAGTATTTCTCGGGTCATGGCAACATTACGGCAGGAGTTGTATGCGGCAATGATCAGTCGCTTATGAAACAAGCCCTCGAATACCGGAAATTCGTCGGACACATGATCTCGCCTGATGATGCTTACAGGCTTACAACACAGATACAGACCTTTCCGCTCAGGTTCAGGCAGCAGTGCATAAATGCGGAGATGATAACCAATCTTATGAGATCTCATCCTGCGGTGGGCAAAGTATGGTATCCGGGACTGGAATCGCACCCTACACATGGTGAAGCCGTGAAGCTCTTCGGTACAAAAGGATTCGGGGCAATGGTGACAGTCGATTTTGCCGGGGAAACACGTGAAGAGAAGAAAAACAGACGCGACATCTTTATTAAGTCAGTATCGGATGAAATAAAGATAATCCCTTCCCTGGGCGACCCCAAAACTATAATAATGCCTGTTGAATCGGTCTGGGGTGCTAAATATCCCGAACCGGGTATTATCAGAATATCAGCAGGTTTTGAAGATACATCCTTACTGGAGTCTACAATAGCTGAAGCGCTAAAAACTGTTTTAGCGGTCTGAAAGGTCCTATTGCCAGTTTACCGGCTCTATTCCATTCTGTTCCAGATAGTCATTGCAACGGCTGAAATGCCTGTTCCCGAAGAATCCTCTGGAGGCAGAAAGAGGAGAGGGGTGCACCGATTCAAGCACAAGATGCCTTGACCTGTCTATCGATTCGCCCTTTTTCTGGGCATATGCTCCCCATAGAAAGAATACTAAATGTTCCTTTTCGCTGTTAAGTTTGCTTATCGCACAGTCTGTAAATTCTTCCCAGCCTTTCTTCTGATGAGAACCTGCAAGATGAGCCCTTACCGTAAGTGTGGCATTAAGGAGAAGTACGCCCTGTTCAGCCCACCTTGTAAGATCTCCCGACTTTGGACGGGCTATCCCGAGATCATCCTCTATTTCCCTGAAAATGTTTATGAGACTTGGCGGAAACTCTGTGCCATCCCTTACAGAAAAGCACAGACCATGAGCCTGTCCCGGACCATGATAAGGGTCCTGTCCGATAATTACTGCCTTCACCCTGTCGAAGGGACATAAGTTGAAAGCATTGAAAATAAGGGATCCGGGCGGATAAACCGTTGTCCTTTTGTATTCCTCCCTGACAAAATCAGTCAACCTGATGAAATAGTCCTTTTCGAACTCTTCTTTCAGCCGAGATTTCCAGCCCGATTCCATCTTAACTTCCATGCCTGAAAATTAATAAAATCGCCTTCCATAAACAAAATGGACTGATGTTTTTGCACCAGTCCATACACGAATATCTACCCGCACAACCTAAAACTAAAGAAACTAATCCATAATCAACATCTGTATGATCAAATATAAACTAAAGTATTAATTTGCAATAAAAAGTCTAATTAATTTTGACAAATATGTTAATAATATTTATCAACATCTTTTCAGCCGGTTTTCTTAAATTTGGAATCAAAAAACATGGCCACGGAAACAGAACGGAAATTCCTGGTAAAAGGTGAATTCAGGCATCTTGCTTCAGGGAAAAAACATATAACACAGGGTTATTTATCAGTCGGTCCTGAAAGGGTTATCCGCATAAGGATCCTGGATGACAAATCATATATTACAATAAAATCTTCCTCCGGTCAGAAAGGAATAACAAGGAATGAATGGCAATACGACATACCTCTGAGCGACGCCCTGGAGCTTATGAGGATATGCCTGCCCGGACGCATCGAAAAAACGAGGTATATTGTCGCTTCCGGAAAACATACAATAGAAATTGATGAATTCCACGGAAAGCATGAAGGACTTGTAATTGCAGAAATAGAACTTCAGGATGAAAATGAAGCGTTTGTGAAGCCTGAATGGCTTGGAGAAGAGGTTACGGGCAGACCTGAGTATTACAACTCAAATATGATCTGAGCCACTTTATTTCTTAAATACAAAATATACTGCAAGCACAAGGAAGAAAAATCCGATAAGATGATTCATCCTGAAATGTTCATCCCTGAAAACGATCAGTGTAAACCCTGTAAATACTATCAGCGATATAACTTCCTGTATCACTTTCAATTCAACAAGAGAGAAGGGCCCGTCGTTGCCTTTGAAGCCTATCCTGTTGGCAGGCACCTGCAATGAGTATTCAAAAAGGGCGATCCCCCACGACAGAAGTATTATAGCCAGAAGGCTCAGATTTTCAAACCTGCTGATAGTCTTAAGCTTAAGATGCCCGTACCACGCAAATGTCATGAACGTATTGGATGCGATCAGAAGCAAAATTGTATATAATCCTTTCATTTCTATTGCACTAAATTAATATCCTGCCAAAAGCCCGATTCTCAGAGTACCTTTGAATAGATCTGTTTTGGATCGCCGGGTCCGTAAAAATCCCTGAGACTTGCCGCAAGCTCATATCCGTTTCGTTTATAAAAACTTTCGGTCGGAGCATAAAGAGGCCTTCCGGATGTTTCTATCCAGAGAATTTTACCTCCGCGTTCCCTTACATCGTCTTCGGCTGCCCTGAGAAGAAGCGATCCCAGTTTCTTGTTCCTCGAGTTATTGTGAACGGCTATCCAGTAAAGGTCCCATGAATGCACGGAAAAAGAATTTTTACCATAATTGGCAAATGCAACAAAGCCATCATTATCTGTTATTTTCAACCAGTAATATCCGCAAACGTCACTTCCCTTTTCCAGTGTTTCATCTGCTATTTCCAGGGCTGTCCGGATCTCGAATTCATAAAAAAAACCGGTCGATCTCAATATATCCTCAATATATTTCCTGTCTTCCCGTGATATCCCTGCTGAAATTTTTACCATTGTATTTCAATGATTTAAGTCTGAAATGATCCTTTTTAGAACTTCAGTTATCGGGATCCCGGCCTGTGTAGTGGCAGCAACCAGACCACTGTCGGGCGACATGCACGGATTGGCATTGACCTCGATCACATAAGGATTGTCATTATTATCAACCCTCATATCAACCCTCGCATACCCTTTAAGCCCGAAAACCTCCCAGCACTGCAATGCTATATCCCTTATCTTTCCGACAAGCACCGGACTAAGCTTGTCACCCGGAAAATCTCTTATCGTATTCTTATATTCAAAGCTGTCTTCTATCCATTTGGCCCTGAAGTCAACTATTTTCGGCAGGGAATCGTCAAAATTATGAAATACCATTTCGGCCGGAGGCATTACCTCGGGACCGGTATGGTCGTGCAAAACGCTGATATTGAACTCTCTTCCGTCAATATAGTCCTGGATTATCCAGTGCGAATCATCATATGTGGCAAGCTTTTCCTTTTGGCTGTCACTGAAAGTAAAGACTGAATCGCCTGTTATTCCAAGTGATCCGTCTTCCCATATTGGTTTAATAATATATCTGTTGCCGGGTTTAAGCATATTGCACCGGGACGGGAAATATGCGGCTGGCGTGGGTATATTCCTTTCAGTAAGGATTTTGTGAGTAAGAGCCTTGCTTGTGGTAATGAACATGGCCTCAAGCGGATTGCCAGTATAAGGTATGGAATGAAGGTTCAGAAGCGCAGGTGTGAAATAGCAGAGTTCTCCCTTATTGTCTATCGATTCCACTAGATTAAAGACAAAATCGGGTTTTTCGGAAACAAGGGTCCCTATTTCATGCATGAAATCAGCGGTTATGCCTTTTCTGTAGGTTTCGATACCCATAAGATTCAGGTTTTTCTCAATATATTCAACCTGGTCGAGTACATCCAGTTCATCGGGCAGGGCGTCTTCTCGGGGCTGATTGAACAATATGCAGCATCTTTTCATTTTCATGATTTGAGATGATGACGTTCTATTGCTGAGTTCACTATCATTTCGATAAGTTGCTGGTATTCAATCCCCGACATACGTGACAAAATCGGCAGGTCGGAATGAACAGGGTGCAGGCCCGCGAGAGGATTTACTTCAATAAAGCAGATCCTTCCATTCCTGTCAGCCTTCACATCAACTCTGCCCGCATCAACTCCTCCAAGAGCCCTCCAAACATTCATGGCTACACTTTTGCATTCATCCGCAAAATCGCCGGGCAAAGGTGTATACTTACAGTAAATCTGGTAGTTTTCCTTGAATTCAACGGAATAGGGGAGGTTATCCCTGCATTCAATCTCCATACCTCCTATAGCGATGGCATTCTCCCCTGAGCCAATTATGCCTACAGTGAATTCCCTTCCCGGAAGATATTCTTCAACAAGAGCAGGCTGGTTAAACCGGCCGAGCAGATACCCGGCCATCTCCCTGAGCTCTTCCTTCGAACTTAAAAGACTCTTTTCGGTTATTCCCTTTCCTGTACCTTCGGATACAGGTTTAATGAAAAGCGGAAACTCAAGGCTGCACTTTTCCACATCATTCATGCTGCTGATCAACATACCGGGGCTGACAGGCACACCGGCAGCAGATACTATCAGACGGGAAAGATGCTTGTTCAGCGATATCCCCATTATTACGGGTCCGCTGAAAACATAGGGAATTTTGTATTGATCGAGTATGGCTGGAACAACCGACTCCCTGCCGTCACCATAAAGTCCCTCGGCTATATTGAACACCAGATCCCATCTTTTGCCGGCCGAAAGTGAATCAATAAGCTGAAAGCAGTTTCCGACTGGTTCAGTCGCGAAACCCATTTTCCTCAGTGCACTGTCGATGGCATCAACCGTATCCTGTTTGTCGAATTCGGCGGTATCTTCCATAGAATAACCCCGGTCGAGGTACCAGGACCGCAAATCATAAGTCAATCCGATTTTCATCTATAATGGCTTACTTTTCAGGATATTCACATGTCAGGCCCTTGTAGTTGCGCAGCACTATATGTTCGCTGTTGTGCTCCACAACATAATCTGGCAGGAGAGGTATCTTGCCTCCGCCGCCGGGGGCGTCGACAACGAATGTCGGAACGGCATAGCCGCTTGTAAAACCCCTGAGACCTTTTATGATCTCAAGACCTTTGGCCACTGTCGTTCTGAAATGACGCGAGCCTGGTATCAGATCACACTGGTAAAGGTAATATGGTCTTACCCTGATCTTCAGCAGCTTATGCATCAGTTCCTTCATGACAGGCACATTGTCATTTATGCCTTTTAGAAGGACTGTCTGGCTTCCCAGAGGAAATCCTCCGTCTGCCAGCTTGTTGCAAGCATTTGCACACTCATCCGTAATCTCTGA
>JAAYUS010000069.1 GCA_012517605.1 Bacteroidales bacterium
AGATCTGCCTCAACCGGTTCAGGATTTTCTGAAGATCCGGCTGGTGATTGCCTTTCAGCCGGAGCTGTGTCTCTCAGATAATTTTCTGCAACAATGATATCAGCTTCAGAAAAATCGATATTTTTCAGTTCGCCTGCCTCGACCCACCTGTAGGAAATATGTTCATAAAGGACCGGAAGTTCATCAAGTGTATCACAAATAAAAGGTATCAGCCTTATCTGCTTTATTCCGTAATCGAATTCAGTATCCTGCATACGCCTGCAAATAACTATATCCATCGATAGCTCTTCCCTGATCTCTCTGATTATGCACTCCTCTTCTGTTTCATCTTTGTCCAGCTTTCCCCCCGGAAACTCCCATTTAAACGGATGGTCACTTTTATCACCGCGCTGAACGATCAGAACCTCGTTCTCGTCATTCCTTATTATTGCACATGTGACGTCTATCATCAAAATCAGGATAAAAGGTCTTCATAAAGTGGTATTTCCATCAGGTGTTCATATTTGCCGGTTAAGCTGCTGAACCTGAATGCATAATTAACAATTCCGTTTGTCACAATGACATAAGGCACTTTATATCCGAAATTATATTCACCAAGCTGATCATATACTTTATCCTCGTAGAAATCGGAGATTTTTATTTCCGGCGATTTGCACTCAACGATCATTACAGGTTCCCCTCTTCTGTTATGGACAAGTATATCAACACGTTTCTTCATATTGTTCAGCCTGAAGTTTATTTCTATCCCGATCAGGCCCTGTGGATATTTACCTTCCTTTATCAGATACTGAACGAAATTCTGCCTGACCCATTCTTCCGGAGTGAGTCTGACCCACTTTCTCCTCAGCGGGTCAAAGATCATCTCAGATCCCTGTTTGCCTGAGATCCGGAAGGAATATTCGGGAAGATTCAGCTGTTTCAACTTACTTTTGTATTTTTGAGACACTAAAGGTTCAAAAAACTGACAATACAAATATAAATCGGGCAGACGTAAATTATGAAGACCAAAGAAGATATTGTTAACAACTGGCTACCAAGATATACAGGGAAACCTCTGGACACATTCAGCAGGTATTTCCTGCTGACAAACTATGTTTATTACGTGGAACTCTTTGCCAAATGGCATAATGTTGAGGTTGAAGGAAGGGACAAGAACATGCCAAGCGCGACAGCTGACGGAATTACAATAATAAGTTTCGGTATGGGAAGCCCAAATGCAGCCACCGTAATGGATCTTTTAAGTGCAGTCAATCCCCTTGCAGTTCTTTTCCTGGGAAAATGTGGCGGCCTGAAGAAAAAGAATACCCTTGGCGATCTTATACTGCCCATTGCAGCAATAAGGAGCGACGGAACGTCAAATGATTATCTCCCGCTTGAAGTCCCTGCTCTTCCCGCATTCAAGCTTCAGAGCGCTATTTCGGCTTCCATAACGCGTCATAACAAGGAGTACTGGACCGGCACGGTCTATACAACCAACCGAAGGGTCTGGGAATATGATGACAGATTCAAGAAATATCTTGTCAAGACCAGGGCTATGGCAATTGATATGGAAACCGCAACTATATTCACCGTTGGTTTTGCAAATGAGATCCCGACTGGCGCGCTTCTCCTTGTGTCGGATCAGCCTATGATATCGACAGGTATCAAAACCGAAGCCAGCGATGCACTTGTAACCCAAAAATATGTTGAAATGCATCTTAAAATTGGTATAGATGCCCTGCGGGAAATAATTGACAACGGAATATCTGTAAAACACCTAAGGTTCTGATTATGCCTGCAACATACGAGGGAATAATGTCGGACCTCAGGAAGAGGATATTCAAACCTGTGTATTTTCTTGCAGGTGATGAGCCTTATTATATTGATCTTATAACCGATTACATCGCCGAGAAAATATTGACCGCGGAGGAAAGGGCTTTCAACCAGATCATCATTTATGGTGAGGACACAACTGTAAATGCGATCATTGAAACTGCCCGGCGCTTTCCAATGATGGCAAGTCATCAGGTTGTTATAGTGAAAGAAGCCCAGGCCCTCAGGAAAATAGAAGACCTTTTGTTATATGTGGAAAAACCGCTAAACTCTACCATCCTTGTCTTCGGCTATAAATACAAGGTTATCGACAAGCGTACAAAGCTTTACAAGGCTCTTGACTCCCAGGGAGTTTATTTTGAATCGATGAGGCTTCGCGACTATCAGATCCCGCCATGGATAGAAAGGTATTTAATGACAAAAGGCATTAAGATAGATCCGGATGCTTCCGCAATGCTGACCGAATTCCTTGGAACTGATCTGCACAAGATCACTAATGAACTCGACAAACTGCTTATCACGATGCCTGCCGGAAAGCCTGCTGTCACAACGGCATTGATCGAAAAGAACATTGGCATCAGCAAGGATTTCAATAATTTCGAGCTTCAGAAAGCAGTAGGTGAAAAGAATATCTACAAAGCCAACATGATTGTAAACTACTTTGCAGAAAACCAGAAAGATAATCCTGTCACCCTTACAATAGCCTCTCTTTTCAGCCTTTTCACTAAAATACTGACATACCATTATACTACCGACAAGTCGAAGAATAATGTTGCCGCTGCCCTTAAGATAGTTCCTTACTTTGTAAAGGATTATGAAGTGTGGTCGAAGAAATACAGTGCTGCAAAGACTATTCAGATAATTGGTCTTTTGCGTACCTACGACATGAAAACAAAAGGGTTCGGGGATGTCAGCACGGAACCTGGCGACCTGTTAAAGGAACTTATCTATAAGATAATGCATTAGTTCATATCGGGTGAATCGGGAAAATCAGCCCACACCCTGTATTTGTTCTTGAAAGATCTGAGAAGCCGCTTCCAGCTGTCGACGCCTGAGCTGTTCATTATGGTTTCGGAACTTATCCTTGCTATTACCCAAGAATTCTCCTTAAGCTCTCGCTCAAGCTGCCCTGCCGACCAGCCTGAATATCCCAGAAAGAATCTTATCTGGCCCCGGCTGACAGAACCTGCCCTGATCATCTCCCTGATGGCATCAATATCCCCTCCCCAGTAAATGTCGCCTTCAACATGAACGCTGCGCGGAATTATATGCCCGAGCGAATGGATATAATGCAGAGTATCGGGGGCAACGGGTCCTCCCATATTGAGATTCTCATCCCATCCTTCAAACCCCGAAACGGCTTCAGAAACTTTCAGATCAAGCTTTTTATTCAGGATAAAACCTACCGAGCCTTTTGGATTATGATCCGTAAGATAGACCACGCTGCGATTAAAGAAAGTATCAGGGAGGAAAGGCTCTGATATCAGTATCTTCCCTTTTTCCGGTATCTTGTCTTCCGGAAGGATTGCAAAAAGGTCAAGTTCCGGTTTCATTCTGTAAAAATAATCAACACATTTTAATCTTCCATATTATTCATTATAAAAATCATGCCAAACAGATTGTAAAATAATCATATCAAAGCATGATATCAATTAAAAATTGTAATATTTTTGCCCAGTTTTGTATCAGATTATAATGCAGAAAAGTACTTTAAGGATAATTGGGAACAAAGCGGTACTGAATGTCCGTGAAAGAATGTGTGAAACGGCTGAGGAATTGCTTGCAAGTGAGAAGTTCAGGACAGTGCTTGATCATTGCATTGCCAGGCTTAAAACCAGGAATTCTCCTCTCCTTGAGATTTTTGAGAATGGTGTTCCGGATGAAGCATCAACTGACGATCTCGTCAGGACGCTCTCATTGCTATTTAAATATGAAGGAGGTGTGGTTCCTCATATTTTTGACAGATCTGCTGTATTTTTCAGGGATATTCATCTGCTGAACGGTTTCGTAGAACATCTTTACGACTATTGGCGTCATTTTGACAGGTTCCTGATAAATGATTCGGAAGGGGATCGTCTTGATAAACGACCATACAGGACGTTTAACGAGACCATTGAACACCTGACGCATCTTATCCGGACTGTATACAGGCATGTTCAGGAGAACATCACAGGCAGCCACCCTACAGTTTACAGGCAGGTGCCTGCAGGCGCTGAGATGGCCGTAATATCGTTGCCGAAAGAGCTGATATGGCCTGATGAGAAATATGCAGTCCTCAATAATGTACCTTTAATCCGCCAGATACTTATTTATCCGCCGCTTGTGATTCAGCAGCCGATGAACAAAAGAACAGGCGATTTCAAAAAGATCCGGAGGAACCCGCTTGAACTTGCCGAACTGAATTCCGAAGACTGGTTGTGTTACCCTGCAAAAGTCGGGAAATTCATTATAATGGTCTATTTCCATTTCAATTTCTTTGAGCTTGGGCTTTCACTCTGCAACCTTTTCCAGCTCGCAGGAGATGAAGACCTTGAAAGGAAACCAGATGCAATTTTTGTTTACGGTGTGGCCGGCAATAAACTCGACGGTCTGGCTAAATATCCGACTGTCTTTTTCGAAGATGAAAAAAACAACATGTTCGTAGGTGCTGTTCCCGACCGTCCTGAATTCGGATATTTCGGGTACCTTAAGAAAATGATGCTCACACTGCATAATTCCATTGTCATGAAAGCAGGCAAAATGCCGTTTCACGGGGCAATGGTGAAGATTCTTCTGTATGGTGACAAGGAGGCAACAATCCTTATGATGGGTGATACAGGAGCCGGAAAATCAGAAACGCTCGAAGCTTTCAGGGTATTAGGTGAAAATCATATCCGTGAAATGAAGATAATAGCCGATGACATGGGATCGATAGAGATAGATGAAGAAGGAAACATTATCGGCTATGGAACGGAGATCGGAGCTTTCCTCCGGCTTGATGATCTTCAGCCAGGTTATGCATATGGCCATCTCGACAGATCCATAATAATGAATCCCAGCCAGGTTAATTCAAGGATTGTTATTCCTGTAACAAATTTCGAAACAATAATTCACGGGCACAGGATTGATTATATACTGTATGCCAATAACTACGAAGAGATTGACAGCGACCATCCTGTGATAGAGCAATTTGACAATCCTGCATGGGCGCTTGATATTTTCCGTGAAGGTGCGGTAATGAGCAAGGGTACAACCACATCGACCGGACTTGTACATTCCTATTTTGCAAATATTTTCGGCCCGCCGGAATACAGGGACCTTCATGAGAAGATCGTTGAAAGATATTTCGATTCCTTTTTCAGGGCAGGAGTTTTTGTAGGTCAGATGAGGACAAGACTGGGGATTCCCGGATATGAAACATCGGGTCCGCGTGAAGCAGCAACTGAGCTTCTTAAAATAATAGGTGCCACATCCTGAGCCTATCTGTATCTGGCGGGTACTGCTTCCTGCATAATAGCATAGACAGTATCGAATACATCTTCTGCATTCGGCTTTGAAAAATAGTCGCCATCGGTGGTATAAGCCGGACGGTGTTCCTTTGCCGTGAGTGTTTTTGGCGGAGAATCGAGGTAATCCCATCCCTTCTGCTTCTCAAGCACCTCCTGCATCATATATGCCGTCGTGCCTCCGGGTACATCCTCGTCGAGGAAAAGTACCCTGTTGGTTTTCCTCAGGGAATTGACAATTACACCTTTCAGGTCAAAAGGCACAAGAGTCTGAACATCAATTAGTTCTACCGATATGCCATGTGCTGCAAGCTGTGCGGTTGCTTCTGCTGCGATTCTTACCGTTGATCCATACGTTACAAGGGTGATATCGGTTCCCTGAGAAAGGATTTCAGGAACGCCCAGTTCAATTTTGAATTCTCCGATATTTTCAGGCATTTTCTCTTTAAGCCTGTATCCGTTCAGAGGTTCAATAACAATTGCCGGATCATTACCCTCAAGGAGAATATTATAAAAACCTGCCGCCCTTGTCATATCCCTGGGAGAACATACATAGACTCCCCTTACTGAATTTATCAGCATGCTCATAGGCGAACCCGAATGCCACATTCCCTCGAGCCTGTGACCCCGGGTGCTAATAATAAGCGGAGCCACCATAGTTCCTACTGTCCGGTAATGGGTTGTGGCAAGATCATCACTTAAAGTCTGAATGGCATACATAAGATAATCGAGATACTGTATCTCGGCAATCGGACGCATACCTCTCAGCGCCAGTCCAATACCCTGACCAAGAATTGTTGTTTCCCTTATTCCTGTATCAGTTATGCGGAGCTCACCGAATTTCTTCTGAAGTCCTTCAAGCGACTGGTTCACACCTCCTATGTTTCCTGTATCCTCTCCAAAAGTGACAAGAAGAGGGTATTTCGTGAAAAGCCTGTCGTAATTGTCCCTTAGAATTTGCCTCCCGGGCACTTCTGGAGCATTATCCGAGTACTTCACCGGAACAGGCTTCACCTTCATGACCGATGTTGGCATCTCATTGTAAAGGAAAGTGTTGTAGCTCTCATAAGCATCCTGGTAGTTTCGTTTCAGCCAGCCCTGAAGCTCTTCCTTGAGGTTATCGGCCTTGAAACAGGTACCGCAGACGTTCCTGAGTATCTTTCTTGCAGCCATGAAATTGTCCTTTCGCAAGGGTGAAAGTACCTTCTTAAGATCTTCCGTGATATCATCAACGGCAGCTTCCTTTATTTCCTCAACACAACGGCATGAGCGGTCATTAATGATCTTAACCAGGGCGTCCCTTTCCACCTTGATGGGATTCTGGAACATATCCCAGCTCTTCTTCCTCGATTGCTTTGCTTCTTCCTCAGCTTCGGCTGCAAGCTTATCAAGCTCCTCTCCCGTCGCAATACCCTCGGAAATTATCCATTCCCTCATCTTTCTTATGGGATCATATTCCTCCTCCCATTTAAGCCGCTCTTCACTCTTGTATCTTTCGTGTGAGCCTGATGTCGAATGGCCAAGAGGCTGTGTCACTTCCTCGATATGAAACACAACAGGTTTATGATCGCGCCGGCATATCTCTATGCCTTCCTCATACAGTTTAACAAGTCCGGGATAATCCCAGCCTTTTCCTTTGAAAATAATTATCCCGGGCTTGCCCGGTTCATCTTCAAACCCCCTCAGGATATCCGAAATGCTTCCTTTTGTTGTCTGGTATCTCTTTGGAACTGAAATACCATATCCGTCATCATATACTGAAAGAGCCATAGGGACCTGTAGTACACCCGCGGCATTCAAAGTTTCCCAGAAATGGCCTTCAGATGTGCTTGCATCACCTATAGATCCGAATGCCACTTCATTTCCCTTCATTGATAATGTTGTAAACCGGTGAAGGTCGGGGTTCTGACGGAAAAGTTTGGAAGCATATGCAAGTCCCAGGAGCCTTGGCATCTGCCCTGCTGTGGGAGAGATGTCGGATGAAGAGTTCTTTTGCTTTGTGAGATCTCTCCAGGTACCGTCGGGATTTACATTAGGGACGGAGAAATGATTGTTAAAAACCCTGCCGCCGCTGCCATGATTGATACTCCTGTCGGTGTTCCCGTAAAGCTGGTGGAAGAATCCCTCAGCATCATAAAGTCCCATTGCCATCATCCATGTCTGGTCGCGGTAATATCCAGAACGCCAGTCACCGTCGCGGAACTGTTTGGCAAGTGCAATCTGAATAATTTCCTTTCCGTCACCAAAAATGCCGAATTTGGCTTTGCCGGTAAGAACTTCACGGCGCCCTATGATACTGAGGCTGCGACTCAGATTGGCAAGCCTGTAATCGGCAAGAATAATATCTTTGTTCATTATAAGTTTGTGTGATTTTTGATCCATATCGACCGCAATTATGATTTTTACAGAAGTTAAACAAACGAATCACGAGGTTGTTTAATAAATAAAGAATAAATGAATATTATCTTTGCACGTTATTTATTACCCTTGCGGGAGATAAGAGTTTTTACCGGCATGACTGCCAATCAGGTCCTTAATGACAAAGATCGTAATTAAAAGTTAACTATGTTAATCAGGCTTATTATAATATCACTAGTACTTGTTGCAACGGCAATGGCATTTCTCGGTATAAGGATCCTTCTGAAAAGCAATGGAAGGTTTCCGGATACACATGTGGGCCATAACAGGGAAATGCAAAAAAGAGGAATTAAATGTGCCCAGGAAACCGATACAGGTTGCGTCCCTTCTGATATTACAGGCGGATGTATGAACTGCGGTAAAAGGCTTCTCTGATTTCAGGGATTTGAAATTGACCTTTTCAGGTTTTCTGTGGCCCAGGTCTGATAATTTCCCTTGTCATCTGAAAAAACAAGGAATGCATCATATTCAGGATGTAAGGCAAGGAATTCTATTGTTTTTTCTTTTCCAAAAACCATGCAGGCCGTAGCTATTCCATCGGCTGTAGCACATTCATCTGCAAGGATCGTGGCACTGAGAAGCTGGTTTTTGGCTGGATATCCTGTTCGGGGGTCAATGGTATGGGAGTATTTGACTCCATTTTCAACATAGAATTTCCTATAATTCCCTGATGTCGCAAGTGATCTGTTTTTTATGCTTATGATTGCCTGAAGATCATTCCCGGGAATATTATTGTTATCCTCCGGCCTGTCAATACCTATCCGCCAGGGAACACCCTGCTTGTCGCCCTTTACCCTGACCTCACCTCCTATTTCCACAAGGTAGCTTTTAAGACCAATGGAAGACAGATAATCACAGACCACATCAACCGAATAACCCTGCGCAATGGCATTGAAATCAAGCTTTATTCCGGGATCATCTTTTATCACTTTCCCCCCCGTCATCCTTACCTTGTCCATTCCGACAAACTTAAGGAGAGAGTCTCTTTTGGATTCAGAGAAATTTTTGTGTGCATCAGGCCCAAAACCCCATGCCTTGACAAGAGGTCCCACGGTTATATCGAATGCACCGTCGGTCAGCCTTGTTATTGCTGCTGATTTTGAGAATGCCTCAGTGAAGTATTTGTCCGCTACGACATCCTCATTCCTGTTCACTTTCGTAAGAATCGACGAATCAGTGTAAAGCGAAAGTGAAAGATCAAATTCATGGAGGATCTTCTCCACATCCTTTTTTAGAGTTGCAGGTTTATATTTACCATTGTTCTGAAAGACAATGCTATATGTTGTCCCCTGAGCGAATCCGGCGAAACTATCATAGGTGACTGTAGTGTTGCATGCACAAATAAGGAATAACAGTCCCGGCAATAAATATGAAATCCTGTAATTCAATAAAGTAATAGTTTGAGCATAAATAAAAAGATACCTTATCAACATCAACGGGAATCAGTCAGGAATTTAATATCTGATCTCCTGCTGAAACGGCAGGAGACAAATTCCGGACTAAATTCCGAAGTCATCAAACGAAATATTATCCTTGGGTACTCCGAGGTCGTCGAGCATCTTTACAACGGCATTGTTCATCACCGGAGGTCCGCAGAAATAATACTCAATATCCTCAGGAGCATCATGTTTGCTTAGGTAATTGTCATAAAGGACCTTGTGGATGAATCCGGTATATCCTTTCCAGTTGTCTTCAGGCAATGGTTCTGAAAGGGCAATATTAAACCTGAAGTTCGGGAATTCCTTCTCGATTGCCCTGAATTCATCTTCATAAAAGATCTCCCTCATCGAACGTGCTCCATACCAGTATGATACTTTCCTGTTTGTCTTAAGTGTATGGAAAAGATGGAAAATATGCGAGCGGAGCGGAGCCATTCCTGCACCTCCTCCGATATAAACCATTTCGTTGCCGGTGTTCTTGATATGAAATTCACCGTAAGGACCTGAGATAGTAACCTTATCGCCTTTCTTCCTTGAGAAAATGTATGAAGAGCAAATACCGGGAGGAACATTCATGAACTGTTTCCTGGAATTATCCCATGGTGGCGTGGCAATCCTTATATTCAGCTTGATAAGATTTTTTTCGGCAGGATAGTTTGCCATTGAATAGGCTCTGAATGTCTCTTCAGAGTTTTTAATGCTCAGATCCCACATTTTGAATTTATCCCAATCGGGTTTAAATCCTTCCTCAATCATGAAATCCCTGAATGAAGTCTCATATTTCGGAACGTCTATCTGAATATAGCCCCCGGGTTCGAAATTCAATGCCTCACCATCGGGAAGCTTTACAACAAATTCCTTTATAAATGTTGCCACATTCCTGTTTGATACCACTTCGCATTCCCATTTTTTAATTCCAAGGACTGATTCAGGAAGTTTGATCTTAAGGCTTTCCCTTACCTTTACCTGGCATCCGAGCCGCCAGTGGTTTTGCTGTTCCTTCCTTGTAAAGAACCCGGTTTCAGTCGGCAGTATCGATCCTCCTCCTTCCATAATCTGACATTTGCACATGCCGCATGTGCCTCCTCCTCCGCAGGCCGATGGCAGGAAAACTCCATTGTTTGAAAGAGTTGTAAGCAGACTTGAACCGGGAGATACAACAAGCTCCTTATCGTTTATATGCAATGTGACATCACCCTTCGGCGACAGTTTGTCGCGTGCATAAAGCAGCATTATAACAAGCAGCATTATTATTAAAAGGAAAACGACAATGCTGTACAACAGGGTGTTTAAAGTAGTAATCGCAAGAACCATAGCTGACAATTCTTATAATTTAATTCCCATGAATCCCATAAATGCAATGGCCATCAATCCTGTAAGGATGAATGTGATCCCCAGTCCTTTGAGAGGATCAGGGACATTGCTGTATTTAAGTTTCTCTCTTATCGCAGCTATGCTGACTATCGCCAGCATCCATCCGACGCCGGAACCCACTCCGAAAACAGTGGCTTCGAGCACATTTTCATATTCCCTTTCCTGCATAAACAGGGAAGCGCCAAGGATAGCGCAGTTTACGGCTATAAGCGGCAGGAATATACCGAGCGAGTTGTAAAGGGCAGGACTGAACTTTTCAACCACCATCTCAACGAGCTGAACAATGGCCGCAATAACTGCAATAAAGACCATAAAAGTAAGGAAGCTCAGGTCTACATCGGCAAAACCCCCGCCAAGCCATATAAGAGCTCCTTTTTTTAATACAAAATTCTCAATCAGAAAGTTAACAGGAACTGTTATAAAAAGTACAAAAATGACTGCTATTCCCAGTCCCATAGCTGTTTTAACCGATTTGGAAACCGCAAGAAATGAACACATGCCCAGAAAAAAGGCAAAGATCATGTTCTCAACAAAAATCGATTTAACAAATATATTCAGCAGGTTTTCCATAACTCAGTGTTTTAGCGTTTTTCAACAAGACTTTTGTCTTTGCTTCTGTGAAACCATATTATAAGGCCTACAAATATCAGTGCCATAGGGGGCAGTATAACCATCCCGTTGTTTTCATAACCTGCTTTATATAATCCAAGTTTTTCCAGAACAGGATAGCCGAATATTGTTCCTGAACCCAGTAATTCCCTGAAAAATGAAACCACTATAAGGATTATTCCATAACCACCACCATTACCCAGTCCATCAATGAATGACGGCCAGGGCTTGTTTGCCATGGCAAAAGCTTCAAGCCGACCCATAATTATGCAGTTTGTAATGATAAGTCCAACAAATACCGAAAGTTGCTTGCTGACATCAAACATATAAGCCTTTAGCAACTGGTCTACAAGGATCACCATTGTTGCAATAACAACAAGCTGGACAATTATCCTGATCCTGTCGGGAATTGACTTCCTCAGGGTGGCTATTACAAGGTTCGATACGGCGGTGACAATTGTCACAGACAGCGCCATCACTATTGCCGGTTTAAGCTTGACTGTAACAGCAAGGGCTGAGCATATTCCAAGTACCTGGACAGTTATCGGATTGTTCTTTCCGAGTGGTTCCTTCAGAAGCCTAAGATTTTTGGCCGAAAGTATCGGCTCTCTTTCCTGATTGCTCATATCTTATGTACGGTTTTTTAACAGGTATGTATTATATTTTTGAATGCAGTCAAACAGCATTTTCTGGAGTCCCTTGCTTGTTATTGTTCCTCCGGAAATAGCATCCACACCATGATTGTCGCCTTCAGGTGCTCCTCCCTTCATCACCTGAACAGAGATGAATTTATCGTTGTCGAAGAGCTTTTTGCCATGGAACTGGCTTTCAAATGCAGCTGTATTTATTTCAGCCCCGAGTCCGGGGGTTTCGCCCTTGTGGTCAAAATTTACACCGTAAATTGTGTTCATGTCTGATTCGAGCGATACATAGCCAAATATCGGACCCCAAAGACCTTTGCCCTCGACCGGAATAATAATGACATTCTTTCCGTCATTAGGAACTGCTTTGAATACAGGGAGATACTGCTCATCAAGCGGTTTCTTCTGCTCATTTTTCAGCACCACCGTAAAAGCATCAACTCCCTCAACAACATCTCCTTTGGTATTTATCACAAAACTCTCCTTTATATATTTGTCATAAAGAGTCTCAGTGTTTTCCCTGGTCGATGGAATATTGATAGATTCAAGCATATTCTTCTTCTTTTCAATCTCAAGGTTCCTTTCCTGGGCAGGCTGTAGCAGTGTCGCAGCAAGCGACAGAAGAGTTGCCACAACAATCACCATTATTGCCGAGAAAGTGAATATATATCTGTTGCTGAAGTGTTTCATTTTGTTAAGGTGTTAGTTGCAACTTTAGCCCGTTTGAGCCTTTTCTTTATATTAGACTGAACGACATAATAATCAATAAGCGGGGCAAAAACGTTCATAAGAAGAATGGCAAGCATCACTCCTTCAGGGTATGCCGGATTCAGTACCCTTATCAGTATTGAAAGTACTCCTATCAGGAAGCCGTAGATCCATTTTCCTCTTTCAGTCTGGGAACCGGTGACCGGATCAGTTGCCATGAAAACAGCTCCGAATGCAAAACCGCCCATTACAAAATGGTAGTAGAAAGGAATCTCCATATAAGAATTGGCAGATAAGGCATTCATAAGGAGGCCCATGCTTAGCCCTCCCCCGAAAACGCTTACCATTATTTTCCAGCTTCCGACGCCAGTGATAATCAGTATGGCAGCTCCAATAAGGATGGCTATTGTTGAGGTCTCTCCCACCGATCCCGGTATTGTTCCAATGAACATATTCATGAATGAGGGCAGCTTTGCTATCTCGCCGGCTGCGCTTAATGAAAGCGGAGTGGCGCCCGAGAATCCGTCAACTACGTTCTTGCCGGCAGTAAGTCCTGCAGTCCAGACCTTGTCGCCGGTCATCCATGCCGGATAGCTGAAGAAAAGGAATGCACGGGCAAGCAATGCGGGGTTGAAGACGTTCATCCCGGTTCCTCCGAATACTTCCTTTCCCAGGATTACTGAAAAGGCTACCGCCAGGGCCAGCATCCACAGGGGAACATCGACTGGCATGATAAGCGGAATAAGAAGCCCTGTAACAAGATATCCTTCGTTTATCTCATGTCCTCTTATCTGAGCGGCGATGAACTCAATTCCGAGCCCGACAACATAGCTCACAATTATCAGAGGGAGTATCTTCAGAAAGCCGAACCAGAAAGCCTGTAAAACTGACGGATCGACTCCCGTTGACCTGAAATGCTGTAGCCCGGTGTTGTAACTGCCGAACAAGAGTGCAGGTAACAGGGCAATGATCACTACTGTCATCGTTCTTTTAAGATCGATGGAGTCCCTGATATGAGACCCCTTGAATGTGACTTTGTCGGGAACAAACATGAAGGTCTCAAATCCTTCAAACACCGACTGGAACCTGGCATACTTACCGCCCTTTGTAAAATGGGGCTTAAGTTTGTCTAACTTATTTCTCAGGAAATTCATTATATTGAAAATTCAGAAGTTACTAACTCATTTCTTTTCTCATCAGATCAAGTCCCTGCCTTACTATCGACTGAATCTCTATTTTCGAAGGGCAGATATATTCGCAAAGTGCAAAATCTTCTTCAGCAACCTCATAAATACCAAGGTTCTCCATCATGTCGATGTCTTCCGCAAGGATTGCCTTAAAAAGCTGCATCGGATAAATATCCATCGGCACTACTTTCTCGTACTGACCGGTAACTACAAATGCTCTTTCACCGCCATGAAGGTTGGTATCGAGCTTGTATGATTTCTTGGGAAAAACTGATGAAAGAAATGTTTTTGAAAAGCTGAATTTGTTCTTTCCGGGAGATGCCCATCCGAAAAATTCAAAATAGTTCCCTTCCGGAATTACTGTTACCTGTGAGTCATAGTATCCAAGGAAGCCATCGGAGGTTATCTTCGTTCCGGTGAGCACATTGCCGCTGATATACCTCAATACTCCGGCACTCACATTACCTTTTACCAAAGGTTCGACAGTGCTGCCAGAGAGAATCCTGTAATATTGCGGAGTAACAACTTCCGATCCGGTAAGGGCTATTATCCTTTCATGTCTGTAATGACCTTCAGCAAATAATCTTCCTATTGCAAATATATCCTGGAAGTTTATGTACCATACCACCTCTCCCTTGTTTACAGGATCAAGATGATGAATATGCACACCGGTGTTACCAGCCGGATGAGGACCTGCGAAATACGATATCTCGACGCCATCCAGGCTCTCATATAAATTGCCATTACCGCCCTCCTTCAGAACCAGGTTTACCTTGCCATCTGTCAGTTTGCGGATTGCGCTGATTCCTTTGCGAAACAATGAAAAATCGGAGTTCGCGGCTATAAAGTCATAATCAGGTGCAAGAGGTGCTGTATCGAAACCTGAGATGAAAACTGATTTGGGTTTATCTGCAGGATTTGCAATTACATGATAGGGACGCTGGCGAATTGCCGGCCATAATCCTGACGTCAAAAGCTTTTCCTTAATGGCTTCAGCCTGAAGCTTCCCTGGATCAGATTTTCCGAAATCAACGAAACCATCACCCGATTTTTCAACGACAACCTGAAGGATTTTGCGGCGGTCACCTCTTTCCACCGACACCACTTTCCCGCTCACAGGTGAGGTGAACATGATTTCGGGACGCATCTTATCATGAAATAGAGGAGAACCCGCCCTTACCTCATCACCGGGTTTGACATCAAGCTTTGGTATCAGACCGGGAAAATCGACTGGTTTCACTCCAAACCTTGAGGAATCAACCGGTCCGGCCAGCTTCTTTTCAGCAATGCCTTCCAGCCTGATATCAAATCCTTTCTTAAGCCTAATGGTCTTTGACATAAAAGGAGCAATTTTAATAATTCTTGTTGATCAGATCATTGTTAAGAAATTAACAACAATTGCAAATGTAGAAATTTAAAGGACTTTAAATCCAAACATAATAAATATGATAATACAATTTTGCATTATTTTTGTTCAGTACAATCCATATAAAGGCTTCGCTTGAAAACCGGTTCTTACAATAATAAAATTACAGTG
>JAAYUS010000070.1 GCA_012517605.1 Bacteroidales bacterium
AGTGAGAATCCGATGATCACCAGAAACAGTATGGCAAAGACAGCCATGCCAATCATGAAATACCTGGCAAACCTGTCCTTTATTGTCCTGATTTTTCTCATATAGGCCTATTGAAGCTTCTTTACTTCCTTACTTATACTCTCTTTTGAAAGGGATATATATCCTGCCTCATTCACGAATTTCTGTCCTTCGGTTAGTATCCATAAAAGGAACTTCTTCACAACCTCTTTCTGTGGCTTACCGTTAGTGACCAGATACAGTTCCCGTGCCGGAGGTGAAGGGAACTTCCCTTCCGCAATTGCATTGATAAGCTGATCCATCGAATCATAAAAATTCTCATCGGGGGTTATTTTTCCGTCCCCGTTAATATCGAGGGGGACAACTCTTAAACCTGAGATCTGCTTTTTCGTCTTGCTGTCATAAACATACCCTATATTGTTATAGCCAATCCCCAGAGGATCTTTTTTTACTGCCAGCGCCAGACCGGGATCGCCGTAGACACCGCTTCCAAGAAGATCTTCCTGTTTTTTACCATAATATTTTGCCCAGACCTCGGCAGCGCCACAGGCATCCGATCTTGTATATACATGTATTGGCATCGGGCCCTTTGATCCGAAAGCCTGAGACCAGGTCTTGTACATTCCCGTAATCCATATACTGTTACCTGTTTCTCTTCTGAGCCCTTTAGACATAATTTCACCAATTACCGGATTCGAGACATTGATCACAGCTACGACGGCGTCCTTCGTCACTGCAACAGGGTATGCCCCTCTCTTCAACTCTTCAGGATATATTTCTCTGGAGACCATTCCAATGTCGACCATATTTGTGAGCGCATCCGTAATACCTTTCCCGGCTCCTCCGGCCGATATGTCGATCCTGACTTCAGGATATATCTTTCTGAACTCCTCAGCCCAGCGTACCGCCATCGGATAGAGAGCAAAGGCCCCCGATATGGAAATGTTCCCTTTAACCCTCTCCTGCCCGTTTACTGACATACAGAACAGAAACAATGAAAGTAAGGAAATTCGATTATTCATAAAGTCTACCGATAAGGTGAACAAAAATATCTGATATTCTGTAATCTGATATAGGCAATATCACGGAATCCGAATGGGTAAAAAAGCTTAAAAACCTGCAGTCGATAATAATTGATATACAGCAGCCAGATCAGGCAAGTCTCGAAGTTCTTGTGTTTGAATATGAGAAATCCACTCCCATTGCGAAAAAGACTAACAAGCTTTAAGATCCTTCATCTCATATCCCATGAAAAGAGATGCCAATCCCTGGATCGTTAAATGAGTAACAAGCCAAATGCCGCTTGCAGAAACGGAATAAGTGAAAAAACCTGACATCAGAAGGCAAAAGTCCCGGTTAACGGTGGGCCTGAAAACCTGTAAGGTCCACGGGTGACAAATACTGGTTGAAGACAGGCGTTCAACGGGATCCCCCTGACATTTATCCTCAATACAATCATTGCCCATATCATAAGTGAGCAGCCTGCGATAATAAGAATTCCTTCTGCAACTCTGACTAAATTGCAGCGGTATTTAGAAACAGAAAAAGTAAATTTGCAAAATTGAGTTATAGTAAAAAATAAGACGCCCCACTCAGGATAAACGCTTTGAACTGTTTTCCAATCATGATTTAAAATGATACTCTCAAAAAAGACCAGATATGCTATAGTGGCCCTTTCAAGGCTTGCAAGGGAATATGGTAACGGCCCGATACAGATTAAGGATATATCCACAAGCGAAAAAATCCCCCAGAGCTTTCTTGAGAATATTCTTCTGGATCTCAGAAAAATGGGAATCCTGGGAAGCCAGCTTGGAAAATCAGGCGGATATTATCTTCTCCGGAAGCCCGAGGAAGTGAACCTTGCCGATATCATCGATCATTTTGAAGGAACGCTGTCGCTTCTTCACTGTGTTTCTGAAAAATCATACCGCCCATGCGAGTTTTGCAAGGATGAGGCAACATGTCAGATTAGAAAAGTTTTCCAGGAGGTACATAACAAAACAATGAGCATTCTGAGAGAAGCAACACTTAATACCCTGATTCAGCGTTAAATTTATTTTAAAACTGCTGAAATGATTGATTTTAATCAATTAAGTTGATAGATTTGCTGAACATTTTTCCGGAAATGTTGTTTTTAAGGTTATGAGAAAAATACTCGGCATAATGCTTTCCCTTTTATTGCTTGTACCGGCAATAAAGCTCAGCCTCGACAGACATTATTGCGGTGGTGAGCTTGCTGACGTAAAAATCTCAATTTCAGGGAAGCTGGCAACATGCGGAATGGAAAATGAAGATCAGCCCCATTCGGGCTTTCCGATATTCACCGGAATGTGCTGTGAAGACCAGCTTACAATATTAAGCACAGATTACAGGTACTATCCTGAAAATCTATATCATAACAATCTGAAATTGTCAAGTGACATTCCTGCTGAAGCAGCCGGTCATTTATCTTTTTTAATGAAGTCCGTGATAGAAACCAGCCTGAATTTTCTGCCGCCAGGCAGGTATTTTCCTCATGGACCTGAACAGGCGGAAATCTGCCTGTTCCGTATCTGATTTTGCAAATCCGGATTATCTTGACTTTTTACAACTACCTGTTAAAGGTATTGTTGTTCAATGCGTTCAGGTCACTACTGTTTACTTTTTCCAACCAATAACATTAAAATTCATAAAGATGAAAACATTAAGACTTTTTATCGCAGTATTGTTTGCCGTAAGTCTGAACCTGCAGGCAAACACAGTAAATCAGAATTCCACACCCGCCGCTGTTCAGTCAGCAAAAACCGAAACTTTTAAGGTATGGGGCAAATGCGAAATGTGCAAGGCAAGGATCGAAAAGACCGTCAGGGCAGAAGGTGCGGCAAACGCCGACTGGAATATTAAAACCCAGATGCTCACGGTAACATACGATCCGTCAAAAACCAGCAAGGATGCTCTCAGCAAAAAGCTGGCTGCAGTGGGACATGATACCGAAAAGTACAAGGCACCTGATGATATTTATGCAAAACTACCGTCATGCTGCCATTACGAAAGAGCAGATAAACAGTAATTATTTTCAATGTTTAACCGGCTCGTAAAATATTTCCTTGAAAACAGGCTGATCACATTTATCCTGCTTTGTGCATTTATTGTGACTGGACTGGCTACAATGCCATTTAACCTGAAGACCTCAGTTCTTCCCCGTGATCCGGTTCCTGTGGATGCAATACCCGATATAGGGGAAAATCAGCAGATAATTGCGACGGAATGGATGGGCAGGTCCCCTAAAGACATACAGGATCAGGTCACTTACCCGCTCACATCTGCACTTCTTGGGATACCAGGCGTTAAAACCATTAGAAGCACATCGATGTTCGGCATGTCGTTCATCTATGTGATCTTTAAAGACAATGTTGAATTTTACTGGAGCCGTTCAAGGATCCTGGAAAAGCTGAATTCCCTGCCACCCGGGACATTGCCGGAGGGAGTTCAGCCCACCCTGGGACCTGATGCAACAGCCCTCGGACAAATATTCTGGTACACCCTCGAAGGAAGGGATCCAAAAACAGGCAAACCGGCCGGAGGATGGGATCCCCAGGAACTAAGGACCATACAGGATTTCTATGTAAAGTATAGCCTTGCATCCGCCGAAGGGGTCTCTGAAGTTGCAACGGCTGGCGGTTTTACAAAGGAATACCAGGTTGACATTAATCCCGAAGCACTTAAGGCATTCAGCGTCTCAGTAATGGATGTCATGAATGCTGTCAGAAAAAGCAATCTTGACATTGGAGCTGAAACCATTGAACTGAACAGTGTTGAATATATAATTCGCGGACTTGGATATGTAAAAAGCCTTAATGACCTTGAAGAATCTGTAGTTGCAGTCAGGGACAATGTCCCCGTAAAAATAAAAAATGTTGCAAATGTTACATTTGGTCCCGGCACAAGAAGGGGCGGTCTTGACAAATCAGGTTCTGAAGCTGTGGGAGCAGTCGTGGTTGCCAGATATGGCTCAAACCCGATGGAGGTCATTAAAAATGTGAAAGACAAAATCAGGGAGATCGAACCGGGGCTTCCGCAACTTACCCTTCCCGACGGCACAGTTTCAAAAGTGACTATCGTACCTTTCTATGACAGGACCGGATTAATCAGGGAAACCATCGGTACTCTCGAATCGGCACTGTCCCATGAAATACTCATCAGCATCATAGTCATAATAATACTTGTACTGAATCTCAGGGCATCACTGATAGTGGCGGGACTGCTTCCGGTTGGTGTTCTGATCACATTCATACTGATGAGGTTTTTTGGTGTTGAAGCCAACATAGTTGCACTTTCAGGTATCGCCATTGCGATCGGGGTGATGGTTGATATTGGCATTGTCGATGTGGAAAACATCCTGCGGCATCTTGAGATGCCTGAAAATCATGGCATAAGGGGGAAAAAACTTATGAAGGTGATTTATCAGGCAACAACTGAGGTAAGGGCTGCTGTTGTAACCTCCATTGCAACAACCATTGTAAGCTTTCTTCCTGTCTTTGCGATGCAGGCACAGGAGGGGAAGCTTTTCCATCCACTTGCCTTCACCAAGACATTTGCACTTCTGGCTGCTTTTATTCTCGGGATAGTTGTTTTACCTACTCTGGTCCATATCTTTTTCAATATCCGCTTCGACACAAAACGATTAAGAAAGATCTTCAACGGCATACTGATAGCAGCAGGGGTTCTTCTTATTATTTTCTGGCAGGGATGGACGGCGATTATACTTATTGCGATCGGGATAAACAATCTTCTTGCAGACAAATGGCCTGAGGAAAGAAAAAAATTCCCCGATTATATAAATACATCGATAGCCGTTCTCTTTGCCACCTGGCATCTATCGGTGGCATGGCTTCCTCTTGGCGCACATAACAGTGAGTTTGCCAGTTTTCTGTTTGTTGCCGGGATCATCACCGTAATATTGCTGGCCCTGATGTCGATGGTACATTATTATGAGAACATAATCCGCTGGGCGCTGAGACACAAACGGAAATTCCTTCTGATCCCTGCATTCACGGTGTTGTCCGGATTGCTTATATGGCAGGGATTTGACAGGATCTTCGGATTCATTGCCAATGGAGCTGAAAAAGCCGGGTGGAAAACAATAAGGGAGACAGCATTGTGGCAAGGCGCTTCGGAAGCTTTTCCGGGAACCGGAAAAGAATTTATGCCCTCACTGAATGAAGGTTCCTTCCTGCTGATGCCAACTACAATGCCTCATACAGGCATTGAGAAGAATCTTGAATACATAGAAACCCTTGACAAAAGAGTTTCCTCCATCCCCGAGGTGGAGATGACAGTCGGAAAATGGGGACGGGTAAATTCAGCCCTCGACCCTGCGCCTGTCCAGATGTTTGAAAACACGATCAACTACAGGCCTGAATATATTCTTGACGAAAACGGCCACAGAGTGAGGTTTAAGACCGACAGGAACGGAAGCTTTATCCTGAAAGACAATTCCGTGTTCAACCCTGAAAAGGACAGGTTCAGGGTGATCCCTGCCGACAGTCTGATCCCTGACAAACACGGAGATTATTTCAGGCAATGGCGTCCGAAGATCAGGAAGCCCGATGATATCTGGAATGAAATTGTAAAAGTGACTGACATCCCCGGACTGACCTCCGCACCGAAGCTTCAGCCGATTGAGACCAGGCTGGTTATGCTGTCAACAGGCATGAGGGCTCCGATGGGACTTAAAATTTACGGACCTGATCTCGAATCAATTGAAAAGGCAGGACTGGAATTCGAAAAAGGCCTGAAAGATGTACCGTCAGTAAGGTCATCTTCTGTCTTTTACGACAGGGCCGCAGGGGCTCCCTATCTCGAAATTAAATTGAACAGGGAAGCAATGGCAAGATACGGGATGACGGTCGCCGATGTTCAGGACATTCTGCAGGCCGCTGTCGGAGGCATGACATTATCGACTTCTGTTGAAGGGAGGGAGAGATTTCCTCTGCGGGTCAGATATGCCAGGGAACTGAGGGACAATCCTGAAGATATTAAAAAGATCCTGGTATCCGGAATGAACGGAGTCCTCGTTCCGCTGGGAGAAATTGCTCATATAGATTATGCAAAGGGAGCCCAGATGATAAGAAGCGAGGATACCTTCCTGGTCGGGTATGTGATCTTTGATAAAGTTGAAGGAAAAGCCGAGGTGGATGTCGTCATTGATGCAGAAAAGATCCTTAAAAACAAAATTGATTCGGGAGAGATATCATTGCCGGCCGGTGTGACATATAAATTTACCGGCAACTACGAGAATCAACTAAGGGCGGCAAAACGCCTTGCACTGGTAATCCCGGTAAGTTTAATCATCATTTTGCTTTTGCTATATTTTCAGTTCAGGACAATTACAGCCTCAATAATTCATTTCTCAGGAGTATTTGTTGCCTTTTCGGGAGGATTTATAATGTTATGGCTTTACGGCCAGCACTGGTTCATGAATTTTGCAGTGGCCGGCATAAATCTCAGGGATATGTTCCAGATGCATCCAGTAAACCTTAGCGTGGCAGTCTGGGTCGGGTTCATTGCCCTTTTCGGGATAGCAACAAATGACGGAGTGATAATGGGAACATACATACACCAGGTTTTTGAGGAAAAGAAGCCGTCCACAGTCAATGATGTCAGGGAGGCAGTGATTATCGCAGGTAAAAAACGCGTGAGGCCCGCAATGATGACCACGGCTGTCACAATAATTGCTCTTCTTCCGGTACTTTCTTCAACGGGGAAAGGCGCAGACATTATGGTGCCAATGGCAATTCCTACATTCGGTGGAATGGTATTACAGGTAATGACAATTTTCGTGGTTCCTCTTTTTCAGTCGATCTGGAGGGAAAGGGAAACACGGAAGTCGTTAACAGCAATCCCTGAAAATTCAGATAATCAGAATGAAAATGAAATTTAAACCTTATAGAATATTATTACTGGCACTGACAATGGCAGGCTGGCTGACCGGCCCTTCACGGGCTCAGCAGCTTAATGATTCTCTGTATAGATACCTTGAGATTTCAGCTTCGGCTAATCCTGCCGTAAACCAGAAGTTTTATGAATACAGGGCGGCATTGCAAAAAATACCACAGGCCGGAAGTATTCCTGATCCTGAGATGAGCGCCGGTATTTTAATGAAACCCATGGAACTTTTAGGCGGAAGACAACTGGCCGATTTGAGACTTATGCAGATGTTTCCCTGGTTTGGAGTTCTGAAATCAGCAAAGGATGAAATGAGTCTGATGGCCTTAGCCAGCTATGAATCATTCAGGGATGCAAAACTTCAGGTTTTTTATGATGTCCAGAGAACCTGGTACGAGCTGTACAAAATCAGGAAGAATATTTCCATTTCCGAAAAGAACATAGAGATCCTGAAGACCATTGAAAACCTTGCCATTGTGAATTACCGGAGTTCTCCTGCTTCAGTTTCAGGCAGCCTCCCGGCCAGTCCCTCATCAATGGGTCAAAAATCAGGGGATGCAGTAATGACAACTGTTTCCGGCATGCAGAATATGGGAAACAGTCAGCCGCCTCAATCCCGGGCAAACTCTATGCAACCATCAGGGGATATGCAGAAATCATCAATGGGATCCGATCCGGGGCAGCCACGGCTGACAGATCTTTACCAGATCCGGATCGAATCAGCTGAACTTCAAAACCAGATTGAGGGTCTGAAAGATCAGGACCGGACTCTCATTGCCAGATTCAACAGTTTTCTGAACAGGCATCCCGAGAGTCCTGTATTTACACCTGAATCCCTGAGCCCGGATACTCTTGATGTGGAATTAATATCTGTCTCCGACAGCATTCTGAAAAGAAATCCAATGCTGACTATGATTGATTATGAGGCACAATCATCAGATGCCAGGAAGAAAATGATTAAGGGCATGGGCTATCCTATGCTGGGTCTTGGTCTGAATTATTCCATAATTGGAAAATCCGGGATGTCAGTTTCGGACATGAACGGGAAGGACATGGTGATGCCAATGGTTTCAATAACACTTCCCATATACAGGAAGAAATATAATGCCATGGCGGCTGAGGCTGATCTTTTAAAATCTGCTTCGCTGAATAAATACACCTCAGCTGCCGGCAGTCTTCAGACAGAATACTATGCGGCCCTTCAGCAGTATCAGGATGCTAAAAGGAGGGTAAGGCTTTATAATTATCAGTCACAGCTGGCCTCATTGTCACTTGACATAACAATCAGGAGTTTTTCAGTATCAGAGGCTACACTTACGGATCTGTTAAGGATCAGGCAACAGACTTTTGATTATGAGCTCAGTGAATCAGAAGCACAGGCTGATGTGAATACTGCGGTTGCATTATTGAAACGTTTAATGGCCATTTCAGAAATAAAAGAAGAACAAAAGCAATGAATAAAACAAATATATTTTCAAACAGGTACCTTAAATACAGCCTGATTTTGATCCTTGGAATTTTTCTTGGATGGATTGTATTTCGTCCTTCACACAAACATGAAAGAGACGGGGAATCATTAAAGGAAGTTGTGAATGATACAATATGGACATGTTCGATGCATCCCAGCATCAGAATGAAGGAACCCGGGAAATGTCCGATATGCGGAATGGATCTGATTCCCCTTGTTCAGGGCGGATCAGCTTCTATAGATCCAGATGCCCTTCATCTGACTCCGGAAGCCGCTCAGATTGCCAATGTTATGACTTCGGTTGTTTCAAGACAAAGACCAGTCAAAGATGTGAGATTATACGGCAAGGTTGATGCAGATGAGCGGAAGCTTCAAAGTCAGGTTGCCCATGTCTCCGGACGTATTGAGAGTCTGAACGTAAATTTTACGGGGGAATCCGTATCTGAAGGACAACTTCTTGGCTCTATCTATTCTCCCGGGCTTGTAACTGCACAGCAGGAGCTGCTGGAGGCTGCCGGGATGAAAGATAGCCAGCCTGCAATTTATGAAGCTGCAAAGGAAAAGCTTCGGCAGTGGAAACTTACTGATAAACAGATCTCTGATATTGAATCTTCGGGAGAGGTTCAGAACAGTCTAGGGATTTTCTCAAACACTGCCGGGGTGATCATCGCAAAAAGAGTCAACAAGGGCGATTACGTATCACAGGGTACTGTTCTGTTCGATATTGCAGACCTGTCTTCAGTTTGGATATTGTTTGATGCCTATGAGAGTGATATCCTGTACATAAAAAAAGGCGAGCAGATTTCTTTCACCCTTCAGGCGCTTCCCGGAGAGAACTTTACCGGTAAAATAGCATTTATTGACCCTGTGATCGATCCCGTAACAAGGGTTGCAAGAGTAAGGGTGGAAGCAGGTAACCGCTCAGGAATGTTAAAACCCGGGATGTTTGCCACCGGAAATGTCAGTGCTATGCCTGCAGGATTCAAAGATGACATTGTAATTCCGCGGTCAGCTGTACTATGGACAGGGAAAAGGTCGATCGTTTATGTAAAACAGGACAATCCGGAAGGACCTTTGTTTAAACTGCGCGAAATAGAACTTGGTCCCGCACTTGCAGGGGGCTATATAGTAAAAGAGGGACTAAGTGAAGGAGAGGAGATAGTCACAAACGGGACTTTCAGTGTTGATGCAGCAGCTCAACTGCAGGGGAAACCAAGCATGATGAATCAGGCAGCATCAATTTCCGCTCAGACGGATCAGCATCCAAAGATTGAGAACAACGGAGATATTATTCATGAGTCTTTTAACGTTTCAGGCAATTGCGAGATGTGTAAGGACCGAATTGAAAAGGCAGCTCTATCAGTGAACGGAGTTATCTCAGCAGAATGGGATATATCTTCAAAGACACTCCACCTCGGATTTAAAAGCCCGGTAACTTCCCTTGAGACCGTAAAGAAGACAATTGCAGATGTTGGTCATGATAACGGAAATTTCAGAGCTCCTGACGATGTTTATTCTCAGCTTCCCGAATGCTGTCATTACAGAGAA
The DNA here is from genome assembly GCA_012517605.1 of Bacteroidales bacterium. Classification (GTDB taxonomy): domain Bacteria; phylum Bacteroidota; class Bacteroidia; order Bacteroidales; family VadinHA17; genus LD21. The sequence goes on from JAAYUS010000070.1 coordinate 9,962, forward strand.
AAAAAGAAATAAGTATGAAATCTATTAACAGGAGACTTGCAGATTTACGGATTGACTATAGGCCAAATGTAAAGCCGGAGAGTGACAATCCGGCCAATCCTTTCGACAAGTTTGAAAAGTGGATTGGAGAAGCAATTGATTCAGGGGCTGCCATTCCTAATGCGATGATACTGTCAACCGTTGGAAACGACGGAAGGCCATCAGGCAGGGTTGTCCTTCTTCATGGTCTCGATGAAAGAGGTTTAATTTTCTATACTCATTATCAGAGTCGAAAAGGTAATGACCTGAGGCAATGTCGGTTTGCATCAGTTACCTTCTTCTGGAGTGAATTATTCAGACAGGTAAGGGTGGAAGGTGAGGTAAGCAGATTGCCTGAAACAGAATCGGAGGAATACTTCAGAAGCCGTCCGCGGGAAAGCCAGATAAGCGCCATGGCCTCTGAGCAAAGCAAGATCCTGGAGCACCGGGAACTCCTTGAGAAGAGGGTCGTTGAGCTTGAACAAAAATATAAAGACCTTCCTGTTCCCAGGCCTCCCGAATGGGGTGGTTATTATTTGTCGCCCGACAGGATCGAGTTTTGGCAGGGAAGACCAGGAAGACTTCACGACCGTATTCTTTATACACTCAGTGACAGATCATGGAAAATTCTGAGATTATTTCCATGAACCTATGGGCAGAACAGGAAGGCTGTACCAAAAGCATTTAAGTGATTTTTATCTTTTGAGCCCTTAGTAATTGCCTTTGTTGTAATTTATGGGTCAGTGATTAAATGTTAAGCGCTAAGGGTCACGCAAAAGGAGGCACAAAGGTACCCGAATGAACTTTGACACCACATTATTCATTGAGTTCCTTAAGGAGTTTCCTGGCATTAACATATAATGGCTTATGTTTTTTACGCCAGATCAAATATCCAATGAATACGGAAATGAGGATAACAGGTATATAAAATGCCTGGACTACCAGGATCCGATATACTGGTTCAAGAGAGGAAAGCCTGAAGAAAAATGAGATTGTTAAACCTGCATCGATTAATACGATGACAGGGAGGACGAAAAAATACTGGCTGAAACTTAATTTGTAGCGATGTGCCGCACGTATCAGCATATCTGATGAAGAAAGAGAATAATCGACCTTACTGAATTCCCAGACCTTCTGTTTAAATAGTACTACGGAAATAATAAATGCACTTACGTAACAAAACCCTGAAATCCTGTGATGCAATTTTAAATCAGGATCTGGATTGACGATCATCAATGCGCTGTAAAACAATGCCATACCAATATAAAGCCATTTCATGTTTTTCATCATCCTGGCAAGCCTGTCATCTTCTTCCCTCAGTCTTGTGATCAGGGAGTTTATATTATTGAAATTATCCCGGCTGTTGGTATTTCCTTCTGTGGATTTATTGTTGATATCAGTTTTCATATTTTTCTCCTTTCATATTCGATTTTAATGTCTCTTTGATTCTGTGAATTTTTACCCTGACATTTGACTCTGTAATACCTATTATTTCTGCAATTTCCCTGGTTGAAAGATCATCAAGTACGAGCCCCATTATTGCTTTGTCGATAATGCCCAGATTGTTCAGATGAATCCTAAGTTCCTGATAGTGATGTTCCTCCAATTCCGGGTCATTCTCCCCCTCAATCAGAAGATTTTTAAGATCAGTTTTTTCAATGTCAACGTTCAGCTTCATCTTTTTATAGCTTTTACCTGCATAATCCAGGGAAGTGTTTACAGCTATTCTGTAAATCCAGGTCCCTATGGATGCTTGATTCCTGAACGATTCGAGGCTCCGCCAGATGTTTATCAATATCTCCTGATAAATATCTTTCTGATCTTCAGGTGATGGAGCGTAATATTTGCAGATCCTTTTCAGCCTCTCTTTATTATCTGCAATTATCTTTCTGAACTTTTCTTCTTTGTTATCCATGTAGGATCTGTTTTCATTTAATTAGTCGGAGGTATATATTATTTGTTACAGAAAAAGCATTTTTCTTTCGATGAAAACCAACTTCTCAAAAATAGTATAGGATACATTTTTAAAGTATTGAATCTTCAGGAATTCCTTACATCTAAACGTATTAAGGTACTGCTTTTAATACATTGACAATATTACATCTTACCAAAAGGTCTTTTTGGAAATACCCTTTCTGTTGAGGGATATTCCTCATTTCAAAGCTCCATTGTGAGCCCGGGAACTGCTCATTCCGGATGACTGGATTCGTAGTAAATAACATTTTTGAATGGGCCAATCACACCCATGCTTAAACCATGTAAAGCCCTGCAAAGGCCTCCATGATCGCATACATAACAACTCTGAAAGAGTTGAATATTAATAACCCCCGGTGCAACCGGGGGCCTGCAACCCCCTGAGTATCACAACCCCGAAGGGGTTGAAGATGAGGAATCTCCTCTCAAAATAAAGTAAATGCAAATCAATGATAACTGAGTAAAATCTATCATCCCTTATGATTTATCCGGGATGATCATGGTAAATTACCACTGAGAACTGCACTTATATGCAATAACCTTTTGCAATTTCATTTTTCAATAGATAAATTTATCATCTTTGAAAATCACTGATAATAACACAAACATGAAAAATCTTCTTCTAAGTCTGGCAGGAATAATAGCTCTAAGTTCCTGTACCGGTGGTTCAGTAAAGGAAGCCGGAAACAGCTGCTGCAGCTGCAACAAGGATTCAATGATTGTCGTAATGCGTTTTGAACGTAAGGTAAAGCCCGAATTTGTATCTTATTTCAAGCAGTCATTCGATGCCTGCAAAGCTGAGGTTCTGGCAAAAGAACCGGGATGTCTCGATTATTCCCTGTTCCAGTCATATCACGACAGTACTCTCTTCTGCCTGACCGAAGCCTGGAGGACAAAAGGCGACCATAATGCACATATGCAGCTCGAGCATACAAAGAAACATATAGCTGAAATAAGGGGAATAAACGATACTACCTTCAGGTCCAAAACAAATTATACATACTGGATCTGCCCCGGGGCAAATGAAAAGAAATAAAGAAAGATTGAAGACTGATATGCTTTTCTATTCAATCCTTATGTTATAAGCCCCTTTTGTGATCATTTTAAAACCGGCAGGCAGGTTAAGCACCTCAATGAATCCATTGTTCAGCCTGCCGGTTTCAGCCTTTGTTCTTTTCAGATAATAATTGCTGTTTTCATTCCTTACAAATTCGAGAATGTAGCTACTCCCTTCAGATCTTAGAACTGACTCCTCAGGAACGGCATTTACAGTATCATTTTTAATTATAATTGCTGCTTCGATGAAGGCGTTATTTACAAAGCGCGAGCCATTTGGCTCATCAATACCTGCAAAGCAGGTAATGGTTTTGGTCCGTTCATCCACATTCTTGCCAATTGATTTCAGCCTTGCTGAAAATATTTTACCCGTATCGCCCAGTAAATTGAACCGTATTGCCTGGTTTTCCTTCAGACTGCCAAAATCTTTTTCAAAGACAGCCAGCTTCAGGCGGAATCTTCCGGGATCAAAAACTTCAGCAAGTGTAGTCTGCAGATCTGCATACTGGCCAATAGACACATTAACCTGTGATATAAAGCCATTTATTGGGGATCTGAGTGAAAAAGATTCATAGAAATCACCATTTTCTATTTTGGTTTCGTCAAGGCCCAGAGTCCTGATTTTCATCTTCAGCGCCGAGAATTTTGCATTTGAAGCTTTGAATTCGCTTTCAGCCTGTATGAGGTCTTTCTCTGTTCCTATCTTTTCCTCGTACAATGATTTTATTCTTTCATATTCCGATTTCAACCGTTTTAACTGGCTTGCTGTCTCAGCAAGATCTCTCTGGAGTTCAATGAACTCATTTCCGGAAAGTTCAAAAAGTTCCTGCCCCTGATACACTCTCTGTCCGCCGGAGCAATTGATCTTTTTGACAAGACCCTGGACCGGCGTGCTGATCCTGGCGCTGCCAGACGGCTCAGTGACTATGCTCCCATTGCATCTGACCACATCTTCAAAGATCATTTTTACTGGCTCTCCAATATCTAAACTCCCTGTCCTGAATTGATCTTCAGTAACCGTTATAAGATCTTCTCCGGATGCAGCTTTTTGCTCTTCCTTCTGCTTATGTGTACACGAAGCAAGCAAAATCCCTGCAAAAATTAAAATAATGATTGATTTGGTTTTCATGTTCCGGGCCAGTTAATTTGTTAGGTATATCTGATCTAGAATATTTGTATTATACTGAAGCACATCGTCAAGATAACTGGTTTTGATCTGGACTGCATTTTCAAAACTGTTAGTGAATCTGAAAAGGTCGATTTCTCCTTTCTGATAGCTGATTAAAGCTGTCCTTAAAATTTCTTCATACAATACTTTACCTGAGGAATTATAATAATCAATTCTTTCAGCAAGTCTTTTTTGCTCCTTTTTATAATTGTCAATTTTAGTTTTGAGGGAACTTATTTCATAATCCGTAAGCATCTGACGGGCATCCAGGGATATCCTTGAGGATTTTATCCTTGATTTCTGGCTGCCGAAGAAGATCGGGACCGCCACTCCTACCTGAAAACCATTGTAGTTCTTTGAGTTCTCATAATCATTTGTTCCCGTAAAATAACTTAATGAAAAATCAGGAAGCATTTTGTTTCTTTCAATTCTGAGCAGGGCCTCACTGTAAGAGTTCTGCAACTTAAGAAGTCTGACCCCCGGGTATGAATCAATATCCTTTTCTTCCGGAACAAGTATTTCCGCTTCGCCGGCGATGAAAAAATCCTCCTGAGAATTCATCAGTGTCCTGAGTTTCTGATATTGTGCCTGAATATTGTAACCTGTACCGTCAAGATCCAGCTTAACCTGCTGTCTCCTTGCCTTAATGTTCAGCAGGTCAAGTTGACTGTAATCTCCCTTGTTGTATCTCGACTCAGCATTCCGGATCAGGTCAGTGTAAAGGCTGTCTATGCTCTTGTAAAGAGCTTCCTTTGCCTTGAGATTCTGGATCGTATAATAACAATAAGATATTTCCTTTTTGAGGTTCTGTATCCGCGATTCCAGCTCCAGTTCAGCTCTCGACACATCAATTTTCCTTGCCTTCATTTCAGCTGAATATAATGAAGGGAAGCTGATGCCCTGTGCTACTCCCCATACCTTGAGAGGATAACCATTGGGAGCAATATTGTTCTCATCATAGCCATATGAGATTGAAGTCTTATCCGGATTGAAAGCTGTAGGTTTAAGGGCAATGCTTTCCTTTACCTTCAGGGAGTATGCACTTATTTCCTTATTGCCGGCGATTGCAATGCTGATTATTTCATCCAGTTTCATCGCCCTGGGCTGGGCAGTTGATGACAAAGCCGGCAGAAGGATCAGAAGTGCGATCATAGCATTCTTTGACCGGATAACCCTGAACGGGAAGAATTTGAATCCCTTAACATTGTTGAAGATTTCGAAAAGCAGGGGGAGAGCTATCATTGTTAGCATCGTTGAAGTGACCAGACCTCCAATAACAACTGTTGCCAAAGGCCGCTGGACTTCGGCACCGGCGCCTGTTGAAACTGCCATCGGGAGGAAACCCATTGCTGCCGCTCCTGCAGTTAGCAGCACAGGCCGCAGCCTGTCCTTTGTTCCCCGCAGGATGAGTTCATGCATGTCTTTGATCCCCTGGTGCTGAAGCTCCTTCAGGTGTTCTATCAGGACGATACCGTTAAGTACCGCTATGCCAAAAAGTGCTATAAATCCGACGCCTGCAGAAACGCTGAACGGCATACCCCTTAACCATAGCAGTATAACACCTCCTACCGTTGCGAGAGGTATGGCTGTAAAAATCATTAGCGCATCCTTGAATGATTTGAAGGCAAAATGCAGGAAAATAAAAATCAGCAGCAAGGCGACCGGAACAGCCACCATGAGCCTTCTTGTTGCATTCTGAAGGTTTTCAAACTGGCCTCCATAAGAAATGTAGTTGCCCGATTCAAGGGTTATATTTTTATTAATTGCAGCCTGGATATCATTTACAACCGATTGCAGGTCACGGTTTCGTACATTGACGCTCACAACCACTCTTCTGTGTGTGTTTTCCCTTGATATCTTTGCAGGCCCTTCCCCATACCTGATATCAGCAATTTCTTCAAGGGGAATCTGCTTTCCGTTAGCAAGAGGCACATACAGTTGTTTGATATCATCGATATCCTTTCTGTTTTGTTTCTGCAGACGGACAACCATATCAAACCTTTTCTCGCCTTCAAAAACAGTCCCGGCCATCTCCCCCCCGAAAGCTGTAGACAGATAACTGTTAAGTTCCTTTATGTTAAGTCCGTAATAGGCTATTTTTTCACGGTTATATGCAACCCTGATCTGAGGGAGCCCTGCAGTTTTTTCAAGAATGACATCACCTGCACCCGGGATATCTGATATAAGGTTTTTGATTTCAATTGCTTTCTGACTGATATAATCCAGATCCTCGCCGAAAATTTTAATGGCTATATCGGATCTCACCCCGGTAATAAGTTCATTGAACCTCATCTCGATGGGTTGTGTGAATTCATAATCAAGCCCCGGTATCACCGACAATGCCTCCTTGAATTTCCCTGCCAGTTCCTCCTTGCCCGAAGCATTCACCCATTCATCTTTGGGTTTAAGTTTTATTATCATGTCTATTTCTTCCATCGACATAGGATCGGTGGGCACCTCGGCTGCGCCAATACGGCTTACCACCTGGTCAACCTCGCTGAACTGCGACATGAGAATATTCTCCATTTTAGTGGTCATCTCAATTGTCTTCGAAAGTGAAGTTCCTGTTTTCAGTACAGGCTGGATCACGAAATCGCCTTCATCGAGTGTCGGCACAAATTCGCCTCCGATCCTGGTAAACAGGAAAAAGGTAAGAAGAAGCGAGAAAACAGCGGCCCCGAGCACTATTCGTTTGTGGGCGCACGACCATCTGATAACCGGTTCATATGACCGGTGAACGATTTTCATTATCCATTGCGAAATGCCTCCGGGATTTTTTTTGCCTGCCTTAAGAAAGAGACTTGCTGCAACAGGGAGCCAGGTAAGTCCGAAGATCATGGCCCCAAGTATTGCAAATGAAAATGCAATGGCCATCGGACGGAACATTTTGCCCTCAACACCGCTCAGCGAGAGGATTGGAATAAATACTATCAGAATGATTATCTGTCCGAAAATTGCAGAATTCATCATTTTTGACGAGCCTTCGAAGGCAATGCCGTCAAGAAGTGACTGCCTTTCTTCACCTGATACCCTGCTAAGGTCATCTCCCCTGACCATAATCCTTAAGGCAATATATTCGATAATGATAACCGCCCCGTCAATGATTATCCCGAAGTCGAGCGCTCCCAGGCTCATCAGGTTGGCATCTATGCCAAAGATGTACATCATCGATATTGTAAAGAGCAATGCCAGCGGTATCATTGAGGCAATTACCCCTGCTGAACGGATATTGCCAAGTATAAGAAATACGATCAGGAAAACTATCAGTGCCCCGAATATAAGGTTTTCGGCTACTGTCGTTGATGTTTTTGCAATAAGCTCTCCCCTTTCCAGGACAGGATTGATAAATACCCCTTCAGGAAGGTTTTTCTGTATCTCCTCCACCCGGGCCTTTACTTCATTTATAACTTCCTTGGAATTTGCATTTTTAAGCATCATGACCTGGCCCAGGACTGTCTCCCCTTTCCCGTTCGCGGTAATTGCGCCAAAACGGTTTGCATATCCGTAACGGACATCTGAAATGTCCTTTATAAGAATCGGGATCCCGTTATTGTCGGAAACAACAATATTTCCAATGTCTGACAGTGATTTCACCTGGCCGTCGCCTCTGATAAAATAACTCTGGTTTGTCTTCTCAATGTAAGCGCCACCTGAGATACTGTTGTTTGAAGAAATTGCATTAAACACATCCATGAGTGTAAGGTTGACACTCTTAAGTCTCACAGGGTCAATTGCCACTTCATATTGCTTCAGGTAGCCACCCCAGCTGTTTATTTCGACCACACCGTTTATGCCGGAAAGCCGCCGCCTTACTATCCAGTCCTGTATGGTCCTGAGATCCATCGGTGTATAAAGGTCTTCATAACCCGGCTTTATATCAAGGGTGTATTGATATATTTCCCCAAGACCTGTGGTTATGGGACCCATCTCGGGCATTCCAAAACCCTCAGGGATTTTGGCCGAAGCGCTCTTTATCTTTTCAGCAATAAGCTGCCGCGGAAGATAAGTTCCGATATTGTCCCTGAAAACAATTGTGACAACCGACAGGCCAAATTTCGAAACTGACCTGATTTCCCTGACCGCCGGAAGATTAGCCATCTCCATTTCAACAGGGGCGGTGATAAACTGCTCAATCTCCTGAGTTGACAGATTTCCTGAAGTTGTAATAACCTGAACCTGGTTATTGGTTATATCAGGTACTGCTCCTACAGGGATATTCAGAACTGCATATATTCCAAAGGCAGCTATTGTTAATGTGAAAAGAATAACAATCAGCTTGTTCTTCAGACTGAACTCCAGAATTTTATCCAGCATGGCAGAAAGGTTTTACCAGATCTTTACCGTGTTTCTACGAATGGTTATATAATAATATAACAAATTTAGCAAACGGTTTTTACTAAACTAATTTCCATCAAATAAAATCAGGATGTTATTGGATATTAATTTTAAATCCGGGATGTGAAAAAAATTTTTACATGAAGATGCCGGAAAACTAAATCGGTCGAATTGGTAACAGTATTTTAGGAAGAAATCAATTCCGGCAGGCTGTATCTTTATTACTCCAGGATACGTATTTCTGAAGTCAGTTCCATCGCTTTCCTGTAAGAAGCACTTACTCCGCAATATTTCTCTGAAGAAAGATCAATTGCCTTCTGAAGCTTGTCGACCTG
>JAAYUS010000012.1 GCA_012517605.1 Bacteroidales bacterium
ACCTATCATATCTCAGGCAAGGAATCACTGATTAAGTTTGTAAAGAACCAGGAAGAACATCATAAGTCTGTTTCTTTCAAAGACGAACTGATCATACTGCTGAATGAACATGGTGTTGATTACAAAGAAGAATATTTATTTACCTGATTTTCTTCAACACCTCTGGTGTTGATTGCTTACTTTGCCATTTACCATGGATGTAACCATGGATATTAGACTTGGATGCCTCCGGCATCTCACAATTTCGATCATTTCTGTACCTTTCTTTACCGCCTTCTATTTAATGATTTCAAAACTTTAAGAATGAATTTTAAAGCAAAGATGTATACATGGAGTAGCTCTGAAGCTAGAATATGAAGAATGCCAAAAGGTCTATCAAAGGATTTCTGATATAGCCTAGTTCGAATAAAATGTATTACGGCTCATCTGGATTCGACCAGCAAAGAGCCTTTCAATTTTATATCTGAAGAGGATGATCCCACAAAGAAATCGATTTTCCCTGGTTCAAGTACCCATTTCTCCGATTCAGTATCCCAATATGTAAGATCACTGGCTTTAACCGGAATTGTAACAAGCTTTTCTTCTCCCTTTCTGACCATAACCCTTGCAAATCCTTTCAGCGCCTTTGCAGCTCTCTCAACCTTCGAACCGGGAAAACTAACATAAAGCTGAGGCACCTCATCACTGTCAAAATTGCCGGTATTCCTGATTCTGAAACTTACATTGACAGTTCCATCTTTTGAAATTGTCTTAGCGTCGGTTTTAAGATCCGAATAGCTGAAGCTTGTATATGTAAGACCGTAGCCAAAAGGGAAAAGCGGAACCGACTTGTCATACATATAGGTCCTGCCATGCCGGATATTGTAATCAAGGATCGGAGGAAGGGCTTCAATTGATGAAACCCATGTCTGTACCAGCCTTCCCGAAGGGCTTTCTTTCCCGAATATGATATCAGCCAGGCCGTTACCCAGTTCCTGACTCGATTGTGAAACATGCAGTACCGCAGGAATATTCTCTTTCGACCATGGGATGGAATAAGGGAAGCTTGATACAATTACCATGACAGTATTGGGATTTGCTTTATAAACAAGCTTTACAAGGTCTTCCTGTTCCAGAGATATTGCCTGTCTGTCGACATCTTCGCGGCCGTCGCTCGGAACATAATTCTGTCCCCATCCAAGGCCGTAGCTCAAAGGATGGTTCCCGACACATACTATTGCAACATCGCTTTGTGCCGCTGCTATAACTGCGGAATCTGCCTTGTTGCTCATTGCAAACCTGATTTTAATGTCATCCCCTGAAGCATTCTTTATACCATTCAGTATATTTACACTATAAGGAGGTGTGCCGGAATACCAGTCGGAGATGACTTTGTTTGCAGAGGGTCCGATAACAGCAATCGACTTTACCTTATCCTTCTTCAGGGGTAGCAATGAGTTCTGGTTTTTCAGAAGGACAACTGATTTCCGTGTTGCAAGACGTGCAAGCTCACGGGCTTCGGGTTTGTTCCATGGTGCAATGGTATCACTAATCCCGATTTTGTTGTACGGATCACCCGGCTGATCATCGAGCAGTCCAAGTTTAAGAAGTACCCTGAGGTTACCGTAAATTGCCTCATCAATTTCCGATTCGGATATAAGTTTTTTTGACAATGCTTCACGAAGCGGAGCCATGTAATTATCAAGGAAAACTGTTATTCCGGCTTTTATGCATTCGGCAGCAGCCACATCGAGTGACGGGAAATATGCATGGGTCGAAAGAAGCTGTCGGTATGCGCCTCCGTCAGTACAAATTATTCCCCTCAGGCCCCAGTCCTTCATTGTGACATTTCTCAGAACGGGGTGAACAGTGCATGGTATTCCGTTGTATTTGTTGTATGCTGCCATGAAGCATTGTGATCCTCCATCGACAACTCCTTTATAGAAAGCATATGAATAATATTCCCTGAAGAGCCTTTCATCAAAGTCGGAGCTGTTGTATGACCGGTTATTCTCGTTGCTGTTTGCAAGGAAATGCTTCATCAGGGAAGCTGTTTTCCAGTAAACCGGATCATTGCCCTGAAGCCCTTTAACAAATGCTGTCACAAGGGTTGCATTAAGGAAAGGATCTTCACCATAACACTCCTCGGTCCTGCCCCATCGTATATCCCTGCCCATGTCGGCATTAGGGGCGAAGACAATAAGTCCGGATGTTCCGAAACGTCTGTTCTGTGCAAGGAATCTGGCTTCAGTGGCCTGCCAGTCGGCGACTCTTTTCAGAAGTTCAGGATCCCACATCTGTGCAAGGCCGATAGCCTGGGGAAATGTGGTTGTCGGCGAGGCTTTGGGTCCTTTCACGGCCCAGTTGGCAGGACCGCTGTATGCAAGCCCATGCAATCCTTCTATAGTCATTGTCCCTTTGATGCCAAGCCTCGGAACTGCCAGTCGTGGTGAAAGGCATGAGATCTTTTCATCAATAGTCATAAGTGAAATAAGGTTCTTTATCCTGGCATCTTCAGGAAGATTTTTGTCCCGGAAAGGATAGGACTGTGCCGATACACCAATACAAATGAAAAGCAATATCAGCAGGCCGTAAAGTCTGTTCATGGTATTTGATTTGGAATTGTTTATGCCAGCCAGGGTCTTGAAGTGCGGTTGCGGGCTCCGGCAATTGCGTCAAGGGCTATATTGACATCCTCGACGATCTGGAAATCATACATGCCGAGACAGACAAAATCTGCCCCATTGTCAAATGCATATTTAAGTCCGACTTCAGGCTTTATTGCACCGGCAGCCAGTACCTTAAATGCAATCCATGGCTCCTTCAGTGTACCCATATACCTGACTGTCTCTTCAGGATCGAAGTCAAACTTATTATCATTCCAGTCCTGGTTGGTCTGTGCTGACCAGTAATTATAGTTATGACATGTCTTTACCCAGAAATCGGGTTTCAGCCCGTAATCAACGCATGCCTTTATGGCTTCTATTCTGTGAGCCCCAATGCCTGCCGGCTTGCCATTTGAACGTATTTCTTCGAGGCCGGCCTTTATAAGCTCCATACGTTCGGTAAGAGTTCTCTTTTTCGGATCGTCCCATTCGGGATTTGTAAAACGGTCGGTGATCTCACCCTGACAATACAGGGCATCCCAGTCGGCCGCCAGCGACATTCTTATTCCCTGCTGGAAATCGAGATTTGTCCCACAGTCGGAAATGAATTTTATCTTACCCCTGAATTCATGTCTGTACTTCTGGAATATCCTTCCCATCTGCGGATTTGAAATAATGGCATTCATCCCGCATTTCTCGCCAAGAGCCAGTGTCTGAAGCACCTTCTCGTCGGTATGATATGTCTTGACAAGCTTTGAAACATATATAAGATCTCTTGCATGGGCCCATCCTCCGATAAGATTGCCGCCCATAAGCAGCCGGCTCAGCTCAAAATCAGCAAGATTGCCATTCTTATCTGTATATTTTATCACTCCTTTCGGAACCTGTCCTTTCAGATCCTTAAGAGTTGAATAATTGAATTTAAGAAGAGTGGCCCCGGAGTTTGCATCCATGCCGTCGATGGCAAGAAGTTTCTCCTCGAAACTGTCCCATTTCCTTTTCCTGTATAGGGCATAGGCAAAAGCCCCTAAGGCAGGAACCGAAATAAGATCACGAAGTACCTCCCTTCGTCCCACACCTTCTGGCCGATCGGCGGGCATCTCCCCCACAGGCTTTCTTGCTTTTTCAGATTTCCATCTTTGCAGGAGCCTGTCGATCCCGAATTGAGATCCGGGCGAGAGGAATATGAAAACTGAAAGTGCAAAGAACTCTATAAGGTTTCTGTTTACCCACAGATAACTTCCCTCTACAGGCACGCCGAACATATATCCGGGAATTGGAGGATATGCAACAAAATAAAAGAATAACATTATGGCTCCTGCAAGGCTGGCCCATCTCGTAAAAAGACCTGTTATGAGACCCAGCCCGACAAGTATCATTCCCCATATATTTATGAAGTCGACCACCGAAACTACCGACTGGTTGCCTGCCATTGCCGTGAACAGCGGGGCAAGGATCCACTTGGAACCCGCCAGATAAGGCGCAGAACTCCAACCTGATGCCACGATCTTTGCAATTCCTTCATAAAGGAAATGCCATCCGATTACTATTCTTACGAGTGTCAGTACCCATGGAATGATCCGTCCTGTTGCAGAACCAGTCTGTGATTTCATAAAAATTTGATTTTATGGGTTTTCAGAGAACCAAAATACAATAATAATTAATTTATTTGTATATAGTATTGCATGACATATACGATTTTGTGTGCGTTTTTTTGGAGAACTTCATTCATAAACAGAACTTTACTTAACTGATAAATATACTACTCCGATGAAAGTTCACTTCCCGACTTCTGCAAAATTCCTCAACACGCTGTTATACCTGGGATTGCTGGCAATAATGCCATTGTCTTGCCGGACAGGAAATCAAGAAAGGGTTGAATGGTATCTGACAAATCCCGACAAATCGGCGCTTCTGACAAGGCAGGTTCCTTTACATCCTGAGAAGATACATTCTGAAGATACCAGCGCCATCATTGTTGATGAGTTTTCTGCCTATCAGCAGATGGATGGTTTTGGCTTTGCTCTTACAGGAGGAAGCGCAATCCATATTAATGCCATGGAGCCTGTGTCCCGCAAAAAGCTTCTTGTGGAGTTATTCGGCAAAGGCGACAGTTCAATCAACGTCTCATATCTCAGGATAAGCATCGGGGCATCAGACCTGAGCGACAGAGTATTCAGCTATGATGACCTTCCGGCCGGTGAGACTGATCCCGGGATGAAAAAATTCAGCATCGAACCCGATCGGATGGACCTCTTACCTGTCCTGAAGGAAATAATTGCAATAAATCCCTCAATAAAAATACTTGGCTCACCATGGTCAGCGCCTGTTTGGATGAAGACCAATGGCAGTTCAAAGGGAGGAAGCCTTAAACCTGAATTTTATGATGCCTATGCACTGTATTTCGTGAAATACATTGAAGCAATGAAGGCGGAAGGGATCACAATCGATGCAATAACAATTCAGAATGAACCCCTCCATCCGGGTAATAATCCAAGCATGTACATGCCTCCCGAAGAACAGGCTGCATTCATAAAGAACAGTCTTGGACCGGCATTTAAAAATGCCGGGATAAAAACGAAGATCATAATTTATGATCATAACCCGAACAGGACAGATTATCCGATCACTGTACTAAATGATACGGCTGCACGAAAATATGTCGACGGCACTGCATTCCACATGTATGAAGGAAAGGTTGATGCTATATCTGATGTTAAAAAGGCTCATCCTGATAAGAACCTTTATTTTACGGAGCAGTGGGTAGGCGCTCCGGGCAACTTCGCCGGAGATGTCAGATGGCACACCAGAACACTCATTATAGGGGCCGTCCGGAACTGGTGCAGAAATGTAATTGAATGGAACCTTGCTGCCGATCCCAACCAGGATCCCCATACTGAGGGAGGTTGTACTGAGTGCCTGGGGGCGCTGACAATCGATGGGAATGCCGTAACAAGGAATCCTGCTTATTACATAATTGCCCATGCATCGAAATTTGTAGCTCCGGGATCTGTCAGGGTAGCTTCAAGCATACCGGAAAAAATTCCGAATGTGGCTTTCAAAACACCTGAAGGTAAAATTGTATTGATAGCGCTTAATGATTCCGACTCAGAACGGATGGTAACGATAGTACTAAATAACAGAAGAATAGAAGCTGCCATGAAACCAGGTGCAGTGGCTACATTTATCTGGTAGTATTATTTGAAGAAAGTTTTAATAAATCCTCCTCTCCCCTGGTTTCCCTCATCCTGAACAAGTCAAATAATGGCAACCAATGGATGGCATGGGATATCCCTTTATGAACGGCAACAATAAACAGGTCGCTCCTACAGAGCTCGCACCGCATCAATGCCCTGAAATCTGCAAACAGGCCGCGTCTGCGACGCTGGAAAGGAAACAGGAATACAGGAGTGGAAAGAAAATTACTTAATACCCGTGGCCCTTATCAAAGGGTGGAAACATTATTTAAATAAGACATAGGAGATATTAAGACAAAGTCCTATAAACCGGGGCGGCATGAAAAAGAGGCAGATTCGACAGTAAAAAAGCCGGAGGTCTTGCATCTATGTAGGAAACTACGTAACTTCCTACATAGAAAAAACTAAAGCTATGGCACTTAAGAAAACCGATAATGTAAAAAAAAGAAGCCTGAACAAAATAGCAGGAGGTACAAGCTATGCAGTCACAATCCCGATCGAGTATATCAGGGAACTGAAATGGCGAGGCAAACAGAAACTGGAAGTAAAACTTTACCACGACAGAATCATAATCCGCGACTGGAAACCCAGGTGACCCGGTTGATAATATTAATCTGTCCCGGATACCTGCCTCACAGGTAACATCTTCCTGATTTACCGCTGTATTCTTTCGTTCGCTTCGATCACACTGTCGAATTTCAACTCCAGATCAGTATCGAACTTTGCAAGTTCTTTCCATTCTTTTGTCCCGTAAACCCCTGCCTGTGTATAATCAAATGGCACAAATTTTATCTTTCTGACAGGACTGTTCCTTTTGAAATGAAAATCAAATCCAGGTGCGTTGACGAAAAGAGGATCTGCAATTATTGAATGTGCATCTTTCCCTGATTTTTTCCAGGCATCGAAAGTCAGATCCCCAAACATGATATCCTTGGTCCGGGTGTCCCAGTAAATATTATAGTCTGTAAAAAGATTGAATTTGTGCCAGTTGCTGCTTAACAGGGTGCCTTTGTCAAAATAAACAATGTTGTTTGTAAATGACAGTGACAGGTGCTCCTCTATCCTTGTAGCCTGCAACTGCGATCGTATGTTAAAGGCGAAAATATTGTTCCGTATTATATTCTCCTTTCCGTAATGCTGATGGAACCCTGAATTCTTGCAAGCATATACAAGATTGTTCTCCATGGTTATATCAAAGGAACCTTCATCCGTATAAAGTCCCCAGCCTCCGTAATCGAACGAATACACATGATGGATATGATTATTCGATACGACTGTCCCTTCCGACGCTCCGAGAGTATATACACCACCCATGTCACAAAGCTCCCCCCATCCAAGGTGATGGATATGGTTGTAGCTTATTGTGTTGCGTTTTGTCGGGCTGTATGCATATCCCCAGACCCATCCTACTGAGATGCCTGAATATCTGAGATCTGCAATTTCATTATGGGTAATCCTGTTGTCGCTTGCATTGAAAATTATCACCCCCACGGCGCACGGGAAAACATGACCGGCATCCCTGATTATATTGTTGTCGGCTGTAATATTGTTCGTAATTTCCTGCTGGTCAGCCCTTATGACAGTCTCCCCTATTTTAATTCCTCCTGCTCCAAGATCATGGAGATAGCACCGGCTCACCGTACAATTGCTGCACGCCCTTCTGAACCAGAAACCATAGGTTCCTGTATGAGCAATTTCGCATCTCTCGAATCCGATGTTATCCGCAAAATCAAGTGTGATCACTGCATCAACAGGTGCTGCGGCCTGGGCCGGTTCGTTACCGTTTGAAGGCGTCAGATAACCTGCAACCTCAAAGACAATATCCCTGAATTGTATATTTTCAACTTTTTTGCCTGTCATCTCATCGCCCTTAACTGTAACAAATTCCTTAAGGACAGGAACATGGAATGTAGTATTTGACAAGGTTTCGCCTTCGCGCGGAATATAATACAGATAGCCTGACCGTTCAAGGAACCATTCCCCGGGAGCATCGAGGGCAGATCTGAAGTTTTCGACAAGCCACCGCGATTTTGAGTTGATGGGGTTCCACGGTTTCATACCCTCACCTACAGTATAAACTGAGGAAGACTCCTTTGAATATCCGGTAACACGTTTCCTTGTATTGTCCCAGTTATGATAGAATATCATCAGGGCATCCCTGTAATCATCATCATTGAAGGACGAAAAACACCGGGCATCTATCGAGTCAATCCCTATTTTCTGAACCGCCAGTTCAGGCGACCTGCCTGTACCCTTTTCAAGAATTGTCTCCGACACATTTTTTACCCTGTAAAATCCCTCATTCGGTGTTCTTGCCCTTACCGCTCTTTTCCCATTTACATAGAGCTGCTCAAAATACGAATTATTATATGCGACCTGTGGAATAAATGCCTTCCAGAGTTTCTCCCCTGCCTTCTCCCATCCTGTTACGGGTATTCCTCCCCGGAATATTGCCTTCCCGGAACTGTCGCCTCTTATGATCAGGGGAGCCGATAAGGTGCCGGAATCTTCAGGCCGGAGAATCAGAGGCTGCATCAGGAAATACTCACCAGGAAGAGCAATTATCTCGACCGGATATTCAGGATTATTTTGCTTCCTGTATTCCCCGGCTTTCGTTACCGCAGCGGCCAGGGTTGCCAGAGGTTTGTTGATTGTCCCTTCGAAGGAATCATTACCGGCAGGTGAGACATAAAATTTCTGCCCTTGGGTATCCGCTGGAAACACCAGGGTTGAAATAAAAATGCAGAATGAAAGAAATCCGGTTTTCATAGGAACAGACTAAATAAACTGACTTAAATATCTTTTTGTGATGGCAAGCGCTTTTTTCCTGTCTTCAAGTGATCCCTCAAAAGCCTTGTCTTCAACCTCAATGCAAACCGGACCGTCATACCTGATATCATAAAGAGCCGAGAAGAATGCTGACCAGTCAATATCTCCGAGACCCGGGAGCTTTGGAGAATGAAATTCGAGAGGAGTAGCCATAATGCCTACATTATCAAGCTTATCCCGATACACCTTTGCATCCTTGAGATGAATGTGGAAAAGCTTTTCCCTGAACTCATAAATCGGTTTAATATAATCCATCTGCTGCCATAGCATATGTGAGGGATCATAATTCAGTCCGAAATGGCCGCTGTTTATCTCACCGAACATCCTCCTCCAGATTGCAGGCGTTGTGGCCAGGTTATTGCCTCCGGGCCATTCATCCTTTGTAAAGATCATCGGGCAGTTTTCAATTCCTATTTTTACATCCTTCTCGCCGGCATGCCAGATTATTTCAGGCCACACCTTCCTGAATGCTTCAAAATTCTCCTCAACATTTCTATTCTTATCCTTACCGATAAATGTATTTATCTTATTGATGCCCAGCATGGCGGAAGCATCGATGACTTTCATAATATGGTTTATGAAAAACCTGCTTTTCTCTTCATCGGGATCGAGGGGATTCGGGTAATAACCAAGGGCGGAGATCTCAACTCCCTTCTTCCGGCAATGGTCATTTATTGACCGGGCTCTCTGTTCGTCGAGCGTATCAACATCGATATGCGTCACGCCGGCATATCTGCGTTCCGCTTTTCCGACAGGCCAGCAGCATATTTCAACACATGAGAATCCATAATCGGATGCCAGATCGATAAGCTCTTCAAAGCTCAGTTCAGGCAAAATTGCGCTTACAAATCCCAGTTTCATAATTCCATAAATTTTAATTACACAATCTATAATTTTCTTTTTTACCCTCTTTCCGGTTTCCCCAGGGGGGGAAGGCAGGATTTCAGTCGATCAATCCTGCAAGTGCGGCTCCTATCAGACTTGACTGTGGAACCTCGGTAAATTCCACATACCGTTTCCTGTCGCCGTCAAGTATTTCAAAAAAGTACTTTTCAAATCTTTCCTTCAGTCTGAAAAGCTTATAGAAAGTAGTCCCCTCAATTGTGACAAGTATGGGTTTTTCAGGATATATCCCTTTTCCCGTCTTCAGTACAACCGCAGCCATGCTGGCGGCAACGAGCCTTGCCGAACGGTTTATCATGTTATCGATTATGGTTACTGCACTAATGATGTCTTCGCGGGTTGTGAAACATTCAAAAAGAATATTCTCTTTTCCGCTATTCTCAACAAAGCTGCCTGCCTGTTCAGATGTGAGTTCGCTGATTTTCATAAGAGCTTCTGCTGCCTGGTCTGAAAACACGCCTTCCTCTGCCGCTTTTTTCAGAATGAATAGGCAGAGCCCTCCGAAATATCCTCCTGAAAACATCTTCTCGAAGGTATAATTATCAGGGTTCATCGTGGTAAGGTCGAAGGCGATATCCAGTCCAGTTCTGGGAGCTTTCCCGAAATTTCCCGATTCAATATTTATTATCATGCTCCCTGCAGGATCAAGTTCCCTGTTCTTTATTATATTCCGGTTCGACTCGATGTAGCACATATTTGTACCTGTCCCGAGGATAAACCCGATGTATGAATCATAAGTCTTACTGAAGGCAGCCGATTTGCCAGCCAGAAGTGTGGCAACAGTGTCGTTGAGAAGCACTATTTTCTTTTCCGGAGTTCCAAGCGCTTCGAGCAGCGATTTGCCGATCGTCTGTCCAATCACCTCCGGTGCCTGCACTTCCTTGCAGAACTGCAGAAGCCTTCCGTCCTTGTCAGGAAAGATCTCAGTCGGATAGGAAAAGCAAAAACCAATTCTGTCAGACTTTGAAACATACGGACTTATATATCGTGCCATGACATCAAAAAATTCCTTCTTCGATACTTCTCTCTCAAGACCCGGCATCCCGAAATTCCTGATGCCATCCATCTGAAGTTTGCCGCTGCTTGTAAAGGACACAAGTGAACATCTGAAATTCGTACCTCCGGCATCAATTGCGATTACAGGAGTATCTTTCAGAAACTCATTATCAGCTTCAATGTATGTCGGGATCATCCTCAGTGAATCAGGTTCGCCCCTGAGGCCTTTTTCCATATCGGAAAGGAAAACATCAATCAGTTTGCCGACATCAGTATCAGAGGCGCTCAATCCGTGAGCTTTAAGGAATTTTCCTGCTTTTTCCATATTATTTGCGTTTTGTTGAAGTTTACGGGAATTTACATTTCATTTTCCCATTACCAAAGTATGAAAAAAATTTCGCTTACCTTTAGATCAAAGGAACATCAACCTGATAAACTGATAAGAAATTTTCAAAATGAGTGTCGGTAATTATAAATAAAAGAAAAACTATTTGAAGCTTACCCCCTTCCCGGCCTTCCCCCACAGGGGAAGGGGCAGCGAAAAAAGCTTTTCCCCTTTGGGGGAAACGGGAAAGGAGGTCTGATAAAAGAAGAAAATGATTGAAAATAAGTCATCAATGGTTGTTAATATATCTTTGTTAATGACTAATGACACTAATTAACTTTTAATAACATGGATAAGGTAAAGGAAATTGCCAAAATGATCGATCATTCAATTCTTCATCCGACATTTACGGATGAGGATCTTAGGAGGGAATGCGAAACAGCAAGAAAGTATGATGTAGCATCAGTATGTGTAAAACCTTATGCTGTCAGTATGGCTGCAGAACTCCTTAAGGGAAGCGATGTTCTTGTCGGCGCTGTCATAGGATTTCCGGCAGGAAATTCGACTGTCGGAGTAAAAGTTTTTGAGACTGAGACCGCCTGCCGTGACGGAGCGAAGGAAATCGATATGGTGATCAATATTGGCAAGGCGCTTCAGGAGGATTGGGATTATATTAAAAGGGAGGTCAGTGCCGTCGTTGATGCCTCACATAAATATGGAGCGATCACAAAAGTCATTTTTGAAACAGACTATGTTACTAAGGATGAACAAAAGATAAAACTCTGTGAAATCTGTTCAGAAGCCGGAGCCGATTATGTGAAAACCTCCACAGGATATGGATTCGTAAAAGGAGCCGACGGCAAATATTCATATACAGGCGCTACTGCTCATGATATTGAGCTTATGCGGAAACATTGCCCTCCACATGTAAAAATAAAGGCTGCAGGCGGAGTACGTACCCTGTCCGACCTGCTGAAGCTTAAAGAATTAGGCATATCCCGGTGCGGAGCGACGGCCACTGCTGCAATGCTTGAGGAGGCAAAAAGGATTTTCGGATGAAAAATCATAAGCTTACATAAGTATTTCAATTTCAAACTCTAAAAACAAAATCTGATGAAGACCAGATTCTGCTGCGGGGTAATTATCGTCATCGTGCTGGTAATTACTTCCTGTAAAAATGAGTATCAGCCATTAAGCCTCCATCCAGGTAACAATCACTATTTTCTTTTCAGGGAAAAACCGACTGTTTTAATAGGTTCCACCGAACATTACGGTGCGGTGATGAACCTCGATTTCGACTACATAAAATATCTTGATGAACTGGCTTCTTACGGACTAAACATTACAAGAACATTTTCAGGAATATATGTTGAACCTCAGGGTGCCTTCAATATTTCAAAGAACACTCTTGCTCCCCAACAGGGGAGATATATCTGCCCGTGGGCAAGGAGCAACGAACCCGGATATCCCGGGGGTGGCAATAAGTTCGACCTGACAAAATGGGATCCTGGCTATTTCGCCCGCTTAAAGGATTTTATTTCAGAAGCCGGAAAGCGGAATATTGTCGTAGAACTCGATCTTTTTTCAAACTTTTACGACACGATTCAGTGGAAACTAAGTCCGTTGTATTATTCAAATAATGTCAACGGCTTCAAACCGGTTAAGGATCACAGGGAGGTTCTTTCATTACGCCATCCCCGGCTGTTAAAGATACAGGAGGACATGGTAAAGAAGATACTTGAAGAATGCAACTCCTTCGACAACCTTTATTATGAGGTCTGCAATGAGCCTTATTTCGGCGACAAGGAGGCTCTCGACGCATGGGAGGAACACATGACGGGGATCATTGAAGGTATCGAAAAGGGATTGCCCAGGAAACACCTTATCTCCCAGAACATTGAGAACTTTTCATTGAAAGTTGAAAACCCTCATCCTGCCGTTTCCATTTTCAATTTCCACTATGCGCAACCACCCGTAACAGTTGAAATGAACTACGGATTGAATAAGCCGGTCGGCGACAATGAAACAGGGTTCAGAGGTATTGAGGACGTACATTACCGGACAGAAGGCTGGGATTTTATGACTGCCGGAGGAGCTCTTTACAATAACCTGGATTACTCATTTACAACTGACAATGAAGATGGAAGCTTTCAGTTCCCCGCAACTCAGCCGGGAGGTGGCGGCGCTAAGCTCAGAAGTCAGCTTTCAATGCTTAAATCCGTTTTCGGAGAAATCGATTTCATAAAAATGAAACCTGTAAATTATTCCTGCAAGCCGGTACTTCCGGAAAAAGCTACTGTAAGGATACTTGCTGAGGAAGGCAGGCAATATCTTGTCTATATCAACAACTGGCATCCGCAGAAGGAGGAGCCACCTTTAAATGAGAATCTGAATCAGGAAAATTTCAGGGTTCCGGTTGAGTTGCCATCAGGCAATTATTCGTGCGAATGGATCGATCCTGTAACCGGTCGGCGTACAAAATTAATTGTGAACGGACATGAAGGCGGGGAGCATGAGTTTATTCCTCCTTCACTGACAGAGGATATTGTTCTGTTAATAAAAAAACAGTTGTGACATGGGAAAGAAAACTGTGCTTCCCTTACTTGCCATTTTACTGCATCTGGCCTCTTTCAGTCAGGCAAATTCTCAGAATCTTCTTAAAACATGGGATGTATTTGAACTTACACTTGTTTCGAAGAGCTCTTCTTCGAATCCTTACCTGGAAATAGTGCCCGGCAAGACTCCTTTTCTGACAGCCCGTTTTACAGGAACGGATGGTTTGGCAGCAGGCCAATCGATGACAGTTCCCGGTTTCTGGGACGGTGAAAGAACCTGGAAGATAAAGTTTGCCAATTCAAAGGGCATAACAGTGTGGATCCATGCCTGGTGGAGCCGTGAAGGAATCAGTAAGTCGATCGGAGAAGAAAATATTATTCGCTGGTGGAGGTATGTGGTGCAAAGGCTTCACGCATACAATGTAATCTGGGTAATTGCAGGTGAATATAATATGAATGACTACGGCGGATTTCCTCTGGAATTCTGGAACGGGCTGGGGAAAATTATAAAAGATGAAGATCCCTATGAGAGGATTATGGGCGCACATCCGACCCCTCCGATGTGGAGCGGAGGTGCGGATGCCCCTCAGTGGTCAACAGCCGAGGCAATTCACGACCAGCAATGGTCCGATTACAACCAGGGTCAGACCGGTCACGCCAGATGGTGCAATGAACTGACCCCATGGATAATAACGAATGCATATAATAGGAAGCCCGCAAAGCCGGTAGTTGTAACCGAACCGTGGTATGAATTCATCGAAGGTAACCCGACCGCAATGGACATACGCTTCGGAGCCTGGAGCGCTGTAATGTCGGGAGCAGCAGGACACTCATACGGCGGCGGACATATCTGGCGGGTCCATCTGCCTGAACGACCGACAGGGGTTGGATCATGGCCGATGGATACGAGTTTTGCAACAAATACTATGCTCTATCCGGGAGCTGTCTCCGTCGGTTTCATGGGTAAATTCCTGAGAAAACTCGATTGGTGGAAGCTTGAGCCGCATCCTGAACTGGTGCCTGAAAATCCTTCACCCTACTGCCTGGCCGATCCGGGAAGGGAATATTTGTTTTATCTCAGGTACGGAGGGTCGGTTAAAATTGATTTAACGGCTTACCCTGGTTCCTCGGAATTTGAATTCACCTGGACCGACCTTGTCAACAGCCGTGAATCAAAAAAGGGTGTGATCAGCGGAGGGTCTGTAACAGAAATAAAATGCCCGGAAGATTACCCCGGTACTGTTAACTTCAAGGACTGGTTACTGTATGTTGTGAGAACAGATAAATAACCAATAATAACAATCCTTAACAAAATGAAAAGACAAATCCTGCTTATTTCATGTTTATTTATATCAGCTGCACTGGATGCCACGCAGGTTGAGCAGTACTCAGTTTTTGAACTTGAATTAAAGGGACCTTCCGCAGGCAATCCTTTTACCGGGGTGCAAATGTCTGCCGAATTCAGATTGATGAACAGGTCACTGTTCTGCGAAGGATTTTATGACGGGGATGGCATCTACAGGATCAGGTTCATGCCCGATGAACCCGGAAACTGGACATACATAACAAAAAGCAACATTAAGGAAATGGACCTAAAGAAGGGCAGTTTTACATGCGTTGCCGCTGCATCCGGGAATCATGGGCCTGTAAAAGTCCGGAACACCTTCGACTTTGGATATGCCGACGGAACACCGTTTTACCCTGTGGGAACAACATGCTATGCATGGGTCCATCAGCCGGAGGAGCTTGTAAACGAGACTCTTGCCACTCTTAAGAAAACTGCATTCAACAAAATAAGAATGACAGTTATGCCGAAGAATTATGACGTTTATATTAACAATGAGCCTCCGTTTTATCCATTTGAGGGTTCAAAAGATAAAGGCTGGGATTTTTTCAGACCAAATCCGGAATTCTTCAGGAATTTTGAACAGAAAATTCTTGAACTGCAAAAACTAGGCATTGAAGCTGACGTTATCCTTTTCCATCCATATGACTGGGGAAAATGGAACTTTGACAAGATGAACACCGAACAGGCAGTATTCTATCTGCGCTATCTTATTGCCCGGATTGCTGCATACCGCAATGTATGGTGGTCGATGGCAAATGAATATGATATAATGAGAAAAACTGACCAGGAATGGGAAAAATACTTCAGGGTTATTCAGAGTTATGATCCTTATTCACACCTGCGCAGTATCCATAATGGTATGGAATGGTATAACCATTCCCTGCCCTGGATTACCCATCTGAGCATTCAGACCGCTTACCTGGAGGATATCCAGGACTGGCGGGAACTTTATAGGAAACCTGTTATCATTGATGAATGTGTTTACGAGGGCAATGTTCCGAACGACTGGGGAAATCTGACACCTGAAGAAATGGTTAACCGGTTCTGGATCTCATATTGCAGAGGAGCCTACTGTACTCATGGAGAGACATATATCCATCCTGAAAATATCCTATGGTGGTCGAAGGGAGGTAAATTGTATGGTAAAAGTCCGGAACGGATTGCTTTCCTCCACAAAATAATGACAGAAACTCCCCTGGAAGGAGTATATCCTCATCACAGCATATGGAACAAGGAGACATATCTGATCAAAGACAATGAATTTTACCTTCATTACTATGGCAACAGCCAGCAGGCAAAAGCAAGGCTATATCTTCCGAAGAATATCAGGTTCAGGCTTGAAGTTATTGATACATGGAACATGACCGTAACCCCTGTTAACGGCGAATTCAGCGGAATGATCGAGATACCTTTGCCGGGGCTCCCTTACATTGCTGTAAGGGCAACTGCATTAAATGGCAACAAATGAAAAGAACGGGTTTGATTTTAATTGTGCTCCTGCTTGTGTCCTGTATCAGCAATAAAAATACAGTAAGAATAAAAGAGTTTCATCCCTTGTGGGACACAGTAAGGGTGCTTAGTAATCCTGGCAAAGGCTGGTACCATCACCTTCTGGATAATGGGATCAGTAAATATAAGATCAGGAATGACTCCATTTTCTTTTCATTTCCTGGCATGGATCATCTTTATCTTCGCCTTGCCTGGAGTTACCTTGAACCTGAAGAAGGAATCTTTAACTGGCAGGTTATTGACACTATTATTGACAAATATGTGCCTTTGGGTTACGGAATCTCATTCAGGATTACGAGCAAAGAAACCGGTAAGTTCCCGGGATCAGTAAATCAGGAAGTTGCCGGAGTACAATACGCAACCCCTTTCTGGGTAGTAAAAGCCGGAGCTGGAGGGAGTGTCGCGGAAAGGAACGGAACAAAATCATGGGTGCCCGACTGGGACGACCCGGTCTACCTGAAAAAGCTTGATGCTTTCCATAAAGCCTTTGCAGAAAGATATGATGGAAAGCCGTGGTTAAGATATGTCGACATTGGCAGTATAGGTGAGTGGGGCGAAGGGCATACCAGTTTTTCTACAAAGGTACCTCCCTCAGTGGAAGAGGTAAAGGCAAACATGGACATTTTCCTTAAACACTACAAAAAGAGCCAGCTTGTATGTACTGATGATCTTATTTATTATGGGAAGAATGAGGAAGATGTGAAGTCGATTCTCTCTTATGCACTTGGAAACGGGATCTCCCTGCGAGATGACAGTCCTCTTGTAGACTGGTATGTTCAGAATTATCCCGATACATGGTCGGTAAGCCATCCCTGGTTTTATGATCCATTGTACCTCTCCAGTCCGGTCGTGTTTGAACTTCAGCACTACGGAACTGTAAAGAAAGACGGAAACTGGCTTGGCCCTGACGGGTCTGACACTATTCCCCGGTTCAGGAAGTCAGGTGCACGAATTATGCGCAGGGCAATTGAAACAATGCACGCCACATATATTGGATATCATGGCTATGCTGAAGAGTGGCTGGCTGATAACCCCGTCCTGACCAAAGAGCTGGCGAACCTTTGCGGATACTGGTATTTCCCGGTAACCATTACATATCCTAAAAAATTGTTGACGGGCTTGAACACTATTGAAATGGAGTGGATTAATAAAGGTGTCGCCCCTGCTTACAATTCATTTGCAATTATATTCCGGTTTACCTCTGCAACCGATGGTCAGGTTTTCGACGTGGTTGTTGAAGATTCGGGAAACAGGAACTGGCTGCCGGGCAAAATACAAAAAGAACGATACGATATTGAGCTGCCATCAGCCCTTAAAAAAGGTGAATATTTCATGAAATTTAAACTGATGGAGATAAATAATGATGTAAAGAACGAAGTAAAGGTGGGCTTAAAGGAATCACTGATTGATGGCGATGGATTTGCTCTGATCGGTAAAATCACTCTGCTGCTGGCATCAGGTTGCAGAAAGCCTGCAGAAACAGGCCTCTGGCAGATCTTTGAATCGTCAATTGAAAATAGGAAAATTTACTCCAACCCTTTTGCTGATGTAAGCCTTAATGTTATTTATACCAGGCCTGACGGCAGCAAGATTGAATTTCCTGGTTTCTACGCAGGCAACAGCCTGTGGAAGATAAGGCTTATGCCCGATCAGGCCGGCAGGTGGAAATACCGGGCTGTTTTTTCTGATAAAAGCAAAAGGATGAGGGGCTCTTTTATGTGCAATGAATCTGACGTTCCCGGAATGGTAACCCTTTATGAAGATAATCCCATCTGGTTTGGATACACATCAGGAAAACCTCTCCTTCTGCGCAGTTTTCAAGTTGGAGACAGGTTTTTCGCTGACACTTCAAATTTCATAACCGGCGAGGTATGGAGTGATATTCACAGAAGCAGGTTCCTTAACTGGCTCCAGGCAAACAGGTACAATATGATCTCTGCAGCAAGCCATTACCTCAACAGGAATAGTGAGGGGCGTGGCAAAGGCTGGAATACCCCAGATCTGTGGGATGAAAATGCACAACTGCCGGTTCCCGCTGAATATGAAAAAATGGAAAAAGTACTTAACGAATTGGCCGCAAGGAAAATAATTGTATTTCCGTTTTCAGGATTTCTCGGAAGAAATGCTGATTACCCCTCTGACCCGGTAAAACGTGAACTTTATCTAACATATACAATTTCCAGGCTTGCCTCTTACTGGAACGTTGTGTTCAATACAGGCGGACCTGAACCTACTCTTCCTCATTCTCCTTATTTGTCACGGGAAGAGATAATACAAACAGGCATGGCAATAAAGGAGCTTAACAAAAACAATCATCTCATTACGGTACATACACCAACAGGCGACAGTGAATTCAGGGATGAACCATGGCTCGATTTTATTACGCTTCAGGGACCAAAAACAACCAACCGAAAAGAGCTGTATGAAGGATTGCTAAGAAACCATACTAAGAAAAAGGGGCTCTATGCACAGGAAACCCTCTGGCCTGGAAATAAATATCATCCTGCCTATACGAACAGTGATATCAGAAAAAACACAATAGTGGCAACAATGGCGGCAGCAATGATAAATTTTGCCGATATGAACGGGGATTCATCGTCAGGATTCTCAGGCTCACTTGATACTGAAAAGGCAAATGATGAGATTCATAAAATTTATAATAATACGCTTGATTTCTTTGAATCTGTCGACTACTATAAAATGAGTCCGATGAATGAAATCGCAGATAATGGCTATTGTCTTGCTCTGCCCGGTAAAGAATATCTTGTTTATCTCGAGGAAGGTGGAATGGTGAACCTGGAAGTGGAACAGGGGGAGTACAAAGTAACCTGGGTGAATGCAAGTAATCCTAAAGAGATTATTGACGGAGGATTAACTACAGATGGTAAGGGATTTACTTCTCCCAGACATGGGGTTGACTGGTTTCTAAGACTTGTAAAGTGAGTCTTCTTCCGGCCGATACTTATGCTTTTTGCTGCCAGATTCAACAATACAACTTATGGCAAATCTGCTTCAGACTATAAAACCCTGGTGGAAAGCCCTGCCATATGTAGTCGTCAGCCAGAGTCTGCTTAACCTGACGGCAATGAGAAAGGTTTCAATTATATAAAACATAAATATGGCATTATCTTTTTACGGACTGCTGGTCAATCTGACTTTTCTTTTTGGTCTTTTCAATCCCATTCCAAATAGAAATATAATTATTCTGAAACCCTCAGGAGATTCTTTAATGACGGGGCTTATACAGAAGGCTGTTGATGATTGTGAAAGCAGAGGCGGCGGAGCTGTCCGTTTTGCAAAAGGAGAGTATCATTCCGGAACCATCCTTTTAAAAAGCAATGTTAGGTTGCATCTTAAAAGAAATGCAATAATAAAAGGCAGTGATAAATATTCCGACTACAGAAATGATGCTTTTTTTTACGGCAAAGACCTGAACAATGTCGAGATAACAGGCAGAGGAAGCATTGACGGCGTCGATTGTTATAATCCGCGAGGTGAGGAAGGATTCAGGGGTCCGCACTGCATACGTCTCATTAATTGCGAAGGAATAAAGCTGGAAGGATTTACTATAAAGAATGCAGCAAACTGGGCAATCAATTGCCGTAATTGCTCAGGTGGAAATGTAACAAATGTTACAATCCGTGGCGGACATGACGGCCTGCACACAAGGTTCTGCAAAAATTTCATAGTTAAAAAATGTGATTTCCGTACCGGCGATGATGCCTTTGCCGGAAATGACAACCAGGATTTTTTTATTTCTGACTGCCTTATTAATACATCCTGTAATGGTTTCAGACTGGGCTGTCTCAACCTGAAAGTTCAGCGGTGCAAATTATGGGGCCCGGGGGAGTATATGCATAAAATCCAGAAAAGGAACAATATGCTTTCAGCCTTTGTCCATTTTTCACCTCCCGATGAAAAACCCACCCTAAAAAGCGGTAACTGGATCATTAAGGATGTAACAGTTGAGAATGTCGACCATTTTTACATGTACAACTACAAAAAAGGACTGTGGCAGACGGGGAAACCTGTAACTTCTGTATCATTTGAAAATATAGATGCCAAAGACATCCTCAATGCCTTTTATATTTCAGGAGATACCGGGCGCCTCTTCAACATGAACCTTATAAAATGCAAATTCAGCTTCAGGGATGATTCGGAATACATTGGAAAAAGCTTTGAAGGAGCCAGGCTGGAATCTGATTATTTCTTCCATGCTGAGAACTTTAACCGGATATCTCTTTCCAATGTCGATTTCACTAAAAAGAATTCATCAGTGATTCTGGATTGTTTATCAGGCAATTCAATTGCCATGAAATCAGTAAGATTCAATACCGGATCACAAATGACTCCATATTTCCTTGAAAACACTAAAGAAACAGAACTAAGCCATATGAGATTGAATGGCTCAAAAATAAACTGAAATAGAAACAATCCTGCCATTACCATATAAAAAGTAAAATCGATTAATAAACAGACCTCTCGCATCCCATAAGTAATGCAGAAACCAATTTTGGATAAAAAATATTTCATATTAACTTTAAGATAAGTTTAAGGCCAGATTCTGTAATGCTAATTTTATAACAACGCCCGGAAAAACCACCGATTTATGAATCATGGAAATTCTATTAAGAAATTTACAGATGATCTTCCCGAAAGAATTAAACAAATCGGGACAACAGAAGAAGTTAATGAATGGAAATACCTGAGAGCCGGTAAGCTTAAAATGATTTACCGAAATGGCACGATACGTTATCTTTCAGGTGGAAATAATGAATTGATAAGGATGATTTATGCTGCAGTCCGCGACAAGGATTGGCAGGTAGTTCTTCCACATATTGAAGATGAGAATATTACAATTGATGGAAATTCATTCAGCATAGAATTCAAATGCCGTTACAAAAATGCCGGAATTGATTTCCTTGCCGGATTCACGATATACGGCAGCGAGGATAACAGCATCACTCTGATAATGGATGGGCAGGCTCTTGAAACATTCGAAAAGAACCGTATTGGATGGTGCGTTTTACATCCTGTAGAAGGTTGTGCCGGGACAAACTGTATAATAGAACACTCAAACGGATCAACTACGCAATCAGCTTTTCCTGAAGAAATCAGTCCGTATCAGATCTTTTCAAACATAAGATCAATGAACTGGATGAATGGAAAAATCAATTGCAAAATTTCTTTTGAAGGTGATGTTTTTGAAACGGAGGATCAACGTAACTGGACAGATGCATCATTCAAAACCTATTCCACCCCGCTTTCTCTGCCATTTCCTGTAACCATTGATAAAGATACCAGGATATATCAGAAAATAGTCCTGAACTTTAATGGTCAGTTTGAAGAAGATCGTGATGGTGATAAGGTAAATATAGTCAGACTTTACCCTGATGAAACTTACAGGAT
The DNA here is from genome assembly GCA_012517605.1 of Bacteroidales bacterium. Taxonomy (GTDB): domain Bacteria; phylum Bacteroidota; class Bacteroidia; order Bacteroidales; family VadinHA17; genus LD21. The sequence goes on from JAAYUS010000012.1 coordinate 21,657, forward strand.
CCCTGAGCTTGGCATATGCAGGCGATCCTCTGGTGATGGCTCCCTAAGGGAAAACGAAGCAAAAATACTCAGAGCACTCCGTTTTGATCACTACAGGATTGACATTCACCTTTATAAAAAAGACTGGCAGAAGGAAGCCTCAAAAGCTGCTTCCGAATCTCATGATCTTGGTTTTCCGGTTGAAGTTGCCCTTTTCTTCGACGATAGCTATGAAACTCTGATAAAGAGTTTTATAAAATGGTATTCTGAAGAAAGAATAACTATTGCATCGGTTCTTCTGTATCATTTCTCAATACCATTGATTCCTGACGAACGGGTATGGGAGATTATCAGAAATCTCAGGGAAACAGATCCGCAGATCAAAGTTGCAGCCGGAACAAACGCAAATTTTGCACAGCTGAACCGTAACCGTCCGGGTGATTCCAGAAATGATTCGGTATGCTTTTCCATTCATCCGCAGGAACATCTTTCAGACAATCTTACCCTTGTCGAGAATCTGAAAGCACAGGGCTATGCAGTGTCAAGTGCCAAAAGATATTTTGGAAATAAAAAGATTGCCGTTTCGCCTGTCACTATTCAGAGAAGGTTCAATGCAAACAAATCACTTTTTGAAATACCATATATTGGTAATGACATGCCACCGCAGGTCGACAGTCGTCTAATGTCACTTTTTGGGGCATGCTGGACTGCCATCAGTGTAAAATATATATGTGAAGCAGGGGCCGACAGCATCACATACTATGAAACTGCAGGAGAAAGAGGTATAATTCAGGGAGAAACCGACCCGCAATGGCCCGGACAATTCAGAACGGTAAAAGGAATGATATTCCCTGTTTACCACGTTTTCAGGTTCATTCTTGCCAATAAATCATTCCATGTGTTGAAAAGTACAAGCTCAAGACCATTGGATGTTGACTGCCTGGCCCTCTCCGACGGCAAACAGGCAAGATTAATACTTGTGAACTTTACATCCGGCGTACAAACTGTACTTCTTGAATGCTGCTCGGGTTTGTTCAGGATAAGGACTCTAAGTACAGACAGCTTCAGTGAAGCTGCATCAAACATGAGGTGGACAGGTATGGAAAAGGAAAAAGTAATTAAATCACAAAACATTTTTGATCTGGAACCCTTTTCAATAAATTTTATTGAAGGCTGGAAAAAACATTAAATCCCTGAAATTTATAATTTTAATAAACTTAAAATAACATTAAATGGTACTTGTTCAAAACTATGCATTAGCAGTATTCCTGTGTTTTGTTGCAATGGTATGCTGGGGCTCATGGCAGAATACAAGAAATTTGATCGGTAAGGACTGGCGGTTTGAATTATATTATTGGGATTACACGGCCGGTATATTGATTTTTGCCATTATAATGGCTTTTACATTCGGTAGTTTCGGAAATCAGGGCCGGAGTTTTTTAACAGATCTTGCTCAGGCTGATGCCAGAAATCTTCTTTTTTCAGCTCTTGGCGGATTCATATGGAACATAGGCACCCTGCTGCTTGTTGCTTCCATCTCTATAGCCGGAATGTCGGTGGCATTTCCAATAGGAGGAGGTCTGGGATGGATACTCGGGATTTTCATAAACTACCTTGGTAAGCCGGAAGGAAATCCAGTTTTTCTTTTTGGCGGATCTGCCGTAATACTTGTTGCAATACTTTTAAGCATGCAGTCGTACCGAAAACTTGCCAGCAACCAGAATAAACCTCCTGCCAAGGGCATTATTCTCGCACTTCTGGCAGGGCTTTGTATAGCATTCTTTTACAGATTTGTGGCATCATCACTGGCAACCGATTTCTCGCCAGCCGACGATGGGAAAATAAGTTCATACACTGCAGTGGTATTCTTCTCCCTTGGAGCCATGTTCAGCACTGTCATCATTAATCCATTCTTTATGGCAAAACCTGTTGAGGGTAACCCGGTAAAAATATCGGAATGGAGTACAGGAGGAACACGTACTCATATTTTAGGCTTACTTGGAGGAGCGATATGGTGTATCGGAAATTCGGTAAGTTTCATGTCGGTGGGAGCTGCCAGTCCGGCAATATCATATGGATTGAGCAACGCAGCACCTGTCATCGCAGCAATCTGGGGCATCTTTGTCTGGAAAGAATTCAGAGACTCTCCTAAAGGGACAAATACACTCCTGACATTTATGTTTGTATGTTACCTTATTGGACTTGTTATGATTGTTTATTCAAAAATGGGATGATAAGATTCAACCGGTATATTTAGTAATCTCTGTTCACCTTTAATATTTAATTTCCTCAATTATGATCAAAAGAATATTATTCACGGCCGGCTTATTTTGCATAGCTTTTTATGCCCTGCCGCAACAGGGTAGAAATTGGATCGGCATGTCGGCTGACCTTTCACACGGGAAACTCAAAGTATCGGAAAACAAAAGGTTTCTGGAATTTGAAGATGGAACTCCATTTTTTTATCTTGGAGACACGGGCTGGGAGCTTTTTCACCGGCTTAACAAGGATGAAACAGAAAAGTATCTGGAGAACAGGAGGGCAAAGGGTTTTACTGTAATCCAGGCTGTGATCCTTGCAGAGGTTGATGGTCTCAATACTCCTAACGCTGAAGGCAACAAACCGCTTATCAATAACGATCCGCTTAAACCCAACGAAGCATATTTTGCACATGTCGACTGGGTTATAAAGAAAGCAGCTGAAAAAGGTATTTTTATCGGGCTTCTGCCAACCTGGGGCGACAAATGGAACAGGAAATGGGGAACGGGGCCTGTGATCTTCAATCCTGAAAATGCATTTAAATACGGGAAATTCCTTGGAGAACGTTACCGTAACCAATCCAACATAATCTGGATCCTGGGAGGCGACAGACCAGTGGAAGTTGAACTCCAGCGTCAGACAGTTTCAGCAATGGCTGAAGGGCTGAGAGAAGGTGACGGCGGATCACATCTCATCAGCTTTCATCCTACAGGAGGTTCGGGCTCTTCCCAGTATTTTCACAATGAACCCTGGCTCGACTTCAATATGAGGCAGAACGGTCACAGTCTGAGCTTCACCGAGCGCTACTCAGCAACTTACGAAGATTACCGGCTCGAACCTCCAAAACCTGTAATAGATGCTGAACCCATTTATGAAGATCACCCTATAAACTTCAGCCCCGATGCAAACAGTCATTCCACGGCAGCGGATGTTCGTAGGCCTCTTTACTGGGATCTTTTCAGCGGCGCATGCGGCCATACTTACGGACACCATTCAGTATGGCAGATGTGGACACCGTCGAGGTCTCCTATCAACCGTCCGCTTATGCCATGGTATGAAGCAATTGATCAGCCTGGAGCTGCACAGATGATGTATGGAAGGTTGCTCCTGGAGTCAAGACCATTCCTGACACGCATTCCCGACAATTCGGTAATTGTTCCTGATAACATCGTATCAGCAGTACCGGGTTCAGGTTCATACAGGTTCGTTGCCACACGCGACCAGGATGGTACCTATGCTATGATATATGCTCCTGTCGGAAGAAAATTTACAGTCAGAATGGATGCTATTAAAGGTAAAGAAATTGTTGCCTGGTGGTTTAATCCCCGGAACGGGGAATCAACAATTATCGGGAAATTCTCCGGTACAGGCAACCAGGTATTTAACACCCCTGCACCTGGCGAAAACCTCGACTGGATCCTTGTACTTGATGATGCATCAAAGAAATACCCCGCTCCTGGGACAAGAAAACAATAATGATGCGGTTGGGATTGTCATCATATACATTCACCTGGGCCGTAGGTGTACCAGGATCTGAACCGTACAATCCACTTACAGTTTTCCGCCTTATGGAAAAAGCTGAATCAATGGGCATTAGCCTTGTTCAGATAGCAGATAACCTTCCGCTGGAAAATATGCCGGAGGAAGAACTCGGAATGTTATGTGAATTTGCTGAAGGCAAAGGTATAAATATTGAAATGGGCGGAAAAGGCCTTACCCCCGACCATGCGATGAAATGCCTGAAAACTGCTGAAAAAATCGGTTCTCCAATTCTCAGAATGGTAATTGATGCGAATAATTTCCACCCTGATATTCAGGAAATTACCGCAATTATAAGAGAGCTTATACCGGAATTCAGATCGAGATGTATCAGGTTGGCAATTGAAAATCACGACAGGCTTAAAGCAAGGGAATTTGAAAAAATAATCCAGGGAGTCGGATCGGAATGGATCGGAATCTGTCTCGACTCGGTAAATTCAATGGGTGCAGGGGAAGGATTTGAACAGGTGTCGGAAATATTAATGCCATACACAATAAACCTTCACATCAAAGACTTCACAATCAGGCGTCTGTCACATAAGATGGGGATCATCATCGAGGGCGCTCCGGCAGGAAAAGGTTTTCTGAATATTCCCTCTCTTGTTGAAAGAGTCGAAAAGCATGGGAAATGCTCAAGCGCAATTCTTGAATTATGGACTCCTCCTGAACCTGATATTGAGTCAACGATAAATAAGGAAAATAAGTGGGCCGAGGAGAGTATTAAGTATCTTATGAATCTGATAAAAGAAAATTAAAGTATGGAAAAGTTAAAATTTGCCGTGCTTGGCTGCGGATTCTGGTCGAAATACCAGATCGGAGCATGGAGTGAAATTGAAGGTGCAGAACTTGTTGCCGTGTATAACCGGACCCGTTCAAAAGCGGAAAAAACAGCTGCTTATTTCAATATTCCACATGTTTATGACAATGCTGAGGACCTGTTTAAAAACGAAAAACTTGATTTTGTTGATATAATTACTGACGTCGGCACTCATTATGCCTTTGTAGCAATGGCTGCCAGATTCGGAATCAAAAAGATAATATGCCAGAAACCGATGGCTCCTGACCTGGAGACAGCCAGACAAATGGTAAAAATCTGCAAGGATGCCGGGGCGAAGCTTTATATCCATGAAAATTACAGATGGCAGGCACCTGTAAGGCGGTTTAAACAGATAATTGACTCCGGGATTATCGGGAAACCATTCAAGGCCAGAGTTTCATTTCTTTCGGGTTACCCCGTTTTCGATAATCAGCCATTCCTTAGAGAACTGGATCATTTCATACTTACCGACATGGGCTCTCATGTTCTGGATGTAATCCGGTTTTTATTCGGTGAGTGCAATGAACTTTGGTGCCATACCAAAGCTGTTAATAAAGGAATAAAGGGTGAAGACCTTGCCGTGATCCTTATGGACATGAAAAACGGCATGCCTGTATATGCAGAATTATCATATGCATCAATTGTTGAATATGATTCCTTCTCCACACTTCATATTCTTGTTGAAGGAGAAAAAGGATCTGTTTACCTTGGTCCGGGATTTGAAATAAGGACCACAACAAGGAATGGAACAGTGCCGGAGAAAGTCACTTTCCCGACATATCCGTGGGCTGAACCGGACTATATAGTAAATCATGAATCGGGTATACATATAAACCGTAATATTCTTGATGATATGACCGGGAAAGATAAAGCAGAAAATACCGGTGAAGATAATTTTGAGACAGTAAGGCTTATCTGGGCCTGCTACGATTCGGCAAAAACCGGAAGAACAATTAAACTCTGAAAAAAAATCTAATGTAACCTTTATGAACAAAGTAACACTTGTCGGTGCAGGTGGTAAGATGGGATTACGGCTGACGCATAATCTAAGAAATTCTGATTATGAGACATCGTACCTTGAAGTAAGCCAGCCTGGAATTGAAAAGCTCGGAAAACTGGGGATAGCAGTTCAGGACTCGATGGATTGTGCAGGAATTTCAGACTTTGTGATTCTTGCGGTTCCGGATGTAGCGCTCGAAAAAGTATCATCCCGGATAATTCCGATGATGAAAACCGGAGCAGTCGCAGTAACTCTTGATCCCGCAGCCGCCCTTGCAGGAAAACTATTCTTCAGGGATGACATCTCATATTTTATTACCCATCCCTGTCATCCTTCAATATTCAACTGGGAACCTGATGAACATAAAATGAAAGATCATTTCGGCGGGCAGCTCGCAAAACAGTCTATCGTTTGCTCATTGTTGCACGGTAAAGAGGAAGATTATGCTGCCGGTGAAATGCTTGCCAGAACCTTTTATGCACCAGTAGCCAGAGCGCACAGGATTACTACAGAACAGATGGGACTGCTCGAACCGGCTCTTGTTGAAACACTTGCCTCAACATGTGTTTTTGTCATAAGAGAAGGTTTGAATGAAGTAATTAAAATGGGTGTCCCTCCTGATGCAGCAAGAGACTTCCTTCTGGGACATCTGCGGATACAGATGGCAGTTCTGTTCGACGAACTGCCCGGAGCAGTTTTCTCTGATGCTGCCAATAAAGCTCTCCAAAGAGGGCTCAGGGAATTTATAAAGGACGACTGGAAAAAGGTTTTCGAACCCGAAAATGTCAGGGATCAGATTAATGCCATAACTTAATTTTCAATGTGAAGCCCGGGATATTACAATTCCGGTCACCTACCTCATGCATCTCCTGAACTAAGGAATTACCTTAGCTTGTATTTGTCTATATAGCCATTGAGAAAGTCCATATCTTTCTTCAACTTTCTGACAATTATATCCTGCTGCTTTATGAGAGGAAGTCCTTCCTCACCGTTCTCCAGGAGCGGATATTCTACATGAAGGGTGACAGGTCCCTCTATCCGGAGCTCCTTTATGGTTCCGAAGTATTTATCCCAGTCGACAATACCTTCTCCCAGGGGAACAGTTACAGCTTCAGGTTTCCCATTTATCTGTTTCCATGTAAAATCCTTAATAGCCAGACTGTTAATCCGGTCAGAAATCAGCCTCATGCCAAGATTCCAGGTATTGGCCCCTTCAACCGTTGCATGACGGACATCGTACTGACATCCCACATACCCGGGCGAAATTCCACTGAGAAGTTCATTTATATCCCATACCGGTCCTCCTATCCTTGTTCCTGAATGATTCTGATAGCCCGCACTTATCTTGTATTTTTGGTTCAGGACTGCAATTTCCCTAAGCTCATTCCGGCATTTCTGAATCGACTTCCTGATACCTGCTTTAAGATCATAATCATACCACCCGAGCCTGTAATACTTTATACCAAGACCGGATGCAGTCTTAAGTACTTTTTCCGTAAACGGATCACTGGCCGATAAAATTCCTGTCACCATCATATCGAGCTTAAGACCATACTTTTCAGTTTCTTCAGCAAGCCTGGGAAGAACCGATTCAACATGTGTCGGTTCTGCTTTGCCACCCTGACGGACAGTAATGTCAAATCCATCGATTCCGGAACGGACAAGGCATTCGCACATAAAATCGAATTCGTAGCTGTCGAGAGGCTTTGAAAAAAGTCGGACCGGATAATTCTGTCCTGATTTTTTATCTTCTTCAGCGGGCAAGTGCGATATGAGCGGGATAGCCGCTCCGGCCATGGTCAAAGTACTTACAAATTCCCTTCTGGTCTGTTTCATGATCTTATGATTTTGGAATGTAAGATCTTAAAAAATCCCGGGACCTGATACTACTTTACCCTGATTATTTTTTCTGCAGAAAATAAATCTCCTTGTTTGGAAACACCCTGTATCACGATTTTATAATCTGACTTTATATCGGAAGTAAAAAACTCAACAGAACAACTGCCTTGCCTGTTAAATTTTAATTCCGGATTCCAGTATATTGTATTTCTGAAGTCCGGCAGCCTGCTTTGTGTCTTTTCCGCAGAGCCGTAATCCGGTGATGAAAAGGACTTCGTCTCTTCAATGGCCCTGTATCGGATCCTGACGGCATAATCCGGAAGTGTAAAATGGCTGAAATCACCTGACCGCGTAATTACATTTACAAGTCCGTAAAACATATAATCACCTACAAAATACCTGGCTTTGATGGCATCAACCTTTTCCACAAGTTCAGGGTCGATGTTTGCAATTATTGCCGGATCGTTAATAATAACCCCGTCTGCAAACAACATCGGCGGTTTGTCGAAGAACTTATTTTCGACAGGATCAAGAATAGTTATTTCATAATCCGATTTCCTCTTCTTCAGGGAAATCCCGGGCATCAATTCAAAAAAAACTTCCTGCATCACGGGCAGCTTAATATAGTCATCCATGACAAGCTCAATATCAGGCTTACCGTAAAACCTTTTTCTTCCTGAAGCCAAAGCAACCTGTGAAGTAGTTGCCTTAAGATCTTCCGAAGTATAAATTTTCATAACCTGATAATTTACACCAAGCCTTGACAATTCCTCTGATACGATCATACCGGAGCTGTCACCTTTACCCCAAAGGAAAGGATATCTCAGGGAAAAGGAGTTTTCTATTTCCAGATTATTGTTTCTTTCGGGATCCTCCGGTTGAATAATAAGATCCCGCAGGTTTTCATCCAAAGGTAAAGAAAAGCTGAACTCACCCTTTTTGTCCGTCAGGGCATACTGGAAATATGCATTTTTCCCCGGGATTGAAAGAAATACGTAATGTCCGCTGTCGGGCTTCTGTGTAGTTTTATTCAGTAACCGTCCGTACAGAAAGTGGTCTTCTGTTTCCTTCTTATAGGTGACAGACGGGGATTTCCCCGACAGAATTGCTTCCCAGTCAATCCAGTTGCTCTTAAGGCCGCGCAGGATGTTATCAAGGGTGTCACGCCCTATTTCATCCAGATCAGAATGAAAAAGTTCACCCGGAAGAGCCCCGAATTCCGAGCCAAAAACAAGATAATCGGCAATGTCCGGAAAACTTTCACTGCCTGCAGGAACAACTGAAACGCTGGCATTAAGATCAGTTCCGATCTCAGATGACCCGGACTCGGCTTTAAATGAAGCAGCAACTTTATCCCTCAGGTTATAGCTTTCCTCCGATATAACTTCCATGCCTGCTTTATCGAAAGGTGTATAGATATATTTCTCGTACACCGGTCTTCCCGAAATGTTGAACAATGTAATCTGATTGATGCCAGGTGTAATAAGATTGCCCGGGATCTCGACATTTGTTATATCTCCTGTAATTCCGACAGGCGAGGCAAAGTTCATGGATCCGCGGGTCTGAACTGACAGATAATGAGCAGTACCTTTTGCAGAACGATATTCAGGTGAAGAATTAATTTCAATGATTGCTTTCCGGTTACCTTCCCGTCTTACGTTTAGTGCAAGTCCGGGCTGCTGCAACACTGTAACATTTCCTGCCGGAGTTCCCACTTTAGCTCGTTTATCCTTAAAGCTTCTGTTTTTCAATGGATTAAAGACCAATATGTTTTTAGAAAAGCAGTTGTCCGGCATGAAGTTCTTCATCCAGTTTGTATAAGCTCTAATTATGTAAATCCCTGAGCTAATCGTATCAGGAAGTGAAACCTGTCCGGGCCCCACTCCATCATAAATTCCAATTCTCTTCTGCACAACTGGTCTGTTCTCAGGATTCAGGATCTCAAAATAGACTATTCCATTACCAGTCAGCGGTTTTAGAATTTGTCTGTCAAATGCATATATTTTGAACCAGATATCTTCACCCGCGATATATTCCTGCCTGTCGGTATGTATATAGATTTCCTCCCGCGGAAACAGCCTGACATATTCAGCCAGTTTTTTTGACAGGACATCTGTAAAACCAGTCTGCGATTGTCCTGAAACCGGGAACAGCAGCAGGAAGAACATGCTGAATATCAACCCCGGATTAACCAGCATCAGTTTATTCATTAATTGCTTATTACTTTTCTTCATCCCAGAAATCAGGTTTTATTGTAACGCCTCGGGTTGTACAATCGGCACAGTATTTCTTATCGGTGATAATTTTGTATGGAGGCATGGAATAAGGCTCATCGACTATCACCCATACCGATGAATTCAGGTTCGGAATCGGTTTGTTTCCGTAAATAGTGTCGACCGGACATTGTCTGTAAAGGTTTATCAGTCCTCTGAAAGTCTCTTTTATGAAGATCCTTTCTGAAGATTTTCCTGATACGCTGAAATACCCAAGAACCCTTTCAGCCGGATCTTCGACGCAAAAAATATTACCAGGTATTGATGCGGGAATGACATCGTACAAACCGCCTACATCCTGTGAGACATTCTGCAGTTTTTCCCAGTAATTGAACTCATCCTCGTTTAAGGAATACTGATTTACAAGAAGGCTGTATTTTTGACTTAATCTGTCTGTCTCACTTGATATGAAATTCAGGGGATACTTTCTGATAACGTTTTCAGAAAGCACTGAAGTGTTTTTGATCTTTATCACAGTCGAATTATTTGTGATCCAGCATATATGGTTTGTAACCATATAAGGGAGCCTGAATTCCCAGGTTTCTGTGTAATCCCACCTGTAATACTTGCATTTACCCGATTCATCATGAGTGTTCAGATAGATCTGGCATCCTTCCTTTGGACCGGAATTCTCATCCTTCTCCTTGATTACCACTTTCTCGTAATACAGGCTGTCAATGGGAGGAGTTGAGATCAGCTCCATTGGAAGAGACTGGTAGGAATAATGACTTGGTGTGGCATTTCCAGTAAAGATATGCAGCGTATATTTTCTTCCAACCACGCCACTGAAAACTGACTTATCTGAAAGATATGTTCCGGCTGTTGACGACTCCCTGAACTGGTAATAATTCCCTTTGTCGTCACTTACAGAAACCGAACATCCCTTTAACGGTTTTAAAGCTGCCTTTTTGCCAAGCGGCATCGATTTTGAGAGTTTTACAGTATAGGTTTCCGGCTGATCAGTAATCATTCCCTCTACCACCAGGATATCTTTATCCTCATCTGTTTCGGGAACAAACTGTGTTATACATCCTGTAAATGAAATAGTTAACAGTAATATGATTATGTTCTTGATTGGATTCATGTCAGT